>CAYMAR010000159.1:0-3846 GCA_964388465.1 uncultured Desulfobacteraceae bacterium
TCGCTGCAGGAACTCCTGACCTACGGCGTCAAGGGGCTGGCCGCCTACGCCGACCACGCCGCGATCCTGGGACAGGAGGACGATGCAATCTACGCCTTCATCCATGAAGCCCTGGCGGCCACCTTGGACCCGGCCCTTGGGGTGAACGAATACGTCGGCCTGGCCCTGAAATGCGGCGAGGTCAACCTGCGGGCCATGGAACTGCTGGACGCCGGCAACACCGGCACCTACGGCCACCCCGTGCCCACGAAAGTGCCCCTGGGGGCCAAGCAGGGCAAGGCCATCCTGGTGTCCGGCCACGACCTCAAGGACCTGGAGGAAATCCTCAAGCAGACCGAGGGCAAGGGGATCAACGTTTACACCCACGGCGAAATGCTGCCCTGCCACGGCTATCCGGAACTCAAGAAATACAGCCATTTTTATGGCCACTACGGCACCGCCTGGCAGAACCAGGCCAAGGAGTTCGCCGCTTTTCCGGGGGCCATCCTGATGACCACCAATTGCATCCAGAAACCCACGGACGCCTACCGGGACAACATCTTTACGACCGGTCTGGTGGGCTGGCCCGGCGTGCAGCACGTCCCCGGTCCGGATTTCGCCCCGGTGATCGACAAGGCCCTGGCCATGCCGGGCTTTGCGGCCGACGACAACGGCAGGGAAGTCATGACCGGCTTCGGCCGCAATGCCGTGATGGGGGTCGCCGGCCAGGTGATCGAGGCCGTCAAGAGCAAGGCCATCCGCCATTTTTTCCTGGTGGGCGGCTGCGACGGCGCCAAGAGCGGGCGTAACTACTACACCGAGCTGGTGGAGAAGATTCCCTCCGACTGCGTGGTCCTGACCCTGGCCTGCGGCAAATTCCGGTTTTTCGACAAGGACCTGGGCGATATCGGCGGCATCCCGCGCCTGCTCGACATCGGCCAGTGCAACGACGCCTACTCGGCCGTCAAGATCGCCGTGGCCCTGGCCGAGGCTTTCGATTGCGGCGTCAACGACCTGCCGTTGTCCATGGTGCTCTCCTGGTACGAGCAGAAGGCCTGCGTCATCCTGCTTTCCCTGCTGCACCTGGGAATCAAGGACATCCGCCTGGGGCCGAGCCTGCCGGCCTTCATCACGCCCAACGTCCTCGATGTGCTGGTGGAGAATTTCAACATCATGCCCATCGGGACCCCGGATGAAGACCTCCAGGCCATCTTAGCCTAAGGCGCATCCGCGCCGCCCGGATCCCGTTGCCCCTCGGTGGCGCTCCGGGCGGCCGGCCGCCAATCTTCAACCGGCGGATGATCACGCCCTGCGTGCAGGCCGTATGCGGACAGGAGGTCGGTCATGAAATGCCCCGGTCAGGACATGCAGTTCTGGAAGCCCGGTGATATCTACGAGGTGGATTGCCCCGGCTGCGGCCGCACGGTCGAATTCTTCAAGGACGACACCGCCCGGCGCTGCGGGCACTGCGGGCACCGGTTCGCCAACCCCAGGATGGATTTCGGCTGCGCAGCCTACTGCCCCTACGCCGAGCAGTGCATCGGCGATCTGCCCCCCGAGGTGGCTGCCCAGCAGGAAAACCTGCTCAAGGATAAGGTGGCCATCGCGGTCAAGCGGCATTACGGTCGGGATTTTAAAAGCATTGGCCACGCGTCGCGGGTGGCACGCTATGCCGAACAAATCGCCCGCGATGAGAAGGCCGGCCTGGCCGTCGTGCTGACCGCCGCCTACCTGCTGGACGTTGATGAACCATCGTCTTCATCGGATGGCCAGCCTATGGTGGCCCGCAGCATTCTCGAACAGGTCAAGGCCCGCGGGGAATTGGCGGAACGGGTGTGTGAACTGATCGCCCAACGCCACCGGTCCGACAGCAACTTGAGTGTTGAGACGCGCGTCATCCACGATGCCGATCTGCTGGCCCGGCTCGAGGAGCGCAAACGCGATAATGGCCTGGATGCCACTGCTCTGAAAGCGGCGGTCGCCGGATGTCTGACCGCGGCCTGTCGGCGGCTTGCGGCCGAGATGAAGGCAGACGGCGGACACCGTCCCCAACGGCGATAGGAACCGATCGGTCCGCTCGGTCAGGGGCCGCAGTTAAAATAGAGGATGTTGACAATGAAAATCGTCCGCAAAATCGTTGAAATCGACGAGGAACTTTGTGACGGCTGCGGCCAGTGCGTGACGGGATGTGCCGAAGGCGCGCTTGACATCATCGATGGCAAGGCCAAGGTCATCTCCGATAATCTTTGCGACGGATTGGGGGCCTGTATCGGCGAGTGCCCCACGGGCGCCCTCGAGATCATCGAGCGCGAAGCGGAGGCCTTCGACGAAGCGGCGGTGGAAAAACACCTGGAGCATCTTGCCGGGGCGGATGACCGACCGGTCATGCCCTTTCCCACGGGCGGCTGCCCCTCCGCGGACCTGAAAATGTTTGCCCCGCGCAAGGACGGCGAGACGGCCCCACCGACCGGCGTAGACGCAGGACCTGTGGCCGATTCGGCCCTGACCCACTGGCCCATCAAGATTCGGCTGGTTCCGCCCCATGCGCCTTTTTTGAAGCAGGCCCATCTCTTGGTGCTGGCCGACTGCGGTGCGGTCGCCTTTCCGAACCTGCACCGTGATTATCTGGAAGGACGCGTGGTGCTGATCGGATGTCCCAAGTTCGACGAAGTCCCGGAGTACATCGAACGCTTCGCCCAGATCTTTGCCCAGGCCGACATCCGGTCCGTCACGGCCGTGCGCATGGAAGTGCCTTGCTGTGCCGGGTTGCTGGTGATCGTCCAGAAAGCCATGGAAAAAGCGGGCGTGGACATACCCCTCGAGGAGGTGGTCGTATTGGCCCGCGGCCAGCGCGTCAAGGCCTGAGCGGCACGGGAAAACCGGCGCCAACGGAGGGGGGGCGCCCTCCTCATTGCCAGCCCCCCTGAAACCGGCCCGCCCCCGCCTTTCGCCGTTGCCCCGGGTGGGGAGCGCGCGATTGACATACCGCTTGAATTCCTCCCGGGATTTCTGTTAAGGACAACCAGTCTGAAGGCTTCTTCTGTGTTCCCGAATCCATAGCACCGTTTCCCGTTTGGCATCAGCAAGTTAAGACGCGCAACAGCGCGTTGTATCGTTTTTTGTTTCATGAAACAGGATTGTATCATTTCGTAGGGATTTTTGTGATACAGCCAAGCGTTCCACGCAATTCAGCCACAATTGCGCCTTTGCGCCCGCCTGGAGGGATTCGGCCGCCGCGCGGACTGTATCATGAACACCACAGCGAAGGGTTCGGCGTATTGCGTTCTGAATGGAGAGATGGTTAAAAAGGTAATGAATTAAAATGGTTGTATGGTTTATCCTGGACGGGCGATCGATGGCACGCAATTTGATTAAATCTCGTGAGAGAAACAACGGCCGACAAATTCTTGGCCGGTATTGAATGTCGCCGCAAAGCGGAGCCGCCCCGATTTTGAAACCCTGCAACCAAAACCTTCGAAAAACCCTGAGTCTGGTCGAGGAGATGATCGCGCTGGCCAACCAGGGCGACGCGGACCGCGAAGATGTCGGGTGCGGCGTCCTCTACGGGATTATCCGTGATTCGGCCTACAAGATCCAAAAAATCGCCGAAGAAGAAATACGCCGCCACCAGGAAAAGGGTTGGTGGGCGGTCAAGCCCAGACACCGGATCAGGGCGAATTCCCCCTACCCCCAACGACGAGAATTGGAGAAATAAAATTGGCCCATCTGAAAGGATCCCAGACCGAGAAGAATATTTTAACGGCGTTTGCCGGCGAGTCCCAGGCACGCAACCGTTACACTTTCTTCAGCAAGAAGGCCAAAAAGGACGGTTTTGTCCAGATCGCCCAGATTTTCGAGGAGACGGCC
>CAYMAR010000159.1:3946-8339 GCA_964388465.1 uncultured Desulfobacteraceae bacterium
ATCCCCAAGCCTATTTTGCGCTCCTGGGCGAGAACTGGTAAGCCTCTGTCACCATCACCGCGGGCGGGGGGGCTTCGGCAGCATGGCCCGCACCCGCCCGAACCAAAATTTCTAAGGAGAAGATCATGGCGGAAAAACTCGAAGTCTACAAATGTGACCTGTGCGGCAACGTGGTCGAGGTGCTTCACGGCGGCGCCGGCGAACTGGTCTGCTGCGGGCAGCCCATGAAGCGGCTCACCGAGAACACGGTGGACGCGGCCAAGGAAAAGCATGTACCGGTCATCGAAAAGGTGGACGGGGGCTACAAGGTCAAGGTGGGCGACG
This sequence comes from uncultured Desulfobacteraceae bacterium, assembly GCA_964388465.1. Lineage (GTDB taxonomy): Bacteria > Desulfobacterota > Desulfobacteria > Desulfobacterales > UBA5852 > JABZFP01. The sequence goes on from CAYMAR010000159.1 coordinate 4,271, forward strand.
TTCCTCACCCCATGGAAGAAAAACATTTCATTGAGTTCGTCGAACTGATTGCGGACGGCCAGGTCTACCGCCAGTTTCTGAATCCCGGCGAAACGCCCGAGGCCACCTTCCGCATCGACGCGGACCAGGTGTCGGCACGCGAGTACTGCAATCTGCATGGATTGTGGAAAGCCTGAGACACCGGGCGCAATGACATTGACGGGCGCCGGCCGGCGCCCGCTTTACCCGGTTCTGTTGAAGAGGTGAACCATGAACACTTGGAAATGTTCCAAATGCGGCTATACCATCAAACAGGAGGTCCCCCCCGAACCCTGCCCTTCGTGTGGGGAAAAGTGCGAATTTCTCAACGTGACCTGCTACACGCCGGATTGTGAAGACGAGAGCATCGATCAGCGCATTCGTTAGAGGAGAAGATCATCATGGCCAGAACGCTCATTGTCTACGCCACGCGCACGGAAGAGACCGCCCGGATTGCCGGTCTGATCGGCGAGGGCATCCGCTTTGCGGGTCACGAGGCCGTCGCGAAGAACGTGAAGGAAATCAAGTCCGAAGCGGATCTCGAGGGCTACGATGCCTACGTATTCGGTTCGCCGACCTATCACGGGGACATGCTTCAGGGGATGAAAACGTTTCTGTTTCTGGCCGAAAAGGCGCCTTTGGCACAGAAAATCGGCGGGGCGTTCGGCGCCCATGGATGGAGCACCGAGGCCCAGGAGCGCGTTTTCGAGACCATGAAGAACATTTTCAGGATGGACATGGTCAGCGGACCGCTTTTACTCAAATCGAGCGAACTGGGCGGCGGCATGCAGATGGCCCAGGACTATGGCCGTGAGATTGCGGCCCGTCTGAATTAAACACCGCGCGTCGCGCAGCGCATCTGCGAACTGCATCCACCTTTCAGCCTACGGAGGGAATTATGTCGACACCGCAACACTGTCCGGGATTTGAGGATTTTCGCAACTTGAAATCGTTCAGCTGCAAGTGCCCTGAGTGCGGCGAAGAAATGGAAATTTTTTCGGATGAATTCGACAAGCCCCGCAACTGCAAGGGCTGCGGCAAGCCGGTCGATTTCAGCCAGTGTCAGCTTTCGGGCGAGGCCAAGAGCACGTCCCCGCGCTGATGGTTCTAAGGCCCGTTTCCGCATCCGGATGACGGGAAATTTCTAAAACGATCCAAACGGAAGTCTGCCGTTATGGACGATTCCGGCAGGTGAACTGCCGGCCCATGCTGTTGGAGGCGTATATGGATGTTGTCATGCTCTCGCGTTTGCAGTTTTATGCAACTTCGGCTTTTCATTTTCTATTCGTTCCCCTGACCCTCGGTCTGAGCTGGGTGGTGGCGTACATGGAGACGCGCTATGTGCGCACCGGCGATGAAACCTATCTCAAAATGACCAAGTTCTGGGGTAAGATCTTCCTCATCAATTTCGCGGTGGGGGTGGTCACCGGCATTACTCTCGAATTTCAGTTCGGCACCAACTGGTCCGGCTACTCCAAGTATATGGGGGATATTTTCGGGACGATCCTGGCCATCGAGGCCACGGCTGCCTTTTTCCTGGAGTCCACCTTTATCGGCGTATGGCATTTCGGCTGGAAGAAGCTCTCTGCCAAGGCGCACGCCGCCGTAGCCTGGCTGGTGGCCATCGGGGCCAACCTTTCGGCGGTCTGGATTCTGATTGCCAACTCCTGGATGCAAAACCCGGTGGGTTACACCATCCGCGGGGGGCGTGCGGAACTGACCGACTTCTTTGCCGTGATCACGCAGAAGTTCGCCGTCCTGCAGATCGCGCACGTCTTGAGCAGCGCCTTCGTGCTGGTCGGTTTCCTGATCATGGGCATCAGCGCTTATCATCTCCTGCGCAAGCAGAGCGTGGATTTCTTCACGCGCTCTTTCCAGATCGGGCTGGCCTGCGGGCTGGTGGGCTCTCTGGTGGTGGCCATTCAGGGCGATCTGCACGCCAAGGACGTCACCGAGAAGCAACCGGTCAAACTGGCGGCGATGGAGTCGATCTGGGAGACCACGCGCCAGGCGCCGATCTACCTTGTGACCCTGCCGGATGAGGAAAACGGCCGCAACGCCATCGAGTTTCTGCCGATCCCCGGGGCCCTGAGTTTTCTGGGCCATGGCGATGTCAATGCCGAAATACAGGGCTTGAATGATTTTCCCCGCGACGAGCGTCCCCCGGTGCTGCTGACCTTCCTGGCCTTCCGGGGTATGGTGGGACTGGGCACTTTTTTCATCCTGATCAGCATCTATGCCTTCTTCCGGCGCAAGAAACTGATGGAGAGCCCGCTGCTGCTGAAGATCCTGGTATTCTCCATCCCGCTGCCCTATATCGCCATCCAACTGGGCTGGGTGGTGACCGAGCTCGGACGCCAGCCCTGGATCGTGTGGGGCATGCTGCGCACCGCCGATGCGGTCTCGGCCGTGTCGGTCCTGCAGGTGGCCACCACCCTGGTCGGTTTTTTACTGATCTACAGCCTGCTGGGGATCGTCGGGTACTACCTGATCATCAAGCATGCCCAGAAGGGGCCGCAGATGGAAGGCGCCTGATCCGGCGCCGTGGGTTCAAAATAGCTTTCATCCGTTAGGGCTTGCCCGTCCGGGTCGGCCCAAACGGGAATGAGGGGGATTCAATGGATTTACAGGCAATTTGGTTTTTTCTGTGGGGCCTTCTGTGGGCGATTTTCTTTATGACCAGCGGATTCGACTTCGGGATCGGGACGCTCTTGCCCTTCATCGGCAAGACCGATGAAGAGAAGCGAACCATGATCGCCTCGCTGGGGCCGCTCTGGCACGGCAACCAGGTCTGGCTGATCACCGCCGGCGGCGTGACCTTCGCGGCGTTTCCCGTGGTCTACGCCGTCATGTTCTCGACCCTCTACTCGGCGTTGATGCTGGTGCTGTTCACGCTGATCCTGCGGGGGGTGGCCATCGAGTTCCGCTCCCAGCAGGAGGATCCGCGCTGGAAGCGCATCTGGGAGATCTGCATCTTTGTCGGCAGCTTCGCGCCGGCGCTTCTGTTCGGCGTGGCCTTCGCCAACATCTTCAAGGGCATTCCTTTCGACGCCGACGGCGTCTATCACGGCAATCTGCTGACCCTGCTCAATCCCTACGGCCTTCTGGGCGGTGTTCTGTTCGTCATGCTTTTCCTGCAGCACGGGGCCCTCTGGCTGGCCATCAAGACCACCGGCACGGTGCAGCAGCGTGCGGCCGCGGTGGCTCGGAAGGCCTGGCCGGTGCTCGTGGCCGTGGCCGTCGTCTTTCTGGCGGCCAGCTGGTACGCCACCGATCTCTACGCCAATTACCTGAACCACCCGGCCCTGTTCGTGGTGATCGCCCTTGCGGTCGCCGGCCTTCTGGCCGCGCGACTGTTCATGGCGGGGCAGGCCTGGATCAAAGCCTGGGCGGCCTCGGCCCTGACCATCGTGAGCTGCACCTTCTACGGGGTGATCGGCCTGTTTCCGAGCCTTTTTCCGTCCAGCCTCGATCCGGCGTTCAACCTGACCGCACGCAATGCCAGTTCCAGCCCGCTGACGCTCAAGATCATGCTGGTGGTGGTCATCGTCTTTGTGCCGATTGTGCTGATCTATCAGATCTGGGCTTTCAAGCTGTTCGGGAGCAAGGTCTCGGCGGCCGACCTGGCCCAAGAAGAAGGCGCCTACTAGCACGATGCCCAGGGCTTCCGATACCCACACGCAAGGAGACCATCCGGATGAAGGGATTGCGAATTCTCTTTCTGGTGCTGCTGATCACCTCGACCGGTGCCGCCTATGCCTACACCATTCAGACCGCGAACAAGGGGGCCGAGCAGATTGAGCTCCACGGGGGGAAAAGCGGCCCCGTGCCCTTTCCGCATTGGGCCCATCAGGAAGTCCTGCCGGACTGTGCGGTCTGTCATGAGCTTTTTCCCCAAGAAGCCGGTGCCATCGAGAAGCTCAAGGCCAGCGGCGACCTCAAGAAAAAACAGATCATGAACAAACACTGCACCAAGTGCCACAAGAAGTTGAAGCAAGAAGGGCAGAAAACCGGGCCGACCACCTGCAAATCCTGCCACATCAAAAAATAA
>CAYMAR010000160.1:0-8324 GCA_964388465.1 uncultured Desulfobacteraceae bacterium
CTGTCCAGCATGTCCATCACCGCCTTGATCATCATGGGCGGGCCGCAGAGGTAGTATTCGATTTCGGTGGGGTCGGGGTGATCTTTGAGGTAGAGGTCGTAGGCCACCTGGTGAATGAACCCGGTGGGGCCTTCCCAGTTGTCCTCGGGCTGGGGTTCGGAGAGCGCCACGTGGTAGGAGAAGTTGGGGAAGCGCGCCTCGAGGTCTTTGAATTCCTCGTCGTAAAACATCTCCTGGGCCGAGCGCGCCCCGTACCAGAAGGAGATTCGGCGGTCGGTATTCTCATCCAGGAGCTGGTTGAAGATGTGGCTGCGCATGGGGGCCATACCGGCCCCGCCGCCCAGAAAGCACATCTCGCGCGGGGTTTCCTTGACGAAAAAATCCCCGTAGGGACCGCTCAAACTCACGCGATCGCCCGGTTTGAGGTTGAAAACGAACGAAGAGCCCACGCCCGGCGGCAGGTCCATCTGCCCGGGCGGCGGGGTCGCGATCCGGATCGTGAAGCGCAGAAGGTCCCTTTCGGACGGCGCGCTGGCCAGGGAGTAGGCCCGGTTGACCGGCTTATCCGATCCGGCCTCGAGCTTGAGCAGGTCGAATTTCTTCCAGGCGGCGCGATAGGTGTCGGCCACCTGGAAATCCTCGAAGGCGGCCTGGTATTCGGGAATGTCGATCTGCATGTAGGCCCCGGCCGTGAAGTCCACGCTCTGGCCCTCGTCCAGCTTGAGCACCAGCTCCTTGATGAACGTGGCCACGTTGTCGTTGGAGACCACGGTGGCGTCGTACTTCTGGATATTGAAGATCTCTTCGGGAATCCGGATGCGCAGGTCCTGCTTGACCTTGAGCTGGCAGGCCAGGCGCACGCTGTCGAGGCGTTCCTTGCGGCTCACCAGGGACAGCTCGGTGGGCAGGATGTCGCCGCCGCCCTCCAGTACCCGGCACTTGCAGGTGCCGCAGGTGCCCTGCCCGCCGCAGGCGCAGGGTATCAGGATGTCGTTGTCGAGCAGCGAGGCCAGAAGACTTTGTCCCAGGGGCGCCGTGAGCGATTTGTCTTCGTCATCGTTGACGACGATCTGGCGGTCGCCCTTGATGACGACCTTGGCTTCCACCAGGAGCAGCACCCCCACCAGCAGAAGGATGACGGCCAGGAAAACGGTCAGACTGATGAGATAGATCAGCACGTTGGCTCCCTAAAGGCTGATGCCCGAAAACAGCATGAAGGCCATGGCCATCAGACCGGTGATAATCATATTGATCCCGAAGCCCCGAAGCCCCTCGGGCACGTCCGCATAGCGCAGCTTCCATTTGATCGTGGCCATGGAGATGATGGCCAGGGCCCAGCCGATCCCGGATCCCATCCCATAGACCACGGTTTCGCCGAAAGTGTAGCTGCGCTCCACCATGAAAAGCGAAGCCCCCAGGATGGCGCAGTTGACCGTGATCAGCGGCAAAAAAACACCCAGGGCGTTGTAGAGGGCCTGGGAGTAGCGGTCGATCACCATTTCGACGAGTTGCACGATCCCGGCGATGACGGCAATGAACAGGATCAGCTTGAGAAAGCTGAGGTCCACGTTGGCGAGACCGGCCCAGGCGAGCGCGCCGGGCGCCAGCAGAAAACTGTAGATCAGCCAATTGAACGGGGTGGTGATGGTGAGCACGAAAATCACCGCCACACCCAATCCCAGCGAGGTTGTGATGTTCTTGGAAACGGCCAAGAACGAACACATCCCCAGGAAATAGGCCAGCAGGATGTTGCCGACGAAGACCGAGTTGACGAAGATGCTGAGAAGATTTTCCATGCCAGCCGGTCTATTCCTTGATAAGGGTGTGCTCGAGCCAGACGAAAAGCCCGATGACGATGAACGCCCCCGGCGCTAAAAGCATCAGGCCCATGTCGGTGTAACCCATGTCGTAGGCCAACTGGGGCACAACCTGGAAGCCCAGGATCTTTCCCGATCCCAGCAGTTCCCGGAAAAAGGAGACCCCGACCAGGATCGAGCCGTACCCCAGCCCGTTGGCCACGCCGTCGAGAAAGGAGCGTCCGGGCGGGTTGGCCATGGCATAGGTCTCCGCCCGCCCCATGACGATGCAGTTGGTGATGATCAGGCCCACGAAGACCGAAAGCTGCTTGCTGATATTGAAAAGGAAGGCCTTGAGCACCTCGTCGGCGATGATCACCAGGGTGGCGATTACGGCCACCTCGACAATGATGCGGATGTTGCGTGGAATGGCGTTGCGCATCGACGATATGATCAGATTGGAAAAGGCCACCACAAAGGTCAGGGCCAGGGCCATGACGATGGCCGTATTCATCTGGACGGTGACCGCCAGCGCGGAGCAGATGCCCAGTACCTGCTTGGAAATGGGGTTGGTCTTCCAGAGGGCGTCGGCAATCATGCGGTAGCCCTGGGTGTTGGTCAGCTTGGCGGTGGCCGTGGCCATAATCAGGTATTCTCCGAAAGTTCGAGGGCGCCCTGGTCGCGAAAGCGGCGGGATACCGGTTCATAGTCCTGAAGGATATCTTCGAGCCCTTCGCTCAGATAACGACCGGTCATAGTGGCGCCGCTGATGCCGTCCACATAGTGCTCCCGGCGCTCCGGGGGGATAACCTCGGCCACCTTGCCCTTGGCGATGCCCACTGAGGTCAGGTTGCCTTTCGCGTCCGCGATCTGCTTGCCCACGAAGTTCTGCTGGAACCAGGGTTTTTCAATTTCCCCGCCCAGCCCCGGGGTCTCCACGTGCTGGTAGACCGAAAAGCCGGCCACCGTCCGACCGTCGGTTTCGATGGCCAGGTAACCGTAGATCCGGCCCCAGAGACCGCGGCTGTCGACGGGCACGATGTAAGACTGCACCTGGCCGTTCTTTTTGTAGAGGAACAGCGGCAGACCCGATGCGGATCCGGCATCGTCTGCCAGGACCTGGCCGTCCGCATCGACGCGGATGTCCTGGATGGATCTTGCAAACAGACTCTTGATGTCATCCGACCCGTATTGGCGCTCCGGATCGAGGGCGCCCACGGACTTGAGCACGTTGCGCTGGCGGTCGACCAGGGCGTTTTCCTGCTGAAACGCTTTGAGGCCGGAGGAGGCCGCTGTCAGCAAAAGGCTGCAAACCACACCGATGGCGGCGGCGAAAAGCAGGGATTTCATGGCATCAGACATTGGGCACCCTCCGCCGCGTGCGGATCTTGACCTCGATATAGTCGAGCAGCGGATTGAAGCAGTTCATAAATAAAATGGCCAAACCGACACCTTCGGGAAAAGCCGGGTTAAAAACCCGGATTAGCACGGTCAGCAGACCGCACATGAATCCGTAAAACCATTTGACACCCTTCATGTGAGTGCCGGAAACCGGATCGGTGGTCATGTAGACCAGAGCAAAGGCCGAACCACCGATGAGCAGATGATAATACGGATTCAGTGAAAGAAAAGGCATGCTCTCGGGCCCGGCGATCCAGTTGAGAAAATAGGCCGTGGCCAGGACGCCCAGCACCCCGCCCAGGATGGTGCGCCAGCTGGCAATGCCCAAAACGACCATGAAGATCGCGCCCAGAATACTCAAGAAAGTGGTGGTGCCCCCGACACTTCCGGGGTAGAGCCCGAAAAAAAGTTCGAGCGGGCTGTAGCCCAAAGCCTCCAAGGCCGCCTCAACGGCTTGGCCGTCCGGCGTGGAGGCCGCGACCGATAGGGGCGTGGCGGCCGTGTAGCCGTCCACATAGCGCTCCGCCCCCCCCACCAACACCGACCAGACATTGTCCCCCGACAGGCTTACGGGGTAGGCAAAATACAGAAAGGCGCGCGCCGTCAGGGCCGGGTTGAGAAAGTTACGCCCGGTGCCGCCAAAAATTTCTTTCCCGATCACGATGCCGAAGGAAATTCCCAGCGCCACCTGCCATAAGGGCGTGGCCGGCGGCAGGGTCAAGGGGAAGAGCATGCAGGTGACGAATAGGCCCTCGCTGATTTCGTGTTTGCGGATGGTCGCAAACACGATTTCCCAGAAAAATCCCACCGCGTAGGTCACGAGCACCATGGGCATGACCAGCCACAGGCCGGTGAGCACCACCGGCACGGGCGCAACCGAGAGCCCGGAAGCCAGCCGCGCGAAATAGCCCGCGTTGTAGATCCCGAAGCACAGATGCGGGATCAGGGCCACGATCACCAGGAACATGTAGCGCTTGACATCCAGGCTGTCGCGCACGGCCGGCAGACGGCGGGTACGCTCGAGCGGCGCAAAGAAGACCGTCTCGATGGACTCGTAGAAAGCATAGAGCTTTTCGTATTTGCCCCCCGGTTCGACATAGGGGTGAAGCGCATTGAAAAAGCGGCGCACGGGGTTCATGATCAAACCTGCTCTTTGTGGTAGTCAAACTTGGTCTGGCGAAAGGTTTCCACCAGTTCGATCTTCGAGGGGCAGACATAAGAGCACAGGCCGCACTCGACGCAGTCCAGCAGGCCGTGGGCCAGATACTCCTCCACCTCTTCGGCCAGGATGCTTTTCAGGGCCATCTGGGGCAGGATGTCCACCGGGCAGACATCCGAACAGTAGCCGCAAGCGATGCAGGCCCGGCGGCCGCCGTTGATGTTGGTGTCCATGGTCTGGGGGGCGTCTTTGATGGCCGAAACGAATGTCCGCGAGCGGGTGGGCTTGTTGAAGCCGGGGCGAAACAGATTCAAAAATTCCCTCTCAACGGCTTCCGGCAGCACGTTGACGGCGGTTTCATAGAGCCCGACATGGCCTTCGGGATTGCCGCTATAGCCGCGCAGGACGCCGCCGACCACGTAGCGCGGCTCCGGACAGGTCGGCTCGGCCAGCACCAGGTGTTTCAGGGGCGCGCCCAGGCGGCTGCGGACATGCTGCCGCTCGGCCGCCCCGCTGCCGCCCACCACGAACAGGCGTTCGGTGGGCATCGTGCCGTTTTGGAGAAACCCGGCCAGCAGCAGCAGGTCCTGCCCGCCGATAAACCAGGCCCGGTTGTCCTCCGGGCCCCGGCGCAGATGATAGAGGAGCACCCCGGGATCGTCGGCCGGGTAGGGCCCGGCAATCGTGTGGGTCAGCACATCCTGGAACGAGCGGCAGAAATCCTCGCGCTGCGGATCGGTATAGACCAGCACCTTGTCGCATAGCCGTCTCAGCGCTTTCAATCCATAGTCGAGCAGGGGACGGTGTTCGGCACCGAGGTAGCGTTCGGGATTGGGCTGGAAGGGCTCGCGCCCGTCGAGGCCGACCAGGATGGCCGGCGGCTCGCCGTCCGGGCTGGCAATCTTGCGGAAAGGCAATTCCCGCAACAACGGCCAGACACCGCCGTCCAGAAGACGCGCGACCAGATCGCCACGCGCAATCCCGTCCAGATCCGTTTCACTCAACGCCGGAAATGTTACGGCTGATTCTTCCCGGTCGAGCGTGATCACGATTTCGCGGATCACGCGCCGCGGTCCGAACACGATATCGGCCACCACCCCGCCGCCCGGCGAGGCGAAAACGATGCGCGGATCGGTTTTGTCCTCGTACAGGATGCTGCCCACCTGAACGGCATCGCCGGTTTTCACCCGCAGACGGGGCTTGATGAAGGGTATTCGCTCGGGCAGCGCGGCCACCGTAGCCGGGACCGACAGGGACACCATCTCGTCGCTGGGTGCGCCGGATATTTTCAGGTCGTAGCCTTTGCGGTTGCGAATGTTTTTCATGCGTCTCAGATGCTGCCGGGGAAGTTTGAGGGCCACGGGAACAATCCCGACCCTACTACCACCTTTGCCCCCCCATTTCAACCGAGCCCCGGGGATCGGACCACTCGGCCTGTCCCACCACCGTTTAGTGCCGGATGCCGACAGCGCCGGGCCGTTGTCAATGTCGGCCGACAGCACGCCGGGAAGGACAATTCCTGCTTGACTTTTAGGCCCACAAATTCCATTGTAAATGGTCAAAATGTATCCACTAATCCAAAACCGGACACGTCGGCGGGGCCTGTCCGTTAGAGAGGAGACACCATGAGCAAGGTCGTCAAACGCCAGGTCTGTAAATGCGAAAACTGCGGCAATGAGGCCGAAATGGAAATCACCTGCACACTTGCGGATGAAACGCCGCCGGCCGCCGCCACCGCCCCCCCCGCGACACCTGAGCCTCCCCCTTCCCAGAAAGTCAAAGGTCAGGCGGTATGCACCCATTGCGGCAACGAAGCGGACATGTGGGTGGACCTCTAGCGGCGGCCCGATGGCGCCCCGGCCGCTTGCCAGCCCCCAGCCAACTTCAGCAGGGAGAAAATCATGGAAGAATGCACCCCCACCCTTAACACCGGTCTCCGTGGCGTAACGGTGGCCAGCACGAAAATCAGTGACGTCAAAGGCGCCGAAGGCAAACTGATCTATCGCGGCTTTTTGGTCAAGGACCTGGCCGAAAACGCCACCTATGAAGAGGTGGCGCACCTGTTGCTCTACGAGCATCTGCCGGGCGATGACGAGTTGCACGCATTCAAATCCGCACTGGCCGAAGCCCGGACCATACCGGAAGCGGTGCTGCAGATCATGCAGAAATGCCCGGCCGATGCGCACCCGATGGACATCCTTCAGGCGGTCACCTCCCTACTGGCCAGCTATGATCCAGATCTGACGGCCCGCAACCGGGAGGCCAGCCTGCGCAAGGCCACCCGCCTGATCGCCAAGTTCCCGACCATCATGGCCGCCTGGGATCGCATCCGCAACGGCAAGCCGCCCGTACCCCCCAGGACTGACATCAGCCATGCCGCCAATTTTCTCTACATGCTGACGGGCGAAACGCCGGACGAGGAACTCGCCCATTTTTTCGACGTCGGCCTGGTGCTGCACGCCGAGCACTCGTTCAACGCCTCCACCTTCTCGGCCCGTCAGGTGGCCTCGACCCGGGCGCACATGTACAGCGCCGTCACCGCGGCCTTGGGCTCGCTGTCCGGTGAACTGCATGGCGGCGCCAACGTGCGGGTGATGGAAATGCTGCAGAAAATCGGCGCGGTGGAAAACGTCGAGGCCTATGTTCAGCAGGAACTCGAGGCCGGTCGCCTCATCTTCGGCCTGGGCCACGCGGTCTACCAGACCGACGACCCCCGGGCCCACATCCTGGCGCCGATGTCCAAAAAAATGGGCGAGCGCATCGGTGAGACGCAGTGGTACGAAATTTCAAGGGTTCTGGAAAAAACGGGAAAAGCCGTCTTCAAGGAGAAAAAGGGGATCGACATCTACGTGAACGTGGATTTTTACAGCGCCTCCCTCTATTACGCCATGGGGATACCCATCGATCTGTTCACACCCCTGTTCGCCCTGTCCCGGGTGGCCGGATGGACCGCCCATGTCATCGAGGAGCAGTATGCCGACGCCGCCCCCAAGCCGGCCCTTTACCGCCCGGCGTCCGACTACGTGGGCGACTACTGCGGACCGGATGAATGCACCTTCGTTCCCATGGACGAGCGCTGAACCGGGCTTCGGCGGCAACGCTTAGACGCGGAGGGCAAGAAACCACGCGATGCGGCCCACCCGACGAGGGGCCGCACCCGATCGGACGGACGGACCGCACCCCACAACCGGCGGGGCCGGACCGGATCAGGCGATCGAGAGATTGAAGGAGAACGACGACATTGCGTAAGGAACGCAACCTGCGGATGACCCGCCAGCGGCAGAGCATTTTGGAAGAGCTTCGCAAAGCCAACAACCACCCCAGCGCCGACGAACTTTTCGGCCGTGTCCGCAAGCAGATGCCACGCATCAGTCTGGGAACGGTCTATCGGAATCTCGAAATCCTGTCCGAACTCGGCGAGATTCAAACCATCCAGATGGCCGGCAACCTCAAACGCTACGATGGCGTGCCTGAAAACCACTATCACATCCGCTGCTTGAACTGCGACCGGCTGATCGACGCGCCGGTCGAGGTCAACCATTCCCTGGAAAACGCCGTGCAGGTGCACACCGACTTTCGCATCCTCGGACACCAGGTCGAATTTACGGGCATCTGCCCCGACTGCCGCCGCCGGACACCGGGCGCTTTTCCCGACAACGCCTGACACCCGCATGGGCTGCGGCCCGGCGCATGCCAGTGCGCCCGCGGTTCGCCCTTGCGGGTCGCGGCCTGCGGCCGAATCATGCGCCGGCCCCAGGGCCGTGGTCGGCTGGACCGCGGCGAGGCCCGACGGATTTGCATCGGCCTTCACGGGTGTTTACTCTCTTGATCCTATCGCCCGATAAGTAAGGTCGCTGGCAACGCGCCTCTGGAGACCAGAGCCCGCAACCCTCTCAACCGGACGAGACGTCCGGGATATCAAGGACTGCGCAGATGAACATACTGATTACCGGTGGCACAGGATTTGT
>CAYMAR010000161.1:0-8322 GCA_964388465.1 uncultured Desulfobacteraceae bacterium
AGACCATGGCGCACTGGTTGCACTGGATGCAGTTGTCCATCACCCACTCGGGCACCATGATGGCCACGCCGCGCTTTTCGTACTGGGTGGTGGCCACCGGGAAGATGCCGTCCGGCGTGAAGGCGCTCACCGGCAGCTTGTCGCCCTGCTGGGCCAGGATCGGGCGCATGACGTTTTTGACGAAATCGGGCGCATCCGCTTCGGCCGCGCCGGCGCCGGCGGCCTGGGCCCAGCTTTCCGGGTAGTCGATCGCGACCAGATTCTCGAGGCTCTGATCGACCGCATCCCAGTTCATCTTGACGATGTTCTCGCCCTTCTTGCCGAACATCTTCTTGATCTGATCCTTGAGATAGCCCACCGCCTCGTCCACCGGAATCACGTTGGCCAGTTTGAAGAAAGCCGTCTGCATGACCATGTTGATACGACCGCCCAGACCCACCTGGCCGGCGATCTTGACGGCGTCGATGGTGTAGAACTTGAGCTTCTTCTCCGCGATCGTGCGCCGCATGGATGCCGGCAGCTCCTTCTCCAGCTCATCCAGGGTCCAGTGCGTGTTGAGTACGAAGGTGCCGCCCGCCTTGATGCCCTCCAGCAGATCGTAGAGATGGACGTAGCTGGCCTTGTGACAGGCGACGTAATCGGCCGCATCCACCAGATAAGTGGATTTGATCGGCTTTTTACCAAAGCGCAGATGGGAGATGGTGATGCCGCCGGATTTTTTCGAATCGTAAGAGAAATAGGCCTGGGCGTACATGTCGGTGTGATCGCCGATGATCTTGATGGCGCTCTTGTTGGCGCCCACCGTGCCGTCGGCCCCCAGCCCCCAGAACTTGCAGGCCACGGTGTCCGCGGGGGCCACCTCGACGCCGGTTTCGACCTCGAGCGAGGTGTGGGTGACGTCGTCGGTGATGCCCACGGTGAAGTGGTTCCTGGGCGTGGCTGCGGCCATGTTGTCGAAGACGGCCTTGGCCATGCCGGGGTTGAATTCCTTGGACCCCAGGCCATAGCGCCCGCCCAGGAGCTTGGGTGTTTCACCCTTTTCCATGAAGGCCGTGCAGACGTCGAGATAGAGCGGGTCGCCCAGGGCGCCCGGCTCTTTGGTGCGGTCGAGCATCGTAATGGTCTTGGCCGTCGCGGGCAACACCTCGAACAGGTATTCCGGGGCAAAGGGGCGATAGAGCCGCACCTTGACCAGGCCGACTTTCTGGCCGTCGTTGTTCAGGTAGTCGACCACCTCTTCCAGGGTTTCGCACGCGGAGCACATGGCGATGACGACGCGGTCGGCCTCGGGGTGGCCGACATAGTCGAAAGGTTTGTATCGGCGCCCGGTGAGGTCGCTGACCTTTTGCATATAGTCGGCCACGATGCCTGGTGTTTTGAGGTAGTAGGGATTGGCGGCTTCCCGGCCCTGGAAATAGATGTCCGGGTTCTGGGCCGTCCCGCGCAGCTCGGGTCGTTCGGGGTTGGCGCCCCGGGCCCGAAAGCAGGCCACGGCGTCCCGGTTGACCAGTTTGGCCATGTCTTCGTAGTCGATGGCCTCGATTTTCTGGATCTCGTGGGAGGTGCGGAAGCCGTCGAAGAAATGCAGGAAAGGCACGCTGGCTTCGATCGCGGAGAGATGGGCCACCAGCCCCAGGTCCATGGCTTCCTGCACCGAGGCCGAGGCCATCAGGGCGAATCCGGTCTGGCGCACGGCCATGACGTCCTGATGATCGCCGAAGATCGACAGGGCGTGGGCGGCCACGGCTCGGGCCGTGACGTGAAAGACGGCCGGCAGCAGTTCGCCGGACATCTTGTACATGTTGGGGATCATCAGGAGCAATCCCTGGGAGGCCGTGAAGGTCGTGGTCAGCGCCCCCCCGGCCAGCGAGCCATGGACGGCGGCGGCCGCCCCGGCTTCGGACTGCAGCTGGCGGACGGTCATGTCCTGACCAAATATATTCTTACGGCCGTTGGCGGCCCAGTCGTCGGCAATTTCGCCGATGGGCGACGAGGGCGTGATCGGGTAGATCGTGGCCACGTCGCTCATGGCGTACGCCACATGCGCGGCAGCCGTGTTTCCGTCGACGGTTTGCATTGTCTTTGCCATAGGTAACGCTCCTTTACGGTTTAAGTATTTGCTAAATCCCCAATTGGCGGTTGTTTGTGGCGGGTGCGATATCAGCCAAAAGATTTTCAATATTCAAATCGGAATCGTTTGTAAAGGGCAAAACCGGCGACGGCCGATGCGGATGCCCTCAGGGCGGGCCCACCCGGGCCGCCGTCCAGCAGCGGCGCGGGCATTACGGCGGTCGAAGGTCAAGTGAGGGCAGGGAATGGGCTTAGAGCAGCCCTTCGAAGAAGTCGTTGCCCTTGTCGTCGATCAGGATGAAGGCCGGGAAATCCTTGACGGTGATCATGAAAATGGCTTCCATGCCCAGTTCCTCGTATTCCACGACTTCGACGTGGGTGATGCATTCCTTGCCCAGCCGCGCGGCCGGTCCCCCGATCGAGCCCAGATAGAAGCCGCCGTATTGCTTGCAGGCCTCCAGGACCTGGCGGGAGCGGTTGCCTTTGGCCAGCATCACCATCGAGCCCCCGCGGGCCTGGAAGAGGGGCACATAGGGGTCCATGCGGGCCGCGGTGGTGGGTCCGAAGGCGCCCGAGGCGCGGCCGGGCGGTGTTTTGGCCGGACCGGCGTAGTAGATGATATGGTTTTTGATGTAGTCGGGCAGGTCTTCGCCGCGGTCCAGGCGTTCCTTGAGTTTGGCGTGGGCGATGTCGCGGGCCACCACGATGTTGCCGGTCAGCAGCAGCGGGGTGGCCACCGGGTACTGCGTCAGGGTGGCCCGGATCGCTTCCATGGGCTGGTCGAGGTCGACGGCCACGGCATCCGACATGGCGATGCCGGGTTCGGGCAGGTATTGGGCCGGCTCGGTTTCTAGCTGTTCCAGGAACAGCCCCCCCGCGGTGATCTTGGCCTTGATGTTGCGGTCGGCGCTGCAGCTAACCCCAATGCCGATGGGGCAGGAGGCCCCGTGGCGCGGCAGGCGCACCACGCGCACGTCGTGGCAGAAATACTTGCCGCCGAACTGGGCGCCGATGCCCAGGTCACGGGACATTTTGAGCACCCGGTCTTCGAGTTCGGGATCCCGGAAAGCGTGTCCGGTTTCACTGCCTCGCGTGGGCAGGCCGTCCAGATAGCCGGCCGAGGCCAGTTTGACCGTCTTGAGCGTCAGCTCGGCCGAGGTGCCCCCGATCACGAACGCCAGGTGGTAGGGTGGGCAGGCCGCCGTTCCCAGGCTTTTCATTTTGGCCCGCATGAAGTCCAGCAGGGTTTCCGGGTTCAAGACGGCCTTGGTTTCCTGGAAAAGATAGGTCTTGTTGGCCGAGCCGCCGCCCTTGGCGATGAAGAGGAACTTATAGGCGTCGCCCCCGGTGGCGTAGAGTTCGATCTGGGCCGGCAAATTGCAGCCGGTGTTTTGCTCTTCATACATCGATAGCGGCGCATTCTGGGAATAGCGCAGGTTGGTCTCGGTGTAGGCTTTGAAAACCCCGCGCGCCAGGGCCTCTTCGTCCATCGCCCCGGTCCAGACCTGCTGGCCTTTCTTGCCGATGACGATGGCCGTGCCCGTGTCCTGGCACATGGGAAATTCACCTTCGGCCGCGATGACCGCGTTTTTGAGCATTTCCAGGGCGACGAAACGGTCGTTCGGGGAGGCCTCGGGGTCGTCCAGGATCCGCTTGAGCGCGGCCAGGTGGCTGGCGCGGTACAGGTGGGAAACGTCGCGGAAGGCCGCCTCGGCCAGGATGGTCAGGGCTTCGGGCTGAATAACCGTTACGGGCTGGCCCTCCATGGTCTTGACCTGCACGTGGTCCTCGGTGAGATGGCGGTAAACGGTGATGTCCTCCCCCAGCGGGAACATTTCCTGGAATGCGAATGCGACCATGTTGTTGTCTCCTGAAAAACGGTTGATGTGTCCATCGGGCGGCGACACGCCGAGCATCACGGACGGTTTGGGGCGCGGGTCCCTCCGGCCCGATCGCTGAATCCGCTGGCACGCGGACGCCGATCGAAGCTCAGCAGGGCGTTTCGACGGCGTCCAGAACCCGGCGGATCTTTTCGCTGAGCTGTTTCATATTGAAGGGCTTCTGGATAAAGGCGTTGCAGCCGCGCTCCAGGATTTTGGAAGCCTCGCCGCTGATGCTGTAGCCGCTGGCCAGCAGGACCTTTACTTCCGGGTCGAGCTTTTTGAGTTCATCATAGGTCGCGCCGCCGCCCATGCCGGGCATGACCATGTCCAGGATCACCATGTCGATGCGGGTTTTCTGTCGTCGGTAGATTTCGAGGGCGTCCCGGCCGTCGCGGGCGGTCAGGACCCGGTAGCCCAATTCCTCGAGCAGTTCCTGGCCCACATCCATGGTGATGTCTTCGTCGTCCACGAGCAGGATGGTTTCGCTGCCCGTGTAGATCCGGCGCGTGGCGCCGTCTTCTTCCCGCCGCGTGTGGTCGGAAGCCGGCAGGTAGATGTTGAAGGTCGTGCCCCGCCCCTTTTCGCTGTAGACGTTGATGTAGCCGGCGTGGTTTTTGATGATCCCGTAAGCGGAGGCCAGCCCCAGCCCGGTGCCGCGGCCCATTTCCTTGGTGGTGAAAAAGGGCTCGAAAATCCGTTTGCGCGTGGCCCGGTCCATCCCCACGCCGGTATCCATGATGGAAAGCTTGACATAGGGGCCGGGAACGACCTCGTAGGGGGCCTGGTAGCCGGCGTCCAGTTCGACGTCTTCGGTCAGGAGGTAAAGATCCCCGCCTCCGGGCATGGCCTGCCAGGCGTTGACGAACAGGTTCAGCAGGACCTGTTCGATCTGACCGCGGTCGACCGCCACCGGCAGGGTCT
This sequence comes from uncultured Desulfobacteraceae bacterium, assembly GCA_964388465.1. Taxonomy (GTDB): domain Bacteria; phylum Desulfobacterota; class Desulfobacteria; order Desulfobacterales; family UBA5852; genus JABZFP01. The sequence continues at coordinate 4,875 of CAYMAR010000161.1, forward strand.
CTCTAAGATGCGTCTTGTGGATGCGGATCTCCTTCTTGGTGCGGCCGAACATCTGGGCGCTTTCCTCCACCAGCTCCCGGAGGCTCGTGGGCTTGACGTTGTATTTGCCGCCCCGGGCGAAGCCCAGCAGCTGCTGGGTCAGCTCCGAGCCGTTTTCCACGTATTTTTCGATGTTTTTGAGTTTTTCGAAATGGGGATGGTCGGCATCGATCTTGGAGATCATTAGGGAGGTGTTGCCCAGGATACCCATCATGATGTTGTTGAAGTCGTGGGCGATGCCACTGGCCAGGGTGCCGATGGCCTCCATCTTGCGGGCCTGGTGCAGCTGGGTTTCGAGGCGCTGTTTTTCGCGGGCCACCTTCAGGTTGGCGGTCACGTCGCGGGCAATGCCCCGGAAACCGATGACGCGGCCCCTACGGCTTTTTACCTGGGAGACCGAGAGTTCCAGGGCAACCCGATCGCCGTCGGGATGGAATACGTCGTAGCGGCCGATACGCTGGGATTCGCCCGTGAGGTAGATCTTGTTCAGGGCGTGCTGCATACGGGTGGCGGTATCAGTGCTGGCGTAGTCCCGGGTGCGCAGTCCCTGCATCTGGCCGGGCGGTCGGCCGACCATGCGGGCGAAGGCGTCATTGACAAAGGTCAGCTTGCCCTTGAGGTCGATTTCAAAATAGCCCTCCTCCATGGTTTCGATGATATTGCGATAGCGGTTTTCATCGTCCCGGCCGGGGGGCGGGCCTTCGGCCGCGCGCGCGTCTCCCCGGCGGCGGCACCAGAGGCCGGCGGTCAGCAGCACCAGGATGAATAGGGCGACGATCCAACGTTTGGCATCCAGGTTCAGGAGCGCGTGGAAGAAACGCTCCGCCGGCCCGGTGAACGCGGACACCAGGGCCGTGATCATCCCGATGCCGGCGGTAAGAAGGCCCGCGGCCAGGAGGATCCTGCCGAGCTGCTGCCAATCTTCGGTTTTGAAGGATTTCATGGGTGCGTTTCCGCCGAGAGGCCAAAAAAAATTTATAGGGGAAACGCAGCGACAAGTCAATCCAGCCGGATGGTTTCCCCGATCCTTGGACCGCTGAAAATGTCCGTCGTCCGGTCCGGGGCGATGGCATAAACGTTCGGGATCGAAGGCGGCGAAATCGGTGGGATTGGGTTGGGGCCGGGTGCCGCCGCCGCTGGTTGACCTGCCGGCCGCGGCCGTCTACCGGAGCTGCGCGTTAGAGGTCCACCAGGCGTCCGTGTTCGGCCAGCATTTCGAGTTTGTCGCGGTCCACCAGTCGGATGGTGCGGCCGTCGACCGCGATCAGGTGTTTGGTCGACAACTTGTTCAGGATGCGCGAGAGCGTTTCGGGAATCGTCCCGATGACGCTGGCCAGCTGGGCCTTGGAGATGCTCAGGGTGAGGGTGTCCGCATTGTTTTCCTTTTCGCTCAGAAAGAGCAGGTAGGCGGCCAACCGGGAGGGGACTTCCTTGAGGGAGAGGCTCTCGATCTGGACGGTGAATTCACGCAGGCGCTCGGAGAGGATGGCCAGCATGTTGAGCGCCAGGGACGGGCGTTCGTGGATCAGGTCGACAAATCCCTGGCGGGGGAAAAACAGCAGCCGGCTGGCCATGATGGCCTCGGCGTTGGCCGGGAAGGATTCGCCCGCGAAAACGGCCACCTGGCCGATGGGTTCCCCCGGCCCCAGGATGTGGAGGATCTTTTCCTTGCCCTCGGGCGAGACCTTGTAGACCTTGACCTTGCCGGTCATCACCAGATAGAAGCCGTTGCCCTCCTCGCCGTCGGAGAATACGAGCTGGTTGCGCTGGTAACGGCGTTCGACCGTGATGCTTTGGATGCTCTCAAGTTCATCTTCGGATAAACCTTTGAAAAAAAGAACGCTGGTAAGCAAGGTGCGGATGTGCTCGTTCATAAACCCCCCGTATCGTTATCGTTGCGTTGGGTGGGGCGGCATGGCCTCGCCGGGCGTAGGTGGTCCGCATCACGCTGGTTTTTTAGACCAGATGTCTTGACTTAAGTCAATTTTTTGCATGGGTTTCCATAGTATGGTCATAACCAAATGAATGGCATTTATTTATTGACAATTGGTCTGGAACATGCGCTGAATGCCCGCATCATCACTTCATCGTTGCCCCGATCACGATCGCATCCGTCATCATCAGCGCCATCCACCGCCCGACGAACCCAAAATGCCGCCCGGGGCCCATCCGGCCTGCGGACGGCTTTCCATAGCTGGCACGATATACGGTAGACGGGACGCGCCGGTTTGCCAAACAAACTTCAGGCCGGGACAGGGACCATGAAAAAAACCATCATCGCCGGGTCGCTCGTCGTTCTGGGCATTTTGATCGCCTTTCCCCTCTTCAGCATGAGCTATTACACCATGGTGCGCACCTCGACGCCCGAATTTTGCGCCTCGTGCCATGAAATCAAACCGGCCGTGGTGGCCTGGCGCTCCTCCACCCACACCAACAACGCCGCCGGCGTGGTGGTGGACTGCATGGATTGCCACCTGCCGGCTCCCGAGGATACCTTCGATTTTTTCTTTTCCAAGACCTATCACGGGATCAAGGACGTCGCGATCCATTTTCTCGAGGACGAATACGACCGCGATCAAGCGCGCGAAAACGCTTACGCTGCCTTCGACAACAGCCAGTGCCAGAAATGCCATCGCAATCTGCTCAACATGCCCCACAAGCGGGGGGCCATGCTGGCCCATCGCGCGGTGGTCTACGCCCGTCCGGGCTACGAAAAGAAGTGTATCGACTGCCACTACGATCTGGTGCATGCCGAGCGCGGTCTGGTCATGTTCCGCCAGACCCGCAAAGTGCCTTATCAGGCCAAGGGGTTGAGACAACTGTAGCGCCCGACAACGATTCAGATAAAATAAATGTCATCGTCAACCGAAAGGAGCGGTACCCATGAGGCGAACATTGTTGTTTGCGACCATCGGACTGCTGGCCGTCGCCCTGTGTGCACCGGGGGCCCTGGCCCAGCAGCCCAACTTTGCCAAGGTCAAGGAGTATCGGATCGAGCGCAGCGTGCCGCCGGAGGCCCAGGCCTGCATCGAGTGCCACCGGGCGACCACCCCCGGTGTCTTCGCCGACTGGGCCAAGAGCCGCCACGCCAATGCCAACATCACCTGTCTGGACTGCCACCTGATCCAGCCCGGGGATCAGGACATCGCCCAGGACCACGAGAAATATTACAGCCGGTCCGACATGCCCTGGGGCGAGGCCAAGTACAAGATGCCGATCGCCTCGATCGTGACCCCCAAGGACTGCTCCCGCTGCCACCCGGACGAGGCCACCCAGTACAGCAAGTCCAAGCACGCCAACACGATCGAGATCATGTGGAAGCTGGACCCCTGGCTGAACAAGGGCATGAACTCGGACAACGAGCGCAAGACCGGCTGCTTCAACTGCCACGGCACGGTGATCAAGATCG
>CAYMAR010000162.1:0-8316 GCA_964388465.1 uncultured Desulfobacteraceae bacterium
ACCATGAACGCGGCGTTTCAAGATCCCCTGGAGCGCCGCATTTGTTTACGCCCGTGCCGTCCGCGCGCCCCGGCATCGCCCCGATCGGCGAGAGCCCACGGCAGCGGCAGGACCGGCAAGCCCGGCGGCGATCCGGCGGTTCAGCCCCCGAACCCGTCCCATCACGAAGAGGGCTTTCTGGTCGCGGGCGAACCCGAAGCCGCTGGCAGGGTCTCCCGGACAAACAGCGCCGCCACTAGGGCGATGACGGCCAGGAAGACGTATAGCATGAAAGCCCGGGAATAGGCCGCGGCCGAATAGCCGGCGTGGACTTTCGTCTGGTATTCGAGAATGGCCCCCAGAATCGGCGGTGCCACCGCTCCACCGAGGAATGGGAAGAGATTCACCAGTCCCACCGAAGTGCCGGCGATTTCGATTGGAAAAAGCTCTTTGGCCGACGCAAAAGCCACCACGACGACGGCGCTGGTGAACAAGCCCAACAGAAAACAGAGGAGATAGAGGAGAGGGCGGCTCATGCCAGCGGTGAAAAAGGCCAGGGGAAGGGAGAGAACGAGCGTCATGACCGCGGAGAGCACGATGACTTTCTTGCGCGAGTGCCAAACGGCATCCGACGTCCAGCTCAGAATAGGGCTGCCCACGATCATGGCCAAGGCCAGCATGCTCAACACATTGCCGGCCTCGGCCTTGCTGAGACCGTAGACCTGCATCAGGTAGGGACCGCCCCACAACCCGCCGAAACTGAAAAAAATGCTGCAGGTGCAGAAAAACCAGATGGCCAGCACCCAGAAAGCCCCCGTGGCAAGCACCATCCGCATGCCGCGCATCAGCCCGATGGTCGGGGCTTTACCGGGATTGCCGGCGGCCTCCGGGTTGACCGCCGGCAACCCCATCTCTTCCGGCGTGTTGCGCACCATGAACCCGATGGCCAGCGCCGCCACAATGGTGACGGCCCCGATGGCCACGAAGCTTCCCCGCCAGCCGATCAGATCGCTCAGCCAGGCCAGCGGCCGCGACGCCGTGTAGGCCCCCAGCCCCCCGACCGCCATGAGGATGCCGGTCATGCGGGCAAAAACGGCCGCCGGAAACCAGTTGGTGATGACCTTCATGGTGGGGACGAACAGCATGGCCACACCCAGACCCACCAGCGCCCGGGCCAGGATCGCGAGGCCCAGCGACTCGACCAGGCCCAGAAAAATGGACGCCACGCCGGCGAGGGTGAAAAAAACGGTGATGGTTTTACGCGGTCCCCAGGAATCCGAAAGCAAACCCGAGGGAAGCTGCATCAGGGCGTAGGGATAGAAATAGGCGGCCGCCAGAAACCCCAGCAGGGCACCGCTTGTGTTGAGGTCGGCCTGCATGTCCAGGGCCACCACCGCCGGGCAGAGCCGGTGGAAATAGACCAGCAGATACCCGAAAGCCAAAAGCGAAAAAACGACCCAGCGGTAGCCGCTCAGCCGTCTAGGCCCGGAGGGAGACACGTTGGAAGCATCAACAGGGTTCGCCATGGAAGAGGTTCGACCGCCTTGCCGGCCCACCGGGTTCAAGGGGACGTCGAATCACCGGACGCCCGGTTTCAATCATTGCCGGCCGCAGTCACGGCCGAAATCACTCATTACCTTAATCCCGGTAGCTTGGGCAACCATCGAATGGATCGGAGCGGGGGCGGCGATGCCGCGAGGGCGGATAAAGCAGGCACGGCTTTCTGGCGTCCGCTGACGGATTTGGCAGCATCCGCAAAAAACCGCGCGGGCGGTCAGCCGCCTTCCATCGGTGTAAACAGGACGAGCGTATCGCCGTCCTCAAGCGGGGCCTCCCGGTCCACGCGCCGACCATTGACGGCGGCAATGACATCGGTCGCGACCGGAACCCCCAGCCGGTCGAGCAGGTGCGCCACCTTGGCCCCCGCGTCGAGTTCGATGGTGAAGTCTTTACGGCCGTCCGGCGCGAACCGCCGCAGGCCCGTAAAGCACTTCACCCGGACGATCACCCGCCTTCCTCCGTTTCGAGACCCAGCTGCTTCAGCCGCGCGGGGGTTGGAAAGCCGTCGGCGGACCAGTTCTGCTCGCGGTAGTAGTCGTCCAGCATCTCCTCCAGGTGGCAGACCATCCCCTTGGCCGGGCCGTCCGGGAGCGGTTCGGCGGTGAGACGCGCGGGCAAGGTGTCGTCCCGGCGGGAGAAGCCGGCCCGGTTCAGGAACTGGCGCTCGGCCGTGATGATCCGCTCGCCGGCGCGAATCAGTTCCGCCAGGGTGTACCCCGCGCCGGTGGCCGCATTCAGGTATTCGAGGATGCCGGTGGGGGGCACGTCGAGGCTTTTGCCCGCCAGGTTGCGGACGGCAAAGAAGATGCACAAACCGGCCGCGTCGATGATGGCCGAAAGGTCCTGGAAGGCCTTGGTGATCTTGGCCTTGCCTTTCCATTCAAGGGGGTCGACTTTCTCGGGAACGCCGAAAAGCTCGAAATAGGCCGGGTCGCCGCGCATGTGGGAACCGCCGATGGGCGAGGTGGCGTAGGCCAGCCCCATGGCCTGGGCCCCGCGGGGTTCGTACCCGGGGAATTCCTGCTTTTTGGCCACCATGGCCAGTTCGGGGTGCCCGCAGCTTGCCGCCAGGCGGTAGCTGCCCTCGGCCAGGCGGTCGCCAAAGCCCTCGCGGGCGGCCGTCATGCGGGTCAGCGCCACCAGGGCTTCGCCGTCGCCCCAGGCGAGCGGCCTTCCGACGGCCTTCTCTTCGAGATATCCCTTCTCGACCAGTTCCATGGCGCAGGCGATCGTGGCCCCCATGGTGATCGTATCCAGCCCCTGTTCGTTGCAGATGTAGTTGGCCTTGATCACGGCCGCCAGATTGTCCACCATGCAGTTGCTGCCCAGGGCGTAGATGGTCTCGTATTCGGGCCCCTCCCCTTCCCCGCCGAACTGGGGGTCTTCCACCCGGGTGATGCGCCCGCAGCCGATGGGACAGGCGTAGCAGGCCTTGCCGCGCACGAGGTATTTGGCGGTCAGGGTCTCGCCGTGAATCTGCTCCCAGCCCGCGAAGGTGCCCTGCTGCCAGTTCTTGGTGGGCAGCACCCCGAGATGCTGGGTGGTGATGACGACCCCGGCCGTACCGTTGATCGCGAGGCCCAGAGGGGTTTCCTTGGTGGCCGCTTTGAAGCGGGCCAGGATCTTCTGGTTGAAGGCCTTGAAGCGCTCCGGATCGGCCAGCGGAATCTTGCCGGTGCCGCGCACGGCCACGGCCTTGAGGTTCTTGCTGCCCATGACGGCTCCCACCCCCGAGCGTCCGGCGGCGCGGTCCTTGTCGTTCATCACCGCCGCGAAACGGACCAGGCGCTCGCCGGCCGGCCCGATGCAGGCCACCCGGGCCTTGGCATCGGTTTCGGCCCTCAACCGGTCGGTGGTGGCATGGGTCGTCTCTCCCCAGAGATGGGTCGCATCGCGCAGTTCGGCGCGCCCATCCGCGATCCACAGATAGACGGGCTGCTCGGCTTTACCCGTCAAGACGAGGGCATCGAAGCCGGCCCGCTTGAGTTCGGTGGGAAAGCGGCCGCCCGCATTGGAGCAGGTGATCGCGCCGGTCAGCGGCGATTGGGTCATAATCATGTAGCGCGCCCCGGTGGGGGCGCCGGTGCCGGTGAGCGGTCCGGTGGCCATGACCATGAGGTTCTCCGCCGACAACGGGTCGCAGCCAGGGTCGGCCTCCCGGCGCAGGATCTCAATCCCGAGACCGCGCCCGCCGATGAAGTCCTTGGCCGTTTTGGGCACGAGCGCTTCCTCGCGCAATGTGCCGCGGGTGAGATCGACCCGCAGGATTTTACCCATCCAGCCATGCATGCCGCACCTCCTTGATCGAATTACCGGTGGCCCAACCGTCAGGGCCACCGCGAACGGATGCCACGAATGTAGACGGCATCAAGCGGGGGGCGCAAGCCTTTTTACATCTTCGATCGACGCGGATTCGCCCCCTCGATACGCGGGAGCGCTGTGATGACGGCCGCCGGGCGGCGGCTTATAGCAGCACCGCTTCCAGGCGCGAGAGAAGGTGATCGATTTCATCGTCGCTGATGTTCAGGGGCGGCGAAACGCGGATGGTGTGGCCGCGGCTGTCGTTGATGATCAGCCCCAGATCCACCAGGCGGCGGCAGAAGTTCATCGCCTGCCCGTTTTTCACCTCCACGCCGATGAAGAGGCCCCGGCCGCGCACTTCTTTTACATGGGGCGATCGACCGGCGATCTGCTCGATGCCACGGCGCAGTCTGTCGCCCTGGCGCTCGGCCGAAAGCGCCAGTTTTTCGTCTTCGAAAACGTCGAGAGCGGCCACCCCGGCCACACAGGCCAGCGGATAGCCCCCGAAGGTCGAGCCGTCCGATCCTTTCTGAAACGCCATGTCCATCAGATCGGCGTGGGTCACGAAGGCCGAAAGCGGCACGAGACCGCCGGAGAGCGCCTTGCCCAGCACGAGTCCGTCGGGCACGACGTCTTCGTGTTCGAAACAGAATTTGCGGCCGCTGCGCCCCAGCCCCACCTGGATTTCATCAAAGAGCAGCAGCAGATCGTGGCGGTCGGCGATTTCGCGCAGTCCCTGAAGAAATCCCGGCGGCGGGACCCGCATGCCCCCCTCGCCCTGCATGGGTTCCACCAGAATGCCGCAGCAATTCGGGGAAACGGCGGCTTCGACGGCGTCGAGATCGCCATAGGCGACCGAAACAAAACCGGGCGTCAGCGGACCGAACCCCCGGCGGTAATGCGCCACCGTGGCAAAAGACACCTCGGTGATCATGCGCCCGTGAAAATTGTCGCTGAAGACGATGATCTCCTGCGACCCGTCCGCAATCCCCTTGGCCTTCCAGCCGTAAAAGCGGGCCATCTTGATGGCCGTTTCCACGGATTCGACCCCACCGTTTTTGGGCAGGACCTTGTTGCCGCCCGCACCGAACCGCGGCGCCAGGGAGGGCACGAAATTGGCCAGGCGGTCCAGAAAAACGCCCAGCGGATCGGTGTAGACGACGTTGGAAATGACGGAGGCGTAATTGCCCAGGAGCGCCTTGACCAGGGCATTGACGATCCGGGGATGATGATGCCCGGGATTGGCGGCCGAATAGGCGGCCAGACAGTCGAGGTAGCGCTTGCCGGTGATATCGGTGATCCAGCTGCCGCAGGCCTGCCGCACCACGACGTTCAGGCGGTCGTAATGATGGGCGCCGCAAAGGTCTTCCATGGTGCGGATGCGCTCATCATCCAGATGGGAAAAACCCAGGACCGGTGCGTGTTCCAGTGGGTTGAGTGCGCTGAACATGACCACCTCCCCGAATTATGTTGCTATCTATGTAGCAACATAATTCGAATTGTCGCGACTGTCAATCTCGGCAGGCGTCATCGGCCGGCGGCACGTGCTCGGTTTCTTCACGCACGGCGTATTCGTCGTACGGTTGACCTTTCCGGGGGGATTTGGATAAGACCAACATGCCTTGCCCGGTTCCGCGCCCCGCCGGAATCGTTTCTCGCCGGCGAATGGATTTGGCAGCGAATCACCGGCCAACCCGTAAGGAGAACCCTTTGGAAATTGCCAGCCTGCTCAGGGATTTTGCCTTCAGCAAATACGAATCGGCCTGCTACCTGGCGTTGGTGGCCCAGCACCCTTCCAACGGCTCGCAGTTGAGCAAACGCTCGGGAATCGCCCGCTCGCGGATTTACGACGTCCTGCGCGGCCTGCTAAGGAAGGGGATCGTGTTCGAAATCGAAAAGGGCCGCTATGTGCCCCTGCCGTTCGAGGAATTGAAGCAGCGCTTTCGCCGCCAATTTGAATCGAACCTGGAACTGCTCGAAAAACGGCTTGCGGAGCTCACTCAGGAGACTGAGTACGAATATTTGATAACTCTGAGAGGCCGGGAGACCGCTTTGGCCAAGGCCGTTGAAATCATCACGGCCGCCAAGCGCGAACTCTATCTGCGGCTCTTTCCGTCCGCATGGGACTATCTGGGGAACGTGATCCGCGCAGCTACCGATCGTGGGGTCGGGGTACGCCTGATCGCCATGGGAAGACTTCCGTATAGCTTCGACATTCAGGTGGATCATCCCGAAGTGGCCGGGCTCTGCGACAAACTCGGCGGGGAAACCATCGATATCATCTCGGACCGGGCCGAAGCGCTCGTGGGCATGTTCGAGGCCGAACGCCCCGATCGCTCGCCGGTTATCTGGACCCGCAACCGCTGGTTCGTCACCGCCAATCGCGACAGCTTGCGGCATGATTTCTACCACTATTTTCTGGACAAGCTCCACGAGCAGGGCCAGCCGTTGAGCGCCCATGACCAGGCGATTTACGACCTGATCAAACGCGACGACTAGCCGCAAGCCTCCACCCGGAAACCGATCGACGGGCCCGTGCGTCTCCGCCCGCTGAGTTGAAGGCATCGACAAGCCCCCCACCGGAAGGCTCAGATGCGGTCTTCGCCCCAAGGCCCTGGAAACGTCTCACCCCCACCGATCATCGCGGCCGGAAGAGATGAGGCCGACCGGCCTGTTTGAGCGAAGCGCGCGGCGATGGGCGCCGGATCGACAGGGCCGCTTGCAGGCGGGCCCGATTGGAAGGTTTACGATCCAAGTCATCTGCTGCGCCGCGGACAGTCGCTGTGCAGCTACAGAAGCGAGTAGATATGGCCGTGCATCACCTCGGCCCTACCCCGATCACCGAATACACCGACCCGGATGCCGACTTCGGTGGTATTCGTTCCTTTCTGATAGCATTGGATGGACCGCACAATATGGTATGGATCGTTAGGGGTGAACCTTGAGGCCGGTGCGCTGCGCCGTTTCACAGGCGGCGACGTGGCCATATGACAAGCAGATACCAGAGCCCTCCGGGTGTAGCAAAAGCTCCCCGCAAGCGATCGGGACCCGCCATCGGATGGCGGCGCAAAACCGTCGGAAGACAAAGGGCCGGCACGTGAACGCCTGAAGTCTTCGAGGGTTTGATCGTTCAGGGCCGTGGCGTCGGCAGCCTCGCCGCATCGACGCCAAGCCAGCCGCCTGGACGCGTCAGGGGGCGACCGCTTCGCGAAATGCCTCCAGAGGCAGACCGACGGCGCTGTTGTCCATTAACGCACGTCGCGTATCGGGCCGGGCGCCGTACAGGTAGCGAACTTCGGCCGGTGGGACCAGGGGACGCGCCAGGACAATCCGGATCGTATGCGGATCGTGTCGCACGACCGCGCGGACAGGGACCGACCCCAGATCGTCGACAACGTCCCAACCGGTGATGCCCCCAGCCGGTCTTACGTCATCGCCGCCCTCATGCTGCAGGGCGGCCTCGATAATCTTGGCGTCCACAACACGGACGGCCGCCACCCGCGGACCACGATAAAACCCCTCCAGCCCCAAGACGTAGAGGACGGTCTGGGCCACCCGACGGCCCATGGCGGTATAGGCCTCCGGCGTCAGGTGCTGCTTACCCTGGTTTTGCAGATCGAGGGTCGTGGCGGCCAGGTAGCATTCCGGCAGTTTCGCGGCCACCGCCCGTTGGGCTTCGCGCAGGGCCTGATGCGGTTCGTCGCGCCCCCCCGGCCGCCGGGGCATACCCACCACCAGAAACGGCAGATGCGCTCGGTTCGATCCGTTGGTGACGTCCCGCCGCACCTGGCGTTCGACGAAACGGGTCAGGCTGGCTTCGTACTCAAGCCCCGAGACCGTGCCACGGGCGGCGTCAGCTTCTCCCTGAAGCCAGATGACGAATTCCAGCCGCCCGCCCGTGGCCGCCACGTGGGTCGCGAAGCGCCGATAGATCGAATTCGCCCGGGTGTCTTCCCAGAAGCCCGTCCCCCAATCGGCCTTGCGGTGTAGACCGGACCCGTTGACGGCAAAATCGAGCAGACCGACCGGCACGCCCGTGCGCGCGATGATACGGTTGCCGAAGGCGATGGCCCCGTTGCCCGTCCTCTCCAGCGGCTTCCAGCCCTTGCCGCTGTAACGCCTGAGCAGTGCATCGGCCTCCAGGTCGTTGCCGGTGTTAAACCACTCTTTCATGTTGGACTGTCCGATGCAGGCGACCAGCATCCCGATGCCCCAGCGGTGCTGCCCTCGGACGGTTAGATCCGGCCTGTCCCGGGCACGGACTTCCAAGACATACCAGCCGCCCTGGGGCACCCGCGGCAGCAGTCCCAGGTAAATGCCGTTGCGCGGGTCAGCATCGACAACCGTCCAAGGCACCACTTCGAGGCCCCGTTCGCGATGGATGACGCGGGCCTCGATGGCGGGGACATCCCCCCGGTAGCTGCCGGATACGATGATGTCGGCCGCCCGCCCCCGACGCTGGAAAATACGACCGTC
>CAYMAR010000163.1:0-8291 GCA_964388465.1 uncultured Desulfobacteraceae bacterium
CTGACCAAACGCCCCGTCCGCATCCGCCTGAGTGTTCCCATCATCGACGACTGAAATCTGGCACCCCGAATTTTTTTCAAAGGACCCGGCCGCCCAGCGCGCGCCGATTCGGGTTCAGCCGATCGGCATGCCGCTCGAGGAACGCTTTTACGGCCGCCGGGTACGCCGCTGTCGTCGAAGCATTACTGTGCCCGGCACCGGGTGCCACGTAAAGCCGGGCCTGTCCTGGCCGGAAGCAGGCCGCCAGACGACGTGCGAAGGCCGGAGGAAAGCGGCGGTCGTTTTCCCCCTGGATCAGCATGACGGGCACGTCGATGGCGGCGGCCAGCCGGCAGGGATCGGCCCGATCCAGACCGCCCCGGTAGAACAGGTTCATCCACATGATGATCGCCGGGCCGAAACCCCGCCCGAACGCCGGGTGAACCCAGGTATAGAGGCTTAAAAGCGCCTCGCGCGTGCGCGCATAGCAGCCCTCCAGAAAAAGCCGATGGACGCTCCCGGGATTGCGGGCCGCGGCAACGACAGCCCCCCCGGAACCGGCGGAATGACCGTAGAGAATGACGGGCTCTTGGATCCACGCCAAGACGGTCTCGATATCCTCGGCAAATTTGAGCGCGTTCATGAAGCGGCAGGGAGATGAACCGCCGTGATCGCGGGCACTGGGCATCACCGTCGTGAATCCCCAGCGGGAGAATATGCGCGCCCGCCCCACCATGCGGCCGCGGTTGCGCCCCCAGCCGTGCATGAAAAGCACGATCCCCCGGGAAGGCCCGTCCGGTTAGACCCGCCACACCTCCAGGCGCTTGCCGTCGACGGCGCGCAGGCTGGCGTCGATCACCCTCCCCCAATTCGGCTCATCGACCACCGGTCGTCGTGGATGCTGCTGGACAAAGTAGCACATCACCAGAGTTACGAGCAGGTAGCCGATCGCCATTGATGCCAGCACGTTGATCAAGGTCATCGCGGTGTTCCGATCATTGTCCCATCCGAACCGGAGCGTCGCCAACCATCGGTAGCGTGGCCATCGGCCCGAGGGCTTGAACGCTCAATAGGCAGGACGGAATCGCATTTCAACCCCGAAAATCCGGGCACCCCTGACCGGGATCGTGACCGAGATCGACAATGATATTGAAATCAGTCATTTAACAAACAATTTACGCCATTCTAACAAAAATTTAATCTCGGCCGGCGAAAAGGGTCATGACGGTGAAAACAGAAATGAAGCTGCTCAATCGCAGAGGGAATGGATAACACTCAGGGAGAAGCGATACGAATGGCTTATTACATTCATCAGGTCCCCGGCCGACTGCGCGTGAAAGTTCCCTTTCTCAAGCATCAGCCTGCCAAGTGCGCCACGGTCATCGATGTGCTGGCCGGGCATGTGGGCATTCAAAAAGTCAAAGTCAACCAACTCACCGGCAGTGTCGTCGTGCGCTACGATCCGAGCGTGACGGACGACGACCGGATTCTCAACGTCATGGAATACGAGGGGCTTTTTGACCGGGCCCGGGCCGTCAGCGGCAACGCGCGTCTGGACCGTGCCGCGAACCGCGCCGGCAAGGCTGTGGGGCGCGCGGCTTTCAGTTATTTCGTTGGCCGCGCTCTCGAGTCCAACGGTCTGTCGCTGCTGGCCGCCTTTATCTGATTCCCCCCGCAGCCCGGGTTGCCAAGCTTTGGGGGCCCGAGCGCCCGCTTTCCCGAACCCACCAGGGGCGGCTTGTCTATATCCAGCGGTTGAAGCGTCCCAGCAGGAAACCTCCAGTAAACCCGATGAACATGCCCAGGGCGACTTTGACCAGAACCGGCAGTCCCGCGCGACCCTCGGCTGGCGCCGGCCCGGCGCTGCGCCCTGCGGGCTTAACCTTGTGTGTCAGTGGGTCGCGGGCGGCGTCACTCAGGCTTCGACGGCGTGGGGTCGGCAATCGAACCTCCTTTCAGAGCTTAAGGATCTCTTCACACAGGCATTCGATCTCCCGGCGCGCGGCACTGCGCGGGCTTTGCTGCAGGACCGTGCGCCCGGCAATCATGGCTTCGACGTAGCCGATCCGCTGATGGATCTCGGTGGCCAGTGCGGGCATCTCGGTAAAACCCAGCGCCTCACGGGCTTCACGGCCGACACGCGTGCGCGGTATCTTGCGGGTGATCAGCAGGCGCCCGCACATCTTCGGTCGCCGTTTGGCCGCCTGGTGGTATAGCGCCAGCGTTTCGCGGCTGGACCATATGTCCAACGGGCTGGGGCCCACCGGGATGATGACGCGGTCGGCCATGCGCATGGCCGCCAGTGAGCTGGCGCCCAGGGCCGGGGGCGTGTCGATGATCACGTGATCGCAGCGTCGCACGAGACGGCGAAGGTCCTTTTTACCACCAATAGGCGCCTGATGAACCACCTCAAACGTCTTGTCCGCGGCCTGGGACGCCCATTGCCGAACGCTCCCCTGGGGATCGGTATCCACCAGCACGACGCGCAGCGCGCGATGGGTCAACCCTCCGGCCAGATTGATGGCCAGAGTGGTTTTGCCCACACCCCCCTTCTGGTTGACGATCGCCAAGATCAAGGTGCCGCCTTCCCGTTGAGTTGATCGTTGTCCTTCGCTTAGGCCTGTCTGCCAAAGCGGGGCATGGGTTCAGGCCGGAGCCGGAGGCCGCCCGTCACTGGGCGGCGGCCTGCAGAACGGCCGACCGGTCGGTTTGCTCCCAGGGAAGCGCCAAGTCCGTGCGGCCGAAATGACCGTAGGCGGCCAGGGTCTGGTAAAAGCGCCCCGCGTGCATGGCCGGCAGATGGCGCAAATTGAAGTCGCGCAGAATGGCCGCCAGCCGGAAATCGAAATTATCCTGGATCAGGCGGGCAATACGTTTGTCTTCGATTCGCCCGGTACCGAAGGTCTGGACCTGCAACGACACGGGCTGGGTGGTGCCGATGGAATAGCTCAGGAGGATTTCACATTCAGCGGCCAGCCCGGCGGCCACCACGTTCTTGGCCGCATGGCGGGCGGCATAGGCACCGATGCGGTCGATGCGCAGCGGGTCCTTGCCGCTCAGGGCCTTGCCGCTGTGGCGCGAGAATTCCCCATAGGTGTCGATGGCGTTCTTGCGTCCGGTCAGGCCGGAGTGGTGGGTCGGCCCGCCGAAATAAGGGCCGTCCGGGTTCACGATGATTTTCGTGCGTTTGTCGGGCTGAATGGGCTCATCCGCGAAAACCGTCTCCACCACCTGCTCGCGGATGTCGGCACGCAGTTTGCGCAGGGAAGGTTTCTTGAAGTCGCGCTGGTTGGCGGTCACCGTCACGCTGTGGATGCGCTTGGGCTGGCGCGCCTTGAATTCGACCCCGACCTGGACCTTGCCGTCGGGCATGAGGTACGGCAGTGTCTTCACGCGCCTCACGGCCGTCAGCTGCCGTGCCAGACGGTGAGCCAGCCAGATGGGATAGGGCATGAGGGTCGGCGTGTGGTTGCAGGCGAAGCCGAACACGGTCACCTGGTTGCGGGCGGCAATCCTGCCGATGGCTTTATCGCTCAGTTCCCGCTCGTTGAACAGGTCCTTTTCATCCACGGGCAGGGCGTTGGGGGTGGTCAATATGCTGCAGATCTTGTCGTTGAAGTCTTCCTGTTCGTAGCCGATCCGCTTGATGACCTTGCGGGCAATGCGTGAGAAATCCATCTTGATTTTGGAACGGAAGCGGGTCGCGATAAAAACGATGGCGCTGGAGACGGCGCACTCCGCCCGCACCCGGGCCAACGGATCCTGGTTGAGAAAAAAATCCACGATGGCATCACTGATCTGGTCGCAAAGTTTGTCGGGATGACCCTCGGTAACCGACTCGGAGGTGAAGATGAAGTTTCGGATCATGGCTTTTCCACTTGGCTCGTTTTGGAGGTTTCAATGACCGCAAATGACAGCAGGGACGAAGCGCCGATGACGCCCAGATCCACCATACCCAATGGGGCGACACCCAGCAACCGGCGGATCGGCGGAAACCAGATTGTCAGGGCTTGCAACCCCAGCGATCCGACAATGGCCGCGTCCAGATAACGGTTGGGCGGCAGGGAAGGCCCGTCGAACACACTGTGGCTGAGCGTCCGGCAGCTGTAGGCATTCAGCAACTGGCCGATGGTCAGGCTCTGAAAAGCAAGCGATGCCGCCCGGGCACCGGGCCCGTAACGGGCCAGACCGAATCCGTAGGCCCCCAGCGCACCGGCGGTAATGGCGGCGGCATCGAAGGCCATGTGCTGCAAGTCTTTCCCGGAAAAAAGCGTGGCCTGGGAGTCGCGCGGAGGGTGCGCCAGGATGTCGGGTTCCGGTTCCTCCAGGGACAGCGCCAACCCCGGAAAAATATCGGAGATGATGTTGATCCACAAGAGCTGCATGACATTCAGGGGAAAACCGATACCCATGATCATGGCCGCGGTCATGATCAGGATCTCGCTCAGATTGGTGCCCAGAAAAAACCGGACCGATTTACGGATGTTTTCGTAAGTGGCCCGGCCGTCTTTGATCGCCACCACGAGGGTTTCGAGGTTGTCCCTTTCCAGCACCACATCGGCCACCTCCCGGGCTATGTCGGTTCCGGTCTGCCCCATGGCAATGCCGAGATCGGAGGCCTTGAGCGCCGGGCCGTCGTTGATGCCGTCGCCGGTCATGGCCACGGTCTTGCCGGCCGCCTGGATGGCCTGCACGATGCGCAGCTTGTGCGCCGGGCTGACCCGCGAATAGACATGGACCCTTTTGGCGATGGCCGCCAGCAGTTCGGGCTCCACCGAGGTCAGCTCGGAAGAGTCCAAGATTTCAAGCCGGTCCTCGCCGGGAATGCCCAACTGATCGGCGATGGCGAATGCCGTCGTGCTCTGGTCGCCGGTGATCATGACCGTTTCGATGCCCGCACCGTGAAGCACCTCGATCAGGGGCTTGACACCCTCCCGGATGGGATCGGTCATGCCGGCCAGCCCCAGCCACACCAGGCGCCCCTCCAAATCCGGGTCGTCGTCCTCCCGCGCCTCGGCATAGGCCATGCCTAAAACCCGCAGGGCCTTTCCGGACATGGCGTCGTTCAGCCGCTCGATCTCGCCGCGCTGCACCGGGTCGAATGCCCGCCGCTTGCCGTCCTTCAGTTGCCAGCGGCACATGGCAAGCACCTCCGGCGGACTGCCCTTGACGTAATAGCGCCGCTTGCCGTTGGGGCGCACGTGGCATGAGATCATGTAGGGCCGCTTCTCCGAGCGGTGCTGGATGGAAACCAGGGTATGGTCACGCCGGCAGGCACGAACGTCCAGACCGGCCAGGATGGCGCCGTGGACGAGGGCGTTCTCGGTCGAACTGCCAAGGAGTTCGAGTTCTTCGGATCCGTCCCGGCCGTTGATCTTGGTTTCGCTGCACAGGCACCCGCATACCAGCAATGCATGGAGATCCGCCACGGACAGGGGGTCGATGGGCTGCCGGTCGTTCAGAAAGCGGCCCTGGTCGACCACGATCTCCCGCTCGGCGGTGACGATGCGGGTCAGCGTCATGCGGTTGCGCGTGATCGTGCCGGTTTTGTCGAGGCAGATGGTCTGAACCGACCCCAGGGTTTCCACGGCCTGCAGCCGGCGGATGAGCACGTGGTCCGTCTGCATGCGCCGGATGCCCAGCGCAAAATTGATGGTGGCCGCGGCCGGAAGGCCCTCGGGAACGGCCGACGCGGCCAGAGAGATGGCCGTGCGCAGCATCTGCATGAATCCGTAGCCACGCAGGAAACCGATCAGGAAAACGAAGCCGCAGACCACCCCGCACATAATGACCAACTGATCACCCATGACGCGAAGCTGACGCTCGATCGGGGTTTCGGGCGACGCGGTCTGTTCGAGCAGCAGCTGCAGGCGGCCGATCTCGGTGTTGCCGCCAGTGGCCACCACCAGGGCCGTGGCCTGCCCGCCGGTGATCAGCGTGCCCATGTAGACCATGTTCAAGCGGTCGGCCAGGGGGGTGTTGCGGATTCGCAGGGTGCGGGCGGACTTCATCACCGGCATGCTTTCGCCGGTCAGCATGGATTCGTCCACGCTCAGATGCGATGCTTCCAGCAGCCGGCCGTCGGCCGGCACATACATGCCCGGCTTAAGCATCACCAGGTCGCCGACCACGACCTCATGGGCCGGAATCTGCAAGGGTTCCCCGCCGCGGATGACGATGGCGATCGGATTGACGAATTGCCGCAGGGAGCTGATCGTCTTCTCGGCCCGCGTTTCGGTGACATAGCCGATGGCCGCATTGGCGGCCACCACGCCCATGACCACGACGGCATCGATCACCCCGCCGGTGAGCACGGACACGAAGGCCGCCGCGCCCAGGAGATAAACCGGCAGCGAGTTGATTTGATCGAAGATGATGTCCCAATCCGTTCGGGAGTGGGGTGCGGGCAGGCGGTTGGCGCCCCCGTGCGCGCGGCGCCGGTTGGCCTCCTCCAGGGTCAGGCCCCGGCGCAAATCGGTGTCGAGCGCCTCCCCGAGCGTTTTCTTTTTGAGCGTGTGCCAGGCGCGGTGCGCCGAGGTCTCCCCCGTTTTCACCAGACGCTCGAAAGCCGATCGCAAATTTTCGCGCAATGGCCCGGTGACGTCCGCTTGCGGCAGGTTCGGGGTCAACTCGACTTCCGGGGGAACGTCTCGCACCAGCTGGGCCTCGGCATCCAGTTCGACCGCACGGCGCCCGATGGTCTGGATGATAAGCTCGGTGATTCTTTCGAGGGGAAGATCCTGACCGTAGTGAACCAGGAGGTTTCCGGTGGTGGTGCTGGCGCTGACCCGTTTCAGGCCGGCCTTCTGGGGAAGGTAAAACTCCAGGATACGCTTGAGGGCCGGCGCATCCTTGAGCCCTTGGACCTGAAAGCGGGTCCGCCCCGTGACGGTGGTGTGTATCGCAGCGACAAGTTCGGCCATCCAGCCTCCGGCAGTGGCGTGCGTGCGTGACCACGCAACTGTTGGCCGCCCCTCGGCATTTACTCGCGGCCAGCGGGCGTGCCGATCTGGGGAGCAGCAGACGCAGGCAGAGAAATAATCCCCGCCAGCGTGCTCATAGCCTAATCAAACCGACGTTAGCATTCGGTTAGACGGCGCCGGGTTATTTCTGGCGGTGATCACCACTTTCACGGTCGATCACGGCCTTGGTGAACAGGCCGAATGCGTACCAGAAAGCCGTATACCAGGGTGGTGTTCGAAACCGGCCCTTGGCGATTTCGTAAATCGCGGTAAACAGCAGCAGAATGAAGAGCGCGCCGGGCATATCGAGCTGCCCGGACGACCACTTGCGGATTTGGCGGTTACAGGCGGCCAAAGGCGCCGTCACCCGTTCGGCCAGTCTGGCAGGTGGCCAAGCGGGCTGTATGGCGTAAAGATCATTTTCGCGGCCGAAAGCAGCGACCGCCTCGGGATTGGCGCCGGCACCGTGAAACAGGATACTGCCGGTTGCGGCATTCGCTCGGATGACCTCGATGGGTGCATTCACGGCCGCTTTGCGGACCCGCGCAAAATAGTTCAAATCGCCCCGGCGGGCCGGGAGGCGGATGCGCAGACGCCCATCGATGGCGTGGACGATCACCGCTGGCTCCAAACTCAAGCCTTGGCCCCCTTGGCGGCCTTTTTGGGCTTGGCCGGTGCTTCCCCGGCGTCTTCCGTCAACTCGGCTTTGGCTTCGGCCGCGATGTCCTCCAACGATTCCATGGTTTCGGCGGTGGCCACCTTGGCTTTCTCGTACATCAGCAAACTGCCCTTGATGGCATTTTTAGCAATCGGTTTCAGGATGCCGGCCACCACCGGGACCACTACCGGTGCCAGCAGGACGATTCCGGCACCGATGGCGAGGTTGCCTACGTTGACACTGCTTCCAAACATGCGCATGAGCACCTCCCTATTGTTATGGTGTTGAGAAAAGAAAGGCAAAAATAATATTTCTAACCATAACAGTCATATGTTTCCAATTGTTAACGTCGTGTCAACATAAAATTAGTGTGCTAATATGATTCTAACGCTTTGCTAACATTTTAGCTTTAAGAACGCGCTCAATCCCGTTTCGATAAATGGGTTTACTATCCCTATTCGAGTATTATCAGTTGACGTCATTTTGAACCTTTGCCAATCGGTCCATGCATTGATCCCACATGACAGGAGGGTTCATGATCTCAGATCGTTGCGATTTCAACGAGTTCGTGCACAAAGCCAAAGGTCGCGATTATCAGGAAGTCATCTATCTGGCCGAGCGCGAAGCCACCGAAGCCGAACGCCGGTTTTACCATCCCCGCCTTCCCGATCCGGAGAAGACGCTCTGCGGCC
>CAYMAR010000164.1:0-4314 GCA_964388465.1 uncultured Desulfobacteraceae bacterium
CCACTACCCCCTCAAGATAGCGTGTCTACCAAATTCCACCACTTCGGCACGAAAGCGTGTTGTCTTGCGTCTAGTTGTCTTCCGCCGCCGCCGCGGGGTCAGCAGGTGCTGCCGGGGCGGTCGTGTCGTCGCTGCCGCTGCCGGTATCGGGTGCCGCGGCCGGCTGCTCGATCGGGGCCGGGGCATCGTCCATGAGCGATTTGCTCGTCTGTCCGCCGGACATGTAGGCCAGGGTGAGGGACGTCAGCATGAAAATGACGGCCGCCACCGTGGTGGCCTTGCCCAGAAACGTGCTGGCGCCGGTGCTGCCGAAGAGGGTCTGGCTGGAGCCACCGCCGAAGGCGGCCCCCATGTCGGCGCCCTTGCCGGTCTGCAACAGCACGATCATGATCAGGGCGATGCAGACGATGACATGCAGAATGATAACGAAAATAGGCATAGTCTTTTTATTTCGCTCTTAACGGCCCAGATTAACGATCCGGGCAAAGGTTTCCGGCGCCAGGCTGGCGCCGCCCACCAGGGCGCCGTCGATGTCGTCCATGCCGATCAAGTCGGCGATGTTGTCCGGTTTGACACTGCCGCCGTACAGCATCCGCGTGGCGTCGGCCGCCGCCTCGCCGTAAAGCTTGCGAAGCAGACCGCGGATGAAGGCATGGGCTTCCTGGGCCTGTTCCCGGGTCGCGGTTTGGCCGGTCCCGATGGCCCATACGGGCTCATAGGCCACGACCACGTCGCCGGGCGTTGGCAAAGACAAATCTTCTAAACCCAAACGCAGCTGTTTGTCAAGCACTGAAAAGGTCTGTTGGGCCTCACGCTCCGCTTCGGTTTCACCGATGCAGAGCACGGGGGTCAGGCCCGCGGCCAGGGCTGCCCGAACCTTGCGGTTCACCGCTTGATCGGTTTCGCCGAACAACTGGCGCCGCTCCGAGTGACCGATGATGACATAGCGGCACCCCGCGGCGCGGATCATGGCGGGGCTGATTTCACCGGTGAAGGCGCCCTCGGACTCCCAGTGAAGATTCTGGGCCCCGACGGCGATCGGCGATCCCTCCAGCGCTTCGGCCGTTGCGGCCAGGGCCGTGAATGCCGGGGCGATCATCACGTCCACGTCAGACACGCCGGCCGTCAGCTCCTTGAGCGATCGCGCGGCCGCGACGGCTTCGGGTCCGGTTTTGTACATTTTCCAGTTGCCGGCAATAAGCGGTGTTCGCGTGGTCATGGCAGAACGTTCTCCTTTCGGGTCGCCAAGGGGGGCACGGGCTACAGTTGGGCGCCGATCATGGCCGCCAGGTCCACCATGCGGTGGGAATAGCCGGTTTCGTTGTCGTACCAGGCCATGACCTTGACCATATTGTCGATGACGTAGGTGGTCGGGGCATCGACGGTCGAAGACAGCGGGCAGCCGTTGTAGTCCGTGGAAACGAGCGGGACTTCGCTGTAGCCCAGGACACCTTTGAGCGTGGATTCCGATGCGGTCTTCATCGCCGCGTTGACGTCCGTTTCCGTGACACCGGTTTTTTCGATGGTGACGACGATGTCGACGATGGACACGTTGGGCGTCGGCACCCTTACGGCCAGGCCGTTCAACTTGCCGGCCAGCTCGGGGATCACCAGGGCCACCGCCCGGGCGGCGCCGGTGGTGGTCGGTATCATCGACAGGCCGGCCGCGCGCGCCCGCCGCAGGTCTTTATGGGGAAAGTCAAGCAGGCGCTGATCGCCGGTGTAGGCATGAATCGTCGTCATCAGCCCGCTGCGGATACCGAAATTTTCCAGCAGGACCTTGGCCACCGGCGCCAGGCAGTTGGTGGTGCAGGATGCGTTGGAGACGATATGGTGCTGGCGCGGATCGTACTGGCTGGAGTTGACGCCCATGACGATGGTGGCGTCCGGGTCGCCGGCCGGCGCCGAGATGATGACCTTGCGCGCGCCGGCGCCGAGATGTTTGGCGGCGCTCTCGCGATCGCGAAACAACCCCGTGCATTCCATGGCAATATCGACCCCGTGCTCCTCCCAGGGGAGCTGCTCCGGGCTTTTGATGGCGGTTAAGGGTATCAGGGTGCCATTCACCCGGATGCCGTTTTCGGCCGGTTCAATCTCCGCATCCAGTTTGCCGTGCACCGAATCATAGGCCAACAGATGCGCCATGGTGGCCGCGTCGGTCAAATCATTGATGGCCACGACCTGCATGTCGGGGTGCGCCAGCGCAGCCCGAAAGACCACACGGCCGATGCGGCCGAAACCGTTGATTGCTATTTTTACGCTCATTGTGCCTCCTCGAGGTTTTTCGCCATGACCAGCGCGTCTTCGCCGCCTGGTCCGTAATAACGTTTGCGCGCGCCAATCGACTCGAATCCCAGTCGGGTGTAGAGCCGGATGGCGGCGGTGTTGGATGCCCTGACTTCAAGAATGGCCCGTCGGCAGCCTTCGCGGCGGGCCTCGCCCAGCGCTTTATTCGTCAAACGGGCGGCCAGACCCGCTCGGCGGCACGCGGGGGCGACCGCCACCTTCATGATATGGACGTCATCCACCAGGATGCGAAGGAGAATGTAGGCCGCCACGGCCGGTCGGACGGTGTGATCCGGAAACCGCATGACATAGGCCCGGGATTGCGGGGCCGCCAATTCCCCCGCGATACTCCGTCGGGGCCAGGGATGCTCGAAGGACCGTGTCTCGATCCAGGCCACGGTCGACAGATCCTCCGGGCAAAGCGGCAGGAAAAGCCCGTGGTTCATCCTACTCGCTCCGCTTGTTGCCCTTTAAAATCCCACTGGCCAGCGAAATGCTTCGCTTGCCGAAGGTTTCCAGGGTAACGGCCAGGTCAGCGAGGTCCTTGTCCTGGCGGGCGCTGCTGGCTTTGATCAGAATGGGAAGGTTGACGCCCGAGATGACTTCGATCTTGCCGTCTTCCAAAAACGAGTAGCTCAGGTTGGACGGGGTGCCGCCAAACATGTCGGTGAGAATGAGCACGCCCTGTTCCTGGCGCACCTGCTTGATGGCTTTTTCGATCTGCTTGCGCAATTTTTCGGCATTTTCGTTTAAATCCACGGACACGGCCACAGTGGCTTCGGGCTTGCGGCCCAGAATGAACGCCGCGGCTTCGATGAGCGCCTCGCCCAGCTGACTGTGGGTGACAATGACGATTCCAATCATGGGTCCCCTTTATCTGGTGGCCTGCGGCCAACATCCCGGCTGGGATGCGATAGCATGTAATTGACACTGACCGTTGCACGTATGCTTGCGGGCCGGGATGTTTGCCGGCGAAAGTGCCTCGTGGGTTATTATATTAGTAAATGTTAAATGGATAACATAAGGCTGGTAACCAGGTATGACAATACAGGTGTTTCTCTTTTTTTTCCTGTGCCGCCAAATCCGCCGCCCGGGTCACGGATGAAAAACCGATGTCGAGGATCGCGCATGGGGTCTATCGGTTTGAAGCTTCCGATTCGGGTGGCGATGACGGGTTTTGACGCGGCTGGCGTCCGATATCGCGATGGGTGATCTCGACATCCAGCCCCTGTTCGCGAATATGCTCGAACAGGCACCGCGCCATGGTGACCGAACGATGGTGCCCGCCGGTGCATCCGACGGCAATCGTCAGGTAGGCTTTGCCCTCTTTTTCGTAGAGTGGAAGCAGAAAATCCAGGAGATCCCGGTATTTTTCGAAAAATACCGAGCTGTTCGGATCGCTCAGGACGAAATCGCGCACGCGTGAGGACTCGCCGTCGAGGGCCTTGAGCTCCGGCTGAAAATAAGGATTGGCCAGAAAGCGCACATCGACGAGCAGATCGGCGGCCGGCGGCTGGCCGTACTTGAACCCGAAAGACACGATATGGATTTGCATCCGCGGCAGGTCGTCGCTCCGGATCCACTCGCGAATGGCCGCCTTGAGTTGATGGACGCTGAAGCGTGTGCTGTCGATGATGTGGTCGGCTTTGGCGCGCAGCGGAGCCAGCTGGTCCCGCTCATCCTGGATGACCGCCTCCAGGTTGGCACCGCGTCCCATGGGGTGATGGCGGCGCGTCTGGCTGTAGCGGCTGAGGAGCGCCCCGTTGCTGGCCTCCAGAAAAAGGATCTCCAGCCGATGACCGGCCTGGCGCAGGGTATCGAAAACGGTCGGGTGCTGGTCGATGAAGTTTTTCTCCCGGGCATCCATCCCGAAGGCCAGCCCGCTGATCTCGCGGGTCGGCTCGATGGGCATCTCCAGGAATTTAGGCAGAAGGGCCACCGGCATATTGTCCACGCAGTAGTAGCCGGCGTCCTCCATGACATCGATGGCCGTGCTTTTGCCCGATCCGGACAATCCCGTGACGATGA
>CAYMAR010000164.1:4414-8269 GCA_964388465.1 uncultured Desulfobacteraceae bacterium
ATGCGCGAAATCCGGGCCAGCACCTTGAGGTGCAGGCCGGTGGAATTCTCCGGCGTGATCAGCAGAAAAAAGATATGGGTCGGCCGGTGGTCAATGGACTCGAAGTCGACGCCTTGGCGGCTGATACCGAACCCGAGCAGCAGATTGTCCAGGTCGCGCAGCTTGCCGTGCGGTATGCCGATGCCCCCCCCGATGCCGGTGCTGCCCAGACGCTCCCGGTCGCGCAGGACGCGCACAATGTCTTCGACGGCAATCTTGGCGCTGCGGGCCACGGGCGTGGCCAACTCTTCCAGAATGCCCAACTTATCCTGGGATTGCAGGTCGGGAATGATGGCTTCGGGCGAAAGGGCATCAAGGATTTTCATGTTCGCGACAATCGTGCCGAAGTAATTTTAAGGTGGCGTGGCGGCGTGGTGTGAACCCCGAAATAGGGTTCAGGCCGCAACGCTACGGGGCGGCCATTTCAAGCGCTCGGCTGAATCAGGCCGAGATCGCCGTCGTTGCGGCGATAGAGCACGTTGATCTGATCCGTGCGCGCATTGGTGAATACCAGAAAACTGTCGCTGGTCAGGCCCATCTGCAGGACCGCTTCGTCCACATCCATCGGTTTGTATTCAATATTTTTGATTTTGACCTGACGGGGCTGGTCGTCTTCGATTTCCGCCCTCGCCTCACCGCTGCCGGCGTGAGCTTTGGCCTTGGCTTTGGCGCGGCGCTCGCGGGTTTTCTCCTTGCCTTTCTTGATCTGTTTCTCGAGTTTATCGAGCACCATGTCGATGGCGGAGTACATATCTTCGGTTTCTTCTTTGCCGTTGATCGTCATCCGGTCGCCGCTGATGTTGATTTCCGCAATGTGCCGGAACTTCTCGACCCGCAGGACCACGTTGGCACCGGCCGGGTTGTCCAGCAGGCGATCGAAGCGATCGAGTTTGTCGGAAACATAGCTTTTGAGGTGTTCGGAAGAATCCAGATTCTTGAAGGTCACCGATGTCTGCATATTTGCCCTCCTTATATCTGTTTGCGTTTGTTGGACGGCAAGATGCCAAGAATCTCCCGGTATTTCGCAACCGTACGGCGCGCTATCCTGATATTGGCCTCCTTTAGTAATTTCGCAATTTTATCGTCGCTGTAAGGCTTGCGGGGATTTTCGTTGGCAATGATGTCTTTGATTTTCTGTTGCACGCTGGCCGAGGCGATTTCGCCGCCGTGGCTCTTGCGAATGGAGCTGTTGAAGAAATACTTGAGCTCAAAAATACCCTGCGGGGTGTAGGCATATTTGTTGGTCGTCACCCGGGAGATGGTCGATTCGTGCATTTCGATGTCCTGGGCGACATCACGCAGGACCATGGGCCGGAGGTGCGCAATGCCCTTCTCAAAAAAGTCGCGCTGGAAACGCAGAATGCTTTCCATGACTTTGTAGATGGTTTTCTGGCGCTGGTGGATGCTCTTGATCAGCCAGGCGGCCGAGCGCATTTTTTCCTGAATATAGTTTTCGGCCTCGCCGGGCAGTTTCTGCTTCTGGCTGAGCGATTTTTTGTAAAGGGAATTGACGCGCAGCTTGGGCATGCCGTCGTCATTGAGCATGATGACAAAGTCGTCGTCGACCTTGTAGACATAGATGTCCGGCACGATGTACTGCGGGGTCTCCTCACTGAATTCGCGCCCCGGACGGGGCTCCAGGTTGCGGATCACATTGACGGCCGCGACCACCTCGTCGAACTTGACCTTGAGCGCCCGGCTGATCGCCTTGTAGTTTTTGTTTTCAAGGTGATTCATGTGGTTTTCGATAATCGCCGTGATCAGCGGTGTATCGATGCCGAGGTGTCGCGCCTGGATCAGGAGGCATTCGCCCAAATTGCGCGCGGCCACCCCGACGGGATCGAAGGACTGTACCAGGTCGAGGGCGTCCTGGACTTTTTCCAGGCTTTCCCCGCTGGTCTGCGCCAGGTCCTCGATGGGGACGTCCAGGTAGCCGTCCTTGTCGAGATTGCCGATGATCAGGCTGGCCAGTTCCTGTTCGTATTCGGCCGGGAAGCTCATGGCCAGCTGCCAGATCAGGTGGTCGTTCAGGGATTCCTTCTTGGAGATGAACGCTTCGTAGCGGGGGGCGTCGCGGTTCTCGGTTTCGAAGCTGGTGCGTCCGACCGAATTGTATTCGTCGATGTAGTTGCTCCAGTCGATATCGTCCGGTATTTTCTCATCGATGGTCACTTCCTGGTTGTCGACGCGGTCCGATTCGGGTTTTTCGGCCGCTTCCGCATTGCTATCTTCCGGCTGGCTCTCCTGGACCTCCTCCAGCGCCGGATTTTCCTCCAGCTCCTGATGAATCTGGTCCAGCAGTTCCAGACGGGAGAGTTGGAGCAGCTTGATCGCCATCTGAAGCTGCGGCGTCATGATCAACTGCTGGGTGAGCTTGAGCTGCTGTCTTAGTTCGAGTGCCATGTCAGAGTCTGAATTCGTCTCCCAGATAGATGCGCCGGGCGGTTTTGCTGTCGATAATTTTCTGCGGCGGCCCGGACTCGATCACCTGGCCGTCGTTGAGTATGTAAGCCCGGTCACAGACCTCCAGCGTTTCACGCACGTTGTGATCGGAAATCAGCACCCCGATGCCGCGTTGCTTCAAATGGCCGATGATGTTCTTGATGTCGATGACGGCCAGCGGGTCGACCCCGGCAAAGGGTTCGTCCAGAAGGATGAAAGCCGGATCGATGGCCAGTGTGCGCGAGATTTCCAGACGGCGCTTTTCCCCGCCCGAAAGGACGGCGGCGCGTTGCTCGGCCAAGTGGGCGATGCCAAGCTCTTCGAGCAGCATTTCGGCACGATTCCGGCGTTCGCTCCGGTCGATCGGGAGCATCTCCAATATAGCCAGAATATTATCACGAACCGTCAGTTTGCGAAAGATGGAAGTTTCCTGGGGAAGGTAACCGATACCCTTGCGCGCCCGAATGTGCATGGGGTCCCCGGTGAGGTCCTCCGCACCGATGGCCACCCGCCCGCCATCGGTCCGCACCATCCCCACGACAAGATAGAAGGTGGTCGTCTTGCCGGCACCATTGGGTCCCAGAAGGCCCACCACGCTCCCGCTCTCCACCGTCAGGCTGACATCGTTGACAACTTTCCGCCCGCCGTATTGTTTGGTTAGATTTTCGACGGAAAGGACGGTCATCTATGTCGTCCCCGGCACGATGGTTTCAAGCGGTTGAACCTCCTGGATTTGAGAATGAACCCCGTATTTCAGGGATTATTCGGACTTTTCGCCGTCCGGAAAGAAGGTCGCCGTCACCCGATCGGCAGGATTCTCACGGCTACTTTCAACTTTAATACGATCCTCGTTTCTGTAAAGCGTTATTTTCGATCCGACAATCTTGTTGGGGCCGTCGATCACCGTGGATTTTTCGCCGATCAACTGCAGAATCTCCTGATCGCTGCGATAGACGGCTTTGGGAGACTTGGCCGTGCGTCCGTCGAAAAGGATGACGACATTGCCCGTGGCTTCGATTTTTTCGATCGTGCCGCTTGACGGCGTGGTTTCGTCCGGCGATGCCGCCTCTGTGTTGCGATAGCGAATCGAAAGGGTGTCGGCGGTGACCACGGTCTCACCCTGGACCACCTTGACGTTGCCCCTGAAAACGAAGCGGCGCGCCTTGTTGTCGGCTTCCAGCGTGTCTGCGGTGATGTTGATCTTTTCGGTGGTGTTGAGCGGGGTGGCCAGCGGACGGCGCTCCTGGGCGCCGGCCGACGCGGCGGTAAGCAGTGACAAGAAAAACAGGCAGACAGCGATAACGGACCGACGGCCCGGTCTACAGGCGCTTTTGATTGGCGGCATCGATCGTTCCCTCGACGGCCCCTTTAAAG
>CAYMAR010000165.1:0-8269 GCA_964388465.1 uncultured Desulfobacteraceae bacterium
ATCACGGGCAAGCCCCTCTACAGTCGTTTTCTGGCCGACCTGCAATACTGGCTGGTGCTGATCGGTATCGTCGGCTTTACCGTGGTGCTGACGATTGCCGGGCTTATCCAGGGCAATTCCTGGTTCACCGGCGAAACCCTTTATCGAACCCTGCCCGAGATCCATCCCTATTACGTCGTGCGATTATCCATTGGTCTTTTTATTGCGTTGGCGGCCTATATCGGTCTCTACAATGTCATTCGGACCATTTATTTTAACCCCGGAGAAGAAGCATGAGTCAAAAAATGACCCCCACCGCCGTGGTCCTGGGTTCCGTCACCATTCTGGCGGCGGTGGTCTTTGTCGTGGTGTTCTGGCCCTATCAGCAGGCCGACTATACGCCCTCGGAAATCTTCCGCTACCGCACCGAGGCGGAAGCGGAAGGGCGCATGATCTATATCGCCAACGGGTGTGTCTACTGTCACAGCCAGTCCATCCGGGCCATCGACTGGGGGCATGGTGCCACGCGCATCGCCCAGGCCGGCGACTACGTCCAGGACCGGCCGATCCTGCTCGGCTCCCAACGCACCGGGGTCGATCTTTCCCAGGAGGGCGGCGAACACCCGGACGACTGGCATATCGCCCATTTCATCAATCCCCGCTACACGCGGCCCAATTCGATCATGCCGCCCTTCGAGTATCTGGGCATGGAAAAGATCGAACTGCTCACGGCCTACGTTCAAAGCCTGGGCATGAAAGCGGCCGACAAGCGCATGGCCCGCCAGCGCTACTGGAAAAAAGAATCCATCCGGGCCTACGAGGCCGGTATCGATGAGAATGTGCGCTGGCTGGCGGAAATCGTGCCCCAGGGCTGGCGCGATATTCCCAACCCCTACGCCGCCAGCGAGTACAGCCTGGCCCGCGGAAGGATGATCTACCAGGCCTTCTGCATCGGCTGCCACGGTCCGGTGGGCGACGGCATGGGAGATGCCCAGCCCTGGATCTACCCGCCGCCGCTCAATTTCACGATCCTCAAGGGGCGCGAGATCTCCGGCGGTATCATCTATTATCAGCTCATGAACGGCATAACCGGAACGGCCATGCCCTATTTCAAAAAGGATCTGGAAAGCGAGAAACTCTGGGACGTGGGCAATTATATCGCGGCCTATTTCATCAACGAGGTCGATTCCAACGGTCCGCCGCGCGGCATCGATGCCGCCTATGAGCCCTGAGGAGCCTGGGAGAATTATAAGCCCGTATGTATTATCCTTATTTCATCGCTTACATGCTGTCCGGTTTCGTGATCAGCCTGATCGTGCTTTTCTGGGCCCTGCGGCATAAGCAATTTCGAGACCAGAGCCGCCTGCGTTTTCTGCCATTGGCGGATGAGCCCCATCCCGGTTCGGCGGCCAAGGTGACCCGGATGAACCGCTGGGAAGGCTATGTTCTTTTGGGGCTGGCCTGCACCGGGCTGGCCACGACGGCAGCGGTCCTTTTCTTCACCTTGTACCGCTGGTAGGGCTTAAAAGATAAACGCTCAACGCGAAGGGAGCGACGCATGCATCCCCGCTATTTCGAACTGCTCAATTTTCAGCACTTCGTCCTTTACCTCTTTCCGGCATTGGCCGCGCTGTTGCTCTTTGCCGCCGCTCTGGGATACATGCACTTGCGTGGTAAAGACGACGAAGGAGACCAAGATTCGACGGGCCACGTCTTTCCCGGCGGCATCCGGGAGCAGAACAAACCATTCCCGCTGGTCCTGATTCTGGTGATCGCCGGCACGGTCGTCTGGGGTTTCGGCTATATCATTGTCAGCGGGCTCATCGAGAGGATCATATAGACATGGACAATCCCGAAGCCCACGGCTCGGCCCTAAAAACCTATATCGTTATCGCGGCGGTCGTCGCGCTCATCCTCTTCAAGGGGGCGCTGGCTTTTGTGATGGTCGGCGACCAGGGGCAGCCCGACTGGGACTACCGGCCCATCCTCGACGTCCCCGCCGAGTCGCCCTACGCGGTCTATCAGCCCCTGCCGTATCCTCAACATATTCTGGGCGCCGAGGGGGAGTGAATGAAAAAGAACCTGATCATCATCTTCGGCGTGCTGACGGTTTTCTTCGGGGCCTATTCCGTCATTACGATCCATGACACCTATTTCAGGTGGGGCCGCATGTGGCAGACGCCTGCGGTGCGCCCCCACGAAGATCCGATCCTGATCATGGACGAGGATGCCGTCCCGGTGCACGGGGGCGAAGCCCTCTACCGCACGGCCGATCCGGCCACCCTGCGCTCGCCTTTCGCGCCGGCCACCCCCGCGATCATCGATGAGGGCGGCAAACTCTACTTCACCTTCTGCCTGCAGTGCCACGGCCCCAACCACGACGGCCAGGGCACGGTGGGCCAGAGTTTTGCGCCCCTGCCCACCGACCTGCGCAGCCCGGAAGTTCAGGCCACGGGCGAAGGCAAGATGTTCAAGGAGATCAGCTACGGCGTCGACCGGCCCGATGGGCGCCAACCGGCGCTGGCCACCACCATCTTCCCCGACGAGCGCTGGAAGATCGTGCACTACGTCAAGTCTCTCGGCGTGCGCTGACGCGATTTCCATGCCCCTGAATTCCGAAGGCTGTGCCCTTTGCGGTCTCCCGCTGATCGAGGGCGACTTCCGCCTGACCTTCGAAGGGCGCGAGCTGCCGTTCTGCTGCCAGGGCTGCCGCCAAGTCTACCTGATGCTTTCGGAGGCGGCCGACGCGCCCGATCCCTCCCGCTTCCGTGAGACCGATCTTTTCCGGCGCTGTGTCGCGGCCGGGATCATCCCGGCCTCCGAGGCGGAATTGGCCCGCGCGCTGCGCGAACAGCATCCGGTCGCGGCGCAAGCGCCGCCCGCCAATCCAAACCAAGAACACGCGCAGGGTCATCGCTTGGCGGTCAATCTGGCCATCGACGGCATGTGGTGCCCGGCCTGTGCCTGGGTCATCGAAGAGACCCTGTTGCGAACGGAAGGCGTCACCGGGGCCGACTGCAATTTCGCCACGGACCGTTTGCGCTGTACCTACCAGCCCCAAGTCTGCTCACCGGATATGATCGCGGATCAGATCCGCCAGCTGGGCTACCGGGCCCGCCGACCGCAGGACCCTTCGCGCGACACCGAAAAACGGCGTCTGTTCATCCGCCTGGCCATCACGATCTTTCTGACCATGAACGTGATGATGCTGTCCTTTGCGCTTTATTCCGGGTTCTTTACCCAACTGGATCCCGACAGCATCCACAAACTCTCCTGGCCGCTGGTCGTCATGGCGACGGCCGTCATGCTCTACGGCGGCGGTCCGGTCCATCGCAAGGCCCTGTCCGGCATCCTCAAAGGGCGCCCGGGCATGGAAGCGCTCATCAGCATCGGGGCCCTGTGCGCATTCGCTTACAGCCTCTTCGGATTCCTGTCCGGCAGCATCCATCTGTATTTCGACACGGCCTGCATGCTGATCGCGCTCGTGCTGTTGGGAAAAATCCTCGAACGCGGTGCCAAGGATCGCATCCAGGAAGATTTGGGACACTATTTTGCCCTGGCCCCGACCAAAGTCCGGCGCTGCACGGCCGAATTCCCGCGCGGCCGTTTTACCGCCGTCGAGGCATTGAACGTCGGGGAGGAATTCGTCGTGGCCGCGGACGAAATCGTCCCGGCCGACGGTTTCATCCTTGAGGGCGAGGGACGCGTGGATGAGTCCTCGCTCACCGGGGAGCCGCGGGCCCGCGCCAAGCGCCCCGGCGATCGTCTGCAAAGCGGCACCCGGGTCGTGGAAGGCCCTTTCCGCCTGCGGGCCGAAGGGGTCGGGGCCGACGCCACCTTGGGTCAGATGCTGGCCATCATGGAGGCGGCATTGGGGCGCCGCACCGCTTTCGAAGGCCGAACGGATATCATCCTGCGCTGGTTCGTGCCGTTGATTTGTCTGCTGGCCACGGCCACGGGCGGTTTTGTATACATGCGCGGCGCGTCGCCGGACGCCGCCTTTGTGCGGGCATTGACGGTCCTGGTGATTTCATGTCCCTGCGCCCTGGGGATCGCCATCCCCCTGACGCGCGTCGCAGCGGTTACCCTGGCGGCCCGGCAGGGCATCCTGGTTCAGGATTTCCGGGCCTTCGACCAGGCGGAAAAAATCGACACGGTCGTGCTGGATAAAACCGGCACGATGACCCGGGGCAATTGGCGGCTGGAAATTATCCAGACCCACAATAATTGGCGCCGCGAGGAAATCCTGGGACTGGCGGCCGGCCTGGAGGCCGGCGTCGATCATGCGGTGGCGACGGAAATCCAGCATGCCGCCAAGCGGCAGGGCATCGAACCGTTTATGGTCACGCGCCGCGAGGTCGGCGAAGCGGGTGTTACCGGCCTTTGGGAGCAAAAGCGGGCGTGCATCGGTGCCTGCGCCGCAGTGGCGGATCCCGACCTGTCGGATGGGGCGCGACGGACGGATACCGCCGACGATGCCGCGACGGAGGCCATCGTCTCGTGGGTGTCTCTGACCGTCGACGGCCAACGGGCGGCGACGCTCGGATTCGGGGATCGGCTCAAAGCGCGTGCCCGGGATACAGTGGCCTATCTCCAATCCCAGGGGATCGCGACCCTGATGGTATCCGGCGACAGCGGCATGGTGACCCGCAACGTCGGGCGTCTGCTCGGGATTGAACATGTGCGGGGCGACATGCGGCCCGCCGACAAGGCGCAGCTGATTACCGAAATCCAGAGCCGCGGCGGCGCAGTGGCCATGATGGGCGACGGCGTGAACGACGCCCCGGCGCTGGTGTCGGCCGATATCGGCGTGGCCGTGTTTGCCGGGCGGCATCTGGGCCGGGAAGCCCAGGCCGTCACCTTGATGCGCGGTGATCCGGCCCAGCTGGTCGATTTTCTGACCTTTGCCGGGCGGGTGCGGCGGAAGATTCAGCAGAATCTGGCCGGCTCCTGCCTATACAACCTGATAAGCATCCCGGTGGCCATGGCCGGGTGGCTCTCGCCGCTGGTGGCCGTGGGGGCCATGCTGCTCTCCAGCCTGAGTGTAACCGGCAACACCCTGCTGATGATGCGTGCCGCCAAGCGAACGGAGAACCGCCGATCGCCATGAGCATCCCCCGGAAAACCAGGACGACGGGACTCAATGTCGACCGTGCTGAAATCGCCAAATTCGAGGCCGTCGCCGCCCGCTGGTGGGAGGATGGCGGGGCCTTTCAGGCCCTGCATGACATCAATCCGCTGCGTCTGGGCTATATTCGCCGGCGGACGGACCTGTCCGAGCGCAGGGTGCTGGACGTGGGCTGCGGGGGCGGCATTCTCACCGAGGCCCTGGCGCGGGAAGGGGCCGACGTCACCGGCATCGACCTGGGCGCCGCCGCCCTGGAAGCGGCCCGGGCCCATCGGCAAATCAGCGGCGTGCCGGTGCGCTATCGCCGCATGGCCGTAGAGACCCTGGCGGCCGAAAAACCCGGGGCCTTCGATGTGGTCGTGTGCATGGAGCTGCTGGAGCACGTCCCGGATCCGGCCGCCGTGGTGGCGGCCTGCGCCCGGCTGGCAAGACCCGGGGGCGACGTGTTCTTCGCCACCCTGAACCGCACGTTCCGCGCCTATTTGCTGGCCATCGTGATGGCCGAAACCGTCCTGCGCATCGTGCCGGCGGGCACCCACCAGTACGGGCGCTTCATCCGGCCCCGCGACCTCGACGCATGGGCGCGCCGCGCCGGATTGGGTGACGGCGTCTTCCACGGCATGCTCTACCTGCCCCTCGTCCGACGGGCGTTCATCATCCGCTCCACGGCCGTCAACTACCTGGCCCACTTCATGCGCGCGGGAGTCCCTTAAATACAGGCGCGGACCCACGCAAACCCCGCCCGCGGGGGTTGTTGACCCGTCCTTTCAGATCCATTATAAAGACACGTTTCGGAGGCGCGAACGATGAAGCGGAACAGATCATGACATCTGCGACGGCCCGACGGCAGACAAAGGAGCCCTTCCCGCGATGAGTGACACCACCACGGCCACCACGGCCCCCCTTCTGCTGCTGGTCCCCGGCATCAAGGGAGCTATCGGCTCCACCCTTTGTCTGGCCACCATCCTTCAGCGGCGGCAGCCGGAACTGATTCTTCCTTACCTCACGGCCACCGACCTGCTTCCGGCCGACGCGGACTTCCCGCGCATCGAGATGGCCGGGTGGGATCGGCGTACGACCGGGCTGAGCGCGGCCGTCGCCGGGCACGGCATCGTCCCCACGCAGATGAGCGCACCGCTCGCGGCCGAACTGGACGCCATCCCGACGGCCGCCGCACCCGCGGCGACGGGGGGCCTCGAAACCCAGATAAGCGTCATCCGCGGCGACATCGACCGCTTCCGCACCCTTTGCCCGGATGCCCGGCCGGTGATGATCAATCTGCTGCCGGCCTGCCCCCAATGCCAGGGCGGAGCCGATGCGGATTTGGCGGCCATCGACGGCCAGCGTTTCCCGGACCTGGCCTACGCCCTGGCCGCGGTACGCGCCGGGATTCCGCTGGTCAATTTCACGCCCAACGACCTGACCCTGCCGGACGTGGTCGCGACGGCCGTTGAAAACGGCGTGCCCCTGGCCGGACGCGACGGCAAGACCGGCCAGACCTATTTCAAGGTCGTCCTGGCCTCGGCCTTCAAAGCCCGCCGGCTCTATGTGGACGGCTGGTACAGCATGAACATCCTGGGCAATGCCGACGGGCGCAACCTCATGGATCCCGAACGGGCCCAGGGCAAGTTGGAAAACAAGACCCGCCTGCTGGACGACATTCTGGGCTACCCCGTGGGCGAAAATTATGGCGAGCCCGCCCACAAGGTGCACATCGACTACTACCCCCCCCGCGGGGACGCCAAGGAGGCCTGGGACGTGATCGATCTCAAAGGGCTTTTCGGACTGCCCATGAGTCTGCGCGTCAATCTCCAGGGGCGCGACTCCATCCTGGCGGCACCCATGGCGCTGGACTTGGCCCTGTGGATGGTGCAACTCAAGGCGCACGGCCACAAAGGGCTGGTTGCCGGGTTGGGTTTTTTCTTCAAGAGACCGGAGGGTGCAAATCCGCCCTATAACTTTGTCGATCAAATCCAGGCCCTGCAACGACTGGCGGAAACCTGCCGCGCCTAGCCCCGGCCGCAAACAAGACTGCAATTGGGGAGGGCCAGTCCGCCAAAGGGATATTCTGATCTAGACCAGGGCCGCAGCGTTTATGAAAACGCCGGCGCAGCCAAGCGACGCCGGGGATCCGATCCACCTGAAAACGCCGGGCCACGAGACCGCCTTCTTGGAGAAAGGCAGTTGGGAGCAACGCATGGTTTTGGGATACAGCACGAATGCATATGTGAAATATACGCTGGCCGAATCCCTGGAGCACATCGCCGATCTGGGCTTCAGGGGCGTGGAGATCATGTGCGATCGCCCGCACCTCTACCCGCCCGACTTCCAGGGCGAAGCCCTGACGGCGATACGGTCCATCCTGGAGCGCCGCCGCCTGCGGGTCACCAACCTGAACAGCTTCACCCTCTTTGCCGTGGGCGACACCTATCTGCCCTCCTGGATCGAGCCCGACCCGGAGCGGCGTGCGATCCGCGTGCGCCACACCCTGGAATGCCTCGCGGTGGCCCGCGCGCTGGGGGCCGCCAATATTTCGATCCCCCCCGGCGGACCGCTGGAAAAGGGAATGGAACGCGACGAAGCGTTTAAACTGTTCCACGCGGGTCTGGACGAGGTCATGCCCACCGCCGAGGAACTGGGCATCAAGGTCCTCGTGGAGCCCGAACCCGACCTGCTCATGGAGCGCACGGCCGAGTTCAAACCTTTTATCCGCGAGATCCGTTCCCCCATGATCGGGCTCAATTTCGACATCGGGCATTTCTACTGCGCCGGTGAAGATCCGGCCGCGGCCCTGGAAGAACTGTTCGAATGGGTCGGGCACATGCACGTGGAAGACATCGCCGCCACCCGGGAGCACAACCACCTGATCGCCGGAAAGGGTGCCATCGATTTTACGGCGGTCTTCGGGACCATGGCAAGACTGGGCTACGACGGCGATATCAGCCTGGAACTCTACCCCTACGTGGATTCCCCGGACGAGGCCGGCCGGAAAAGCCTGGAGCACCTGCGACCGCTCTTTGCAGAGGCGGGGCTGGTGGTCTAGTTTGGTTTGGAATTCGTTACGCAGAGCAAAAACTTACGGCAATTCTTCTGCCCCGGAGATCTTTTCACCTATTACTTTTCTTGCGCGCGCAAGAAAAGAAGACCTCGTAAAAAGTCAAG
>CAYMAR010000166.1:0-8230 GCA_964388465.1 uncultured Desulfobacteraceae bacterium
GTCTGGGGCTGGTAGGAGACCGCCAGGTCCACACGACCGGCCACGGCCAGCTTAAGCGCATCGGAGGTATCCGATGGGCTCAGAATCTCCACCGCGATGCCGGCCTCGCGGAAATAGCCTTTTTCCTGGGCCACGTAAATCGGAAGATGATCCACGTTCGGAAACCAGTCGAGCATGAGGGTCAGCTTTTCTTCGGCGAACGCCGATGACGTTATTACTATTGAGAGAAGAGTCATCAGAATCAAGAATTTCCGCATGGGAGTATTCCTCCGATTCGATAAATATTTAAAGCGATGCGGCGAGTCATACGGACATCGAACAAGTATGTCTGTGCATAAAAATGATTTCTTAAAAAACGAATTGGTTATTTTCTTCCACTCGGAAGAAAACGAAACAAAAGAAGACACCCGTGCCCCGCTCACTCCTGCGCGGACCAAAGGGTGTTTTAACCGGAGCCCAAACCATTCTTATCCATTCCCCGTTACCACTTGAATCCTCGACCCCTCGAATCCTTGAACCCTGATACGCCTTATGACAAATACCGCCAGGCCGCCAGCCGCCTCTCCAGCTTCCCCACCAGCCACCACAGCCCCAGCCCCATCAGCGCGAGGTAGAAGATGGCGGCAAAGACCCAGTCGGTCTTGAGCCGGGCGTTGGACTGGATCATCAGAAAGCCCAGCCCCTGCTGGGCGCCCACCCACTCACCGATCACCGCCCCGATGGTGGCGACCGAAACGCCCACCTTGAGGCCGGCAAAAAAATACGGCAGGGCCCAGGGCCAGTGGAGACGCACGAGGGTCTGCCGGAAACCGGCCCCCATCAGGCGGAACAGGATCCGGTAGGCGGGGTCGCAGCTTTTCAAACCCTCCAGGAGGCTGACCGTGATCGGGAAGAAGATAATGACGGCGGCCATCAGTATCTTGCTGGCCAGTCCGTAACCCAGCCAGACCACCAGCAGAGGGGCCAGCGCGAAGACGGGGATGGCCTGGGAGGCGATCAGAAAAGGGGCCAGTGATTTTTCCAGGGCCG
Organism: uncultured Desulfobacteraceae bacterium; assembly: GCA_964388465.1. GTDB lineage: Bacteria > Desulfobacterota > Desulfobacteria > Desulfobacterales > UBA5852 > JABZFP01. The sequence goes on from CAYMAR010000166.1 coordinate 1,030, forward strand.
GCCGGGCGAACATCACGACCGCCAGCGGGATCGCCACGGCCAGCGCCAGGGCGATCCCGGCCAGAATCTCCGTCAGGGTTACGGCGGCGTGGGGCAGCAGGCGCGGGGCCTCCCACACCGCCACCCTCAATACATGGCTGGGCGGCGGCAGGATGAATTCGGGCAGATCGCCCAGTCGGCATCCGGCCTCCCACAGGGCCAGGACGCTGAGAATCAGTACCGGCGGCAGCCATCCCGTCGGTTTCATGATGCGCCCGAAGCCTCCAGAAGACGCAGCACGTGGGATTTGATCGCAATCAGCCGGGCGTCGTCCACCCGGCGGGGCTTGGGCATGGCCAAGTCAAAACCCTCCTTTACCGTCATGGGCATGGGGGTCAGAACCAGCAACTCGTCCGCCAGCAGAAGAGCTTCCTCGATATCGTGCGTGACCATCAGGATCGTGCGGCCGAATTCCTCCTGGAGCATGAGGAGAAGATGCTGAAGCTGGCGACGGGTGATGGCGTCCAGCGCCGAAAGGGGCTCATCCAGCAGGACCAGGTCGCGTTCGAACATGAGCGTGCGGGCCAGCGCACAGCGCTGGCGCATCCCCCCTGAAACCGTCGCCGGGAGGTGGTTTTCAAATCCAGCCAGGCCCAGCCGCGCAAAGAGCGCAGTCAAATGCGCGCTGTCGGCACCGGCGATATCCGCCGGCAGGCGGGCGTTCGCGTACAGATTCAACCAGGGCAGCAAGAGGTCGCGCTGCTGCATGTAGGCCGCCACACGTTCGAGATGGGGCACCTCGACGCCCCCCCATTCGATGCGGCCTTTATCCAGGGGGACGACCCCCATGAGCAGATCGAAGAACGTACTCTTGCCGCAGCCGGATGGCCCGATCAGGGCCGTGAAACGGTTGGCGGGAAGCACCAGATCAAAACCGCGCAGGACCGTCTGGCCATTGAACTGCTTGGTCAATCCGTGGACTTTTAGCAAAGCCGGTTCCCGTGATGGTTTTTCTGAAAGGGATCACACCGGCGGCGAAATGAAAATGGAGAGCAAAGAAGGTTGGGTCGCCTTCCCTACGCCGGCATGATCCGGATCAGGTTGAAGGGGTCGAGGCATCCAGCCTCCTCTCAGCCGATTAGTCGACTCCCCCGGCCACCGTGCCCGTCCAGAAAGGGCATTTTATGGCCCAGGCCGGCGTTCTCGCGCTCTTGAAATCCTCAACGTAGCTTATGCTACGCCTGCGGTTCCAAAAACGCTGCGGCCTTGGCCTGAACCAGAATCTACCCTTTCTGGATAGGCACGGATACAGCGGACGGGCCTTCGGCCCGCAAGACGATCCCTGTTAGCACCCGCTGCGCGGGGTTGTCAATCCAACCTTGCCTTTTGAGGGCGGGCTTGTTATGGTCGCTGTCCAATTCCGATTGGGGTGTTCTGGTCCGGACTCGACAGGCAATGCTTGGCGGGCGGGACGGAACTGAGAGCATACCCATTGAACCTGATGCAGTTTGCACTGTCGTAGGGAATCGGAGCGGCTGAAAACCAATCCCCTTCTCCCGCCTTCCGGCAATGCCTGACGCGCTAGGCCCCGGCCGATGCAAACTGGATCGCAGCGATTTCCTCGTCGGGGAGACCATTCATGCGTACGGCTTTGACCATCGCCGGCTCGGATTCATCGGGCGGCGCCGGCATCCAGGCGGATCTCAAAACCTTCCAGGCCCATGGCGTGTTCGGCATGAGCGCCGTCACGGCGGTCACGGTCCAGAACACCCGCGGTGTCTTCGGCATCCAGGAAATGACGCCGGACATCGTCGGGGGTCAGATCGACTGCCTGTTCGACGACATCACCATCCATGCGGTTAAAATCGGGATGGTCGCCAGCGTGCCGCTGATCGAGGCCATCGCCGCCGCGCTGGCCGGCCGCGAGGCCGCACCGGTGGTGCTCGATCCGGTGATGATCTCCAAGAGCGGCTTCCCGCTGCTTCAGGAAACAGCCCAGAACGCCCTGGTGGCCCACCTGTTCCCATTGGCGGCGGTGGTGACCCCCAACATCCACGAAGCCGAGCGCCTGATCGGGCGTCCGATTCAATCCCTCGCCGCCATGAAGGATGCCGCCCGGGCCATTCGGGATCGGGGGGCGCGCAAGGTGGTGGTGAAAGGCGGGCACCTGGGCGATGCCGCCGCCACCGACATCCTCTACGACGGCCAAGATTTCCGCGAACTGACCGCCGCGCGCGTCGATACCCCCAACACCCACGGCACGGGGTGCACTTTCTCTTCGGCCATTGCCGCCCATCTGGCCATGGGCGCGTCCTTCTTCGAGGCCGTGGCCAACGCCAAGGACTACATCAGCGGCGCCATCAGGCACAGCCTGGACATCGGGCAGGGCCATGGACCGACGCATCACTTTTTCGATCTGTATCGCCGGGCGGGGATGGAAGCCTAAACCTCGCCGCGCGAGCACCGAGGCGCGAAGCCATCTGATCGGTGCAAAGGAAAACGCGCATGAATGATACCGCCAAAGCAACCCCAACCTCCGCCGCCCACACGCGCAAGGTGGCCTACGCCGTCGTCCTGGTGGCCATCGGTGTGGCCCTGGCCCCCTACACCTCCTTTCCCATCGGGGTGGCCAAGGTTAATCCCACCCAGCACTTCATCAACGTGATCAGTGCGGTGATCCTGGGTCCCTGGTGGGCCGTGCTGACGGCCCTGGTGATCGGCATCATTCGCAACGCCCTGGGGGTCGGCACCCTGCTGGCCTTTCCCGGTGGCATGATCGGGGCGCTATTGGCCGGTCTGATGTTCGCCTGGCGCCGCAACCTCTCCCTGGCCGCCGCCGGCGAAATCGTCGGCACCGGCCTGCTCGCCCCGGTGGTGAGCGCCCTCTGGGTGGCGCCAGTCTTCATGGGCCAGGCCATCCCTTACCTGGCACTGGTGCCCTCGTTCCTGGCCAGCACTGTGGCCGGAGCGCTCTTAGGCGTTCTGGCGCTCAAATTTCTCCAGCGGGCCGACATCGTGGACATCGCGGGGCGATGATTCTTGCCGGCGGCCGCATTCATATCCACCCACAAGCTGGCCTACCGCTACCGGAAATCGGGAGGGCCGCGCGTCCTTGACGGCGTCGATCTGGCCTTTGACCGCCGGACGTTCACACTCATCGGCGGGGCCAGCGGTTCAGGTAAATCGACCCTCTGCCGCACGTTCAACGGCCTGATTCCCCATTTCTACGGCGGCCGCCTCCGGGGTGAAGTTACGGTGGCGGGTCGACCGGTGGCGGACCAGTCCGTGGCCGACTTGTTCGACCGGGTCGGGACGGTTTTTCAAAATCCGGAGGCGCAGCTCTTCTGCAGCACGGTCGCCCATGAACTGGCCTACGGACTCGAGAGTCTGGGACTGCCCCGCCCTGACATCCGGCGTCGCGTCGCGGCAACGGTCGAACGCCTGGGCATCGACGCGCTCCTCGACCGCGCCCCGCACACGCTTTCCGGGGGCGAGAAGCATCTGGTCACCCTGGCCGCCATTCTGGCCCTGGCACCGGCCGTTCTGGTGCTGGACGAACCTTACGCCAACCTCGATGCCCGCCATGTCGCGCTTATCCGTGCGATCCTGCAATCCGTTCACGCCGACGGCACGGGCATCGTCATCTGCGAGCATCGCCTGCCCCCCACGCTGCCGGATGTCGAGCGCATGGTGGTGCTGCAGAACGGACGCGTGGCGGCGGCCGGCCAACGCGAGGAGGTTCTGCGGCACGACCTCGAAGCCTGGGACCTGGAAACGCCCCTGCCGGTCGTGATCGGCAAACGCCTCAACCTGACCCCGCTACCCTTCGAGGTGGAAGCGCTTCCCCCGGGACTCGAATGGCCGCAGGAAAAACCTCCCGCCCGCCCCGAGGGGCCCCAGGCACCTGCGGGCGGCAGGGCGCCGATCCTGGAAGTCGAGGGGCTGACGGTGCAGACAGGGAAACGGGCGATTCTGGAAAACATCGGTTTCAGCGCCGGCGCCGGCGAATGCCTGGCCGTGGTCGGGGCCAACGGTGCCGGTAAGACCACCCTGCTGCGCCTTATCATGGGGTTGGAACGCCCCTCGGCCGGCATGATCCATATCCATGGCCGCAACATCCGAGGACAAAGCGCCGCCCGCCTGGCCGCCCATGTGGGGCTGGCTTTCCAGAACCCGGACAACCAGTTTTTCCGCCTCACCGTCCGGGAGGAGATTGAAACCGGCCCGCGCGTTTTAAAGCGATACGACCGGGAATGGATCCGCCGGCTGATCGAACGCTTCCAGTTGACCGCCGATCTCGAACGTGCGCCTTACCGCTTGAGCGGCGGCGAGAAGAAGCGCGTGGCCTTTGCATCGGCCCTGGCATCCCGGCCGGACATCCTGGCCCTCGACGAACCGACGGCCGGCCAGGACTATCGCTTCCGCCGCGCCCTGGCCGGTTTGCTGGAGGAGGTTTGCGGCGAGGGGCTGCTGGTGATTCTGGTGACCCACGACCTGGCCTTCGCCGAGGCCTGCGCCGATCGCTGGCTTCTGATGCATGCCGGCCGCATCCTGACCGACGGGACGCCCCGGGAAGTCATGCGCAACGAGGACGCCATGGCCCGGGCCGGTCTGGTGCCCACCGACCGCTACCGGTTGCTCAACGTTAACGCCCGGGGGCCGGAAAGTGTTTGATCCGCGCACGCACCTGGCGCTGGCCCTGATTTACGGCGCCGTCGTCATCTTTATCCGGGACACGACGGGGCTTGTGGCGGCCTGGAGCATTCTGCTCGCCGTCATCGGGTTGATGGGGCAGCTGCGCGCCTATGCCCGCTGGCTCTTGATGCTGATGCCCATGGCCCTCTTCTTCGGCGGGGTGACGTGGTGGTCGGTCGACCGGGCCGCCGGTCTCGACGCCGCGTTGAGCCTGCTGACCCTGACCAGCACCTTCTTCGTTTTCTTCGCGTCGACCCCCCCCGAAGACCTCGGCAACGCCCTGGTGAAAATGGGGCTGCCCTATTCGGCGGCCTTCGTGATGAGCGCCTCGCTGCAGTTCGTGCCGGTGATCACCCGCAAAGCGCGCGGTGTGATGGACGCCCAGCGGGCGCGCGGCATCGAGCTGCGTCCGGGTTGGCGGGCGCTCATGAACTACCCGGCCTTTCTGGCCCCCCTTCTGATCCAGGCGTTTCAGATGGCCGAGTCACTGGCCGAGGCCATGGAATGCCGCGGCTACGGCCGCGGAGGCCGGCGTCGGCTGGACGGCAACCGCATGCACGCGCGCGACTGGACCGCCATCGCGCTGGGCCTGGTTCTGGGGGGCGGCTGCCTGGCGCTGCGCTATGCCCTTTAGCAAACCGTCCCCTTTATGCTAACTTGCGGTGCATGCAACGCTTCTACGGCGACTTTCTGAACCAGCGCACCCTGATCGTCGGTGAGGTCAACACCGGCAAGACCCGCACCACGCTGGATATCCTGACGCGCTGGATCGCGGCCGACCCGACACGGCCGATGACGGTTCTGGACCTGGCCCCGGAACCGGTGGGCGGGATCGGGGGGCGGCTGAGCCTGCCTCCCGGATTCGACGGCCGCTATCTTTCGGCCGACATCGTCCCGCCCCGCCTGACCGGGCGCACGCCCGACGACATCGCCCGTCTGGCCGTCGCCAACGCCCGGGCCGCCGAGCCCCTGTTGACCGCAATCCTGACCCACCCCCATCCCGTCCTGGTCGTCAACGACGCCTCGCTCTATCTTCAAGCCGGCGACTACCGCCGTTTTACCGAAATCATCCAATCGGCCGCCACCGTCCTGATCAACGCCTACTACGGCAAAAGCCTCAGCAGGGACCACCCGGTTTCACACCGCGAGCGGCGACTGACCGAAAGGCTCATGCAGGACTGTGATCGGGTGATTCGGCTGCCGGAGAATGGAAACAAGCTCAAAGCTGAAAGCTGAAAGGAACTGCGGGAACGCCTGCGGTTTTCGTTGGAGGCAGAAGGTTCGGCTGGCGGCCGAGTCCGATGGGAAATGCCTTGCTTTGTGATCGTTGGAAAAGCCGAAAGTTGACAATGGGTGTCAGGAAAAATGGGACCAAAGGTATTGCTGACACCTGAACAACGACAGCGTAACCAGAATTCAGAAAGTTTTGAAAAAGGTTCGAGAGCAAGGCTTGCGAATCCCGAGGAATGAAGCGTACTTAAAGTAAGCTGCAATGACGAGGGATACGCGTAACGCAGCTATCGGATCTTTTGCAAAACCTTTCTCAGTAATCGTAGTAGAGCTGCTGAATCTCTTCCCGGCTTCGCTTCTTCAGCAGGGCCAGCATCAGCAGGATGCGGGCTTTGGGGGGGTTGAGCTCGTCCGAGACGACGAATCCCAGGCGGTCGTCGTCGATCTCCATGTTGCGGCCGATCTTGCCCGAGGGCAGCCGTGAACTGCGCACGATGACGACGCCCTTTTCCGCTGCGCGCGCCGCCCGCTCGACCGTGGCCGCGTTCATATTGCCGTTGCCGTCGCCGGCGATGACGATGCCCTTGGCCCCTCGCTCCACCGAAGCGTCGACCAGGTCGGCCGGCATGTCCGCACAGGCGTAGAGGATGTCCACGCGGGGCAGCGCGGCGACGCCGTCCAGCGAAAATTCGCTCTTGTGGGTGTGCCTGCGGAAAGGCATTCGGAAGTACTGGATCTTGCCGTAGACCACCGTGCCGATCAGCCCGTTGATGGGGGAGAGAAACGTCTCCACCGCGGTGGTGTCCGTCTTGGTGAGGGAATGGGCCCCGTGAACGCGGTCGTTCATCACCACCATCACGCCGCGGTCGGCGGCCTGGGGATCGGCCGCCACGGCCACGGCGTTGTACAGGTTCAGCGGCCCGTCGGCGCTTACCGCCGTGGCCGGACGCATGGCCCCGGTAAGCACGACGGGTTGGGCGCTCTTGACCGTCAAGTTGAGGAAGTGGGCGGTCTCCTCCATGGTGTCGGTGCCGTGGGTCACGACCACACCGTCCACCGCCCCCGCGGCCAGCAGCGCGTTGATCCGCCGGGCCAATGCCATCATGATGGCAAAAGTCATATCCTGGGAACCGACATTGGCCAATTGCTCGCCGCGGACGTCCGCCAGCTCGGAAAGACCCGGGACGGCCGCGATCATGGCCGCAACCCCCACCCGCCCCGAGGCATAGCCGGCCTGGGTGGCGCTGTCCGCCGCCCCGGCGATCGTGCCGCCGGTGGCCAGAATGACGATGCGCGC
>CAYMAR010000167.1:0-8224 GCA_964388465.1 uncultured Desulfobacteraceae bacterium
GGGGAAAAATCACCCGGAGGCCTTCGTGCTGCAGCAGGCGCATGGCTGCCATCCCAGCTTCCGGATAGACGGATTCGACCAGACAGGTGCCGAAAAAATACACGGCCTTGGGGCGGGGCGGGTAGGAGCGGTTGGGCGCCATGGGCTCTCCTGTTCGAAGCGGCGGTGAAGGCTGGCAATCCCCGCCGGTGGTTGAAGGTCGTGATTTCATGGCCTGGCCAGCCGGACACTGTTAATGACCCTATAAATTGGCGCACACATGCCTAAAGGTCAAGCCCTGCTCCGGACGGTATCCCGCGGGGCATGGGAAGCTCCGCCCCGCGGACGACGCGATGACCGGCCGGGCCGCTATTCTTTGGCGCGCGTGACCTGGTCCACCAGGTAGAGGATCGACTGGTACGGGATCTCGGCGTGCAGGCTCAAACCGATCTCGCAGGTCCGGCTGGTCGAGAATCCCTTCCGGACGCCCTGCGGCAGTTGCGCTTTGAGTCGGCGCAGGCCGAAGGCATTCAATTCCGGGACGCTGAAGCCTTTGTCGCCGGCAAAGCCGCAGCAGTTCACGTCGGGCAGAACCACCTCCGCGGCGCACATTTTTGTCAGGGCCACGAGCTTGTCTTCGAGCCCCATCTTTTTGGCGCTGCAGACCGCGTGCAGGGCCACGGTCTCGCCCAACGGTTCGAAATCCAGCCGATCCACGAGGTAAGTCAGGGTGAACTCGATCGGCTCGTAGAGCTTGAGTGCGGGATCGAGGGTCTGCTTCATATGGTGGAGGCAGGGGCTCGTGTCGCAGAGGATCGGCAGACGGCCCCCGTCGGAGGCGGCAATCAGCGCTTCCTCGAGTTCGGCGGCCTTTTCATCGGCCGTGCGTTTGAAGCCCTTGCTGTTGAACGCCATGCCGCAGCAGAGCCGGTCCAGCCCCTCCGGGTAGACGATCTGGTAGCCGGCCTTGCGGACCAGGTTTTCGGTGACGTGCACCAGGGACTGCGGCGGGTCGTCCTGCCGGGAAGGCCCCATGGTACGGGCAATGCAAGCCGGGAAGTAGACGATCCGGTCGAGGCCCTTGTAAAACGCCCGTTCGGGGCGGACGGTGTCCGCCCGGCCCGGCATGTGCGGATTCCACTGGGGCAGGCGTTTGAAGGACAGGTGACGCGCCCCGCGCGCCAGCCCGTTCATGACTGTGCTGCCCAGAAGGCGATGGGCGCGGTCCACCGTTCCCAGGGTGCCCCGCATGGCGCCGGTGACGCGGTCCATGTGGCCGCCGATCTGACCGGCCAGGAAACGCCCGATGCTGCCGGTCTGGTGTGCCCGAAGGTCCTTGATCAGCAGACCGGTATTGATCTCCACCGGGCAGCTCAGCGCGCAGAGGCCGTCCGCGGCGCAGGTGCGGTCGCCGTAGTAGGCGTACATGCGCTCCAGTTTTTTGAGCCGCGGCGAATCGGGCGCCGTGCGCCGCAGTTCGCTGATCTCGCGCCAGATCACGATGCGCTGGCGGGCCGAGAGCGTGAAGTCGTTGGACATGCAGTTGCGTTCGCAGAAGCCGCACTCGATACAGGTGTCCACGATCTCGTGGGCCGCCGGCATGGGTTTGAACTGCTTGACGAAGATGTCGGGATCGTCGCTGATCATCACATCGGGATTCAAGAGGCGCTCGGGGTCGAAGATGTCCTTGATTTCCCGCATGACGGCATAGATTGCCGGACCCCATTCCTTTTCCACAAAGGGGGCCATGTTGCGCCCGGTGCCGTGCTCGGCCTTGAGCGACCCATCGTAGCGGTCCACCACCAGCTCGACCACCTCGGTCATGAAGGTCTTGTATTTTTCGATCGCGGCCGTGTCGCTGAAATCCGGCGTGAGCACGAAGTGTACGTTGCCGTCGAAAACGTGCCCCCAGATGACGCAGTTGCGATAGTCGTATTTTTCGAAGAGCTTCTGGAGTTCGAGCAGGCAGTCGCCCAGGCTTTCGACCGGCACGGCGATGTCCTCGATGATCACGGCCGTGCCCACCGGGCGCTCGGAGCAGGCGCTGGGGAAGATGCCCTTGCGCACCGTCCAGAGCGCGGCCGCTTCGGCCGGATCGGTGGTGAACTGGTAATCGTGGGCCATGGCGATCGGTTTGAGCTTTTCGCCAATCGTCGCGATGTTGGCCTCGAGACCGGCTTGGTCGTTGGCGGCCGTTTCCACCAGCAGGGCGGTGACGTCGGGTCCCAGGGTCTTGATGTGGTCCGGCACCCCGGGTTTGTCCTCGACGGTGCGCAGGGCCAGGCGGTCCATCAGCTCCGCGGCCTGCACCGGGCACTGCCGCAGGATGAGCACGGCTTCGCACATGGTGCTGATGTCCGGAAAGAGCATCAGGCTGGTGGCCTTGGTGGACGGCTCTTCGGCCGTCATGAAGGTGGCGTCCGAGATGAAGGCCAGCGTGCCTTCGGAGCCCACGATCAGGTGCTGGATCATTTTGATGGGGTCGTCCTGTTCGATCAGCGCGTTGACGCTGTAGCCCGTGGTGTTCTTGATCTTGTATTTGCGCCGGATTTTTTCCACCAGCGCCGGGTCGCCTTTGAGACGATCGGACTGCGCCCGCAGCCGCTCGATCCAGTCCTTTTTCTGGCTCAGGAACGCCTGGCGGCTGTGTTCGTCGCGCGTGTCCAGCACGGTGCCGTCGGCGAAGATGAGGCGGATGTCCTTCAGGGTATACTGGCTGTTGAGCTCGACCCCGCTGGCCATGCCGCAAGCATTGTTGGCCACGATCCCGCCGATCTTGGCCGAGTCGATCGAGGCCGGATCCGGACCGATCTTCTTGCCAAAAGGGGCCAGCAGGCGGTTGGCCTCGGCGCCCCGCAGGCCGGCCTGCAGCGTGATCTCGGAGTGATCGTCGGCGATGGCGTGGTCGTGCCAGCCCTTGTCGCCCAGGACCATCAGCACCGCGTCGGTGCAGGCCTGCCCCGACAGGCTGGTGCCGGCCGCCCGAAAAGTGACCGCCACCCCGAGCGCACGGCAGGCCTGGAGCGTGGCGATGACCTCCTGCTCGGACTCGACCTTGACGATCAGGTTGGGCACATAGCGGTAGAAGCTGGCATCCGTTCCGTAAGCCAGGGTCCGCAGGTCGTCGTGGATCAGGCGGTCCTCGGGGATTGAGGTCTTAAGCTGGTCGTAAAGTCTTTGGTAGATGTCGGAAAGCATGATTGGACTCCTTCTGGGCTGCTGAGGGTGGAACTCTGCACGCGTATGGCCGTTTGGAAAGAACCGCCGGCAGTCCTGATTTTTTAGCGGACCGGTTTCAGGATGTAAACCAAATTCGGGCAAGTGAAAGGTTTTAGAACCGGCCCCGTTGCGGTCGCGGACCGGCCGCGACCCAATGCGTTAGAATGTAAACACCATCGGGGCCAAGACCAGGGTCACGGCCGCAACAATGAGGGTCATGATGGTGCCGATCTTGACAAAGTCGCCGAAGGCGTAGCCTCCCGGCCCCCAGATCATCAGGTTCGTCTGGTAACCGGTGGGCGTGATGAAGGCGCAGGAGGACGCGACCATGAGGGTAACGGCGAAGGGCATGAAATTGAGTCCCATCTGGGCCGCCGTGGACAGGGCGATCGGGAACATGAAGGCCGCGGCCGCGTTGTTGGTGATCACATTGGTCATGAAGGTGCATCCCAGATAAATCACGCCCAGGGCCAGGTAAGGATTCGCGCCCCCCATGGCGGTCAGCAATCCCGCGATCTGGTCGGCCAGTCCGCTGCGTGTGACCGCCGATTCCAGGCCGATCGCACAGGCGATGACCACCAGGGTCCCCCAGTCGATGCTGCGGCCGGCCGTTTGAAGGCTGAGGCAACCGGTGACAAGCATGGCGCCGCTGGCTAAAAGGCCGGCGTTGAGCATGCTCATCCATCCCGTGGCCACGACAACGATCATGGCCAGGGTGATCGCGGCGGCTTCCACGGCCCGGTCGGTGCGCTGCAGGTGGTAGCCTTCCAGCGGTTTGGTCAGCGAGAAGTCGTGTTCCAGGTAGCTCCCGTAGAAAAAGGTGTCGTTGACTTCGAAAACCGCCTTGTCGCCGGCTTCAATACGGGCGTCCTCCAAAAGCCCGCGGACAGGCTGGCCGTCGCGGGACAAGGCCACGATTTTAAACGGGTAGGGGCTGTGCGGCGAGGGCAGGTCGACCAGTTTGCGGCCCACGAGACGGCTTTGCCGGGAGATGACCGCCTTGACGAGTTGATGGGTGTGCCGGGGCGTTTTCATGGTCTCCAGGCGAAGATGCGGGATCAATCCGTTGGTGCGCCAAAGTTCGGTCAGCGCGTCGGTGCCAGTGGAAAACGACAGCAGGTCACCGGCTGCGAGGATTTCGCCGTCGAGATCCGTCGTTTTGAGTTCCGGCCCGCGGCGGATCGAAAGCAGTTCGATCCCCTGGGCCCCGGCGATGCCGGATTCCGCAACCGTCTTGCCGATCAGCAGGGAGTCGGGTTCGACCTCGAATTCGGCCCTGTACATGCGACGCGGCGGGACTTCCGCCTCCTCGCGGTCGTCACGGGGCAGCAGGAAGCGGCCGAACAGGATCATGAACCCGATGCCGATGACGGCCGCCGGAAGGCCCACCCAGGCCGGGTCGAACATTTTAAGGGGGCGCATGGCCGGAAGGTTGGCCGGCGCCTCGGCCAGGACATCGACCACCAGTCCGGCGATGACCAGGTTGGTGGAGGTGCCGATGATGGTGCAGACGCCGCCCAGTATCGAGGCGAAGCTGAGGGGCATATAGAGGTGTTTGGCCGGCAGACGGGCCGACTGGGTCAGGTCGCGGATGACCGGAATCATCATGGCCACCAGCGGCGTGTTGTTCAAAAACGCGCTGCCCACGGCGATGGGCGGCAGGATCTTGAGCTGCGCCTGGGCGATGCGGCGGGGCAGACCGATCAGCTTGTCCATGATAATCGTGATCGCGCCCGTGGCGTACATACCGGCGGCGACGATGTACAGAACGGCCACCGTCAGCATTCCCTGGTTGCTGAACCCCTTGAGCAGTTCCTGGGTCGGCGCCAGTTTCAGCGTGATGGCGGCGGCCAGCGCCCCCATGAAGACGGCGGCCGCCGGAAGCCTGGTCTTAATCAAAAGGCCGAAGGTGACTATCAGAATGGCGAGGGTGAGATAGGCGCTGAGCGTCATTGAGCGGCCTCCAGATAACGATGGGGTTCTCGCCTGGCAGGCGATCGCCGGAATGCACATCCGGACGACGAATGCGAAATCGTCGATTTCTACCCCATTTTAATAAAAAAGACCAGGGTCGGCGGGCAGAAACAGGCGACCGGCGCGGGGTCCCCCGGGGCCGGCAACGGAAAGGCTTGAACTCGAGGACTCGATGCTTTATTTTAACGTTTTATTGTCTGGATAAAACAAAGTTCGCCCCAGCGGCATTCCACCGCGTGAAGGGGCACCGATCGGACAAGCGCCATCAAAGGAGGCAAGGCATGCGGACACCCAGGTTAGGATTACTCCTTTTATCGGTCGTGATGGCATCCTGCGCGAGCGGATCGCAGAAGTATGCCGACGACTACTATGATCAGGGGCTGGTTTTCTACGAACGCATGGAGTATGCCCGCGCAGTCGACAGCTTTGACAAGGTGCTCGAACTGGAGCCCAACAGCGAGGACAGCTACAAAGTCTACTACAACCGCGGCAACGCCTATCTTAAGGCACGCCAGTTTGACCAGGCCATCTACGATTTATCCAAGGCGCTTGAGTTGGCGCCTGCGGGACAGAAGTCGATGCGTTATTTCATTTTGGAGTCGCGCGGCAACGCCAACCAGAAGAGCGGCCGGATCGACGCCTCCATCGACGACTACACCCGGGCCATCGAACTTCTGCCCCGGCAGAAGAAGATCCAGTTTGTCTACCATAACCGCGGTTGGTCCTGGATCAGTAAAGAACGCTACGACGCCGCCATCGACGACTTCAGCCAGGCCCTGGGGCGCGATCCCGAATTCGCTCCGGCCTATTACGGACGGGCCACGGCCTGGCACCGCAAAGGCGACAACCAGCGCGCGGCCATCGACGCCAAGGATGCCGTCAAACGCGATCCCGGCAATAAAGTCTACGACGACCTGCTGTTCGAGATCCGCAAGACCTTACCGCCCCAATAGCGACGGCGCGCCACTTTATCGAATGGCGGCTGTCCCGGATTACCAGGCGATTCTAAACTGTTGAAATAGATTACCCTTGATTGGAAGAAAAATTACCATCTATAGAAAAATTTTTTAGTGCCTATCGGAAAGATTTTTCAAGGTACTGTATTATATATACAAATTTAATTTAATGTTTGGCCGCCTACCTGACACCATTCTTGCATCAAGGCAAATGCCATGGAAACCGGTGTTTGCTGGCCTTTGAGACCACCTCTTCCGGTTTGACTCCGAACCGGCATAGTAATCTCGCTACCTTTACGACCAACTTTCACCGCAAGCCTTAACCGAAAAGCTTCTTTAAATCTGCGTCAATTTATCCGCTGTCGCGGTAGATATAGGATGGTCCGCGCCTCAGCACCTTACGGCGCTGATCGCGGTTCACTATCGGCCGACCCATTGACTTTTTCATCCCCATAAGTGGACCAGCGCGAAAGGAGGCCGCTGCCCGCCCCGATAACCTGTGACGCAGATAGGAGAAATACATGCGGCGATTGTTACTTTTGTGTACAGTTCTCATCTTCTTATGCCCACTCTTCGCCGGGGCAGCTTTCGGGCTTGCCCTGCCCGCCGATAGCGTCGAGAATTTGACGGCGGAGCGTGGCTTCGGCGATACGATGAACCGCTATACATGGTCCATGGCCGAATTCAATGACACCATCTATGCTGGCACCTGGAGCGTGGAACTCGACTACGTTAGCATTGCCACCGACCTGATCAACGGCGATCTTGACCTTGGCGGCAGTGGCAACATCCTCGACGGGATCGGCTATATCAAATCCACCGGGGGTAAGATCTATCGAAACGAAGGTGGGCAGAACTGGACGCAGGTCGGTCCGGTATCTGCAGAAAACACTGGCTATCGCGAGATGATCGATTACAAGGGACGGCTTTACGCCGGCACGGCCAGCAGTACGAACGGCACAATGCTCTTCCGCAGCGATGCCTCGGGCGATGTGTGGGAAGAGATTCCCGGGGGACCGACGGGCGTGAAGGCCAACGACTCAAATCGCACCATGATAGTGCATGACGGCTATCTGTACCTCGGCACGGAGAATGGCGAAACCGGCGGAGAGCTATGGCGCTATGGGGACGAGAGTGCGTCCGAAGCGGGCTGGAAGAAAATCGCTACATTTGCTGACGACACCTCGGTGGCGGAGTTGACCGTCTTTGACAACCACCTATATGTCGGTACCTGGGACTTCACCGACAGCTTCTCGTTTTACAAGGTCAACGGGATTGATGATTTTACCAACCTCACCCCAACGGCCGCGCAATATCCCCAACTGGCGGGGCTCTCCAACCTGGGGGTCATGAAGCTTGTGAACTTCAAGGGGACGGTCTGACTTGGGACCTGCTAATGGACGACGGATTCGGCGCAAAATACACCTACGGTATTCGCAGTATGGTGGCTGCCGGGGACACGCTCTACATGGGCACGGCCTCCAACTTTTTTCTGACAAATCCATTCGAACTGCTGGAGCAACTAAAACTATTGTTGGGGGATGGAGAACAGAGTCCCGAGCTGCTGGCCATGCTCAGCCAGTTGTCTACCCCGTTCGATGAGCTTCAGACCTATTTCGCGGGTGACTGGATCGGTACCGAGATCTATGCGTTTCGAGGCCAGTCTGTTCCCGAGCCCGCCTCGATTTTTCTCCTCGGAGCGAGTTGTATCGGTCTGGCCGTTTTAGGCCGCCGGCGCTTTCAAAACTAATTTCATCAATGCCAACACAAGCGGGCGGCTCACCTGTCCGCCCGCTTGAACTAAACCCTCAACGGTCGTCAAACAAAATAGAACCTGTCGGCGGCCGCTCGGCGGCGCTCGCGCCATTCAACCGGGCGGCATACGGCCGGACCGAATTAACCCCGGCAAGCGCAACGGCGCGGTGCCGGTGAGGCTTTTCGGTCCATGGAATGCCGCCCTTGGCAATTTTCAGGGCAAAGCCATAGGTCCTGCCCCGGGTCTTTTGCATATCGAATTTGGCGGTGAACAATCCCCCCCCTCCCCCGCGCTTCCATTCCCAAGACCCGTCTCGACGGCGCGCCTGGATCAAAACGCG
>CAYMAR010000168.1:0-3803 GCA_964388465.1 uncultured Desulfobacteraceae bacterium
CGAGGTGCTGCAGTCGGACACCCCGGTAATGGTCGACTTTTGGGCGCCTTGGTGCGGCCCCTGTAAGGCCATCGGGCCCGTGGTGAAAGAGTTGGCCACAAGCTATGCGGGCCAGATCAAATTCATGAAATGCAATGTGGACGACAATCCGGTAACGCCAGGCAAATACGGGATAAAGGCCATTCCGACCCTCATCTTTTTCAAGGACGGCAATGTTGTCGACCAGATTACCGGTATGGTGGCCAAGGCCAAACTGGAAGAGTCGCTCGGCAAACTGGTTTAAGACGGTCCCGGCCCAACCCCTACGCGCCGAACACCCGAGGCCGGCCACAACCCAGGGTTGGCGCAACAACACCTCGATGCCGTTTAAGGCCGTCCATCGGCCTGGGGTGACCGCGTCATGAAACGACTCCTGCTCATCGCCATGCTTCCGTTGCTGCTATCGGGCTGCGCTTTGCTTGATCTGCTCGAAGGCGACGACGACGACGAAACCGCCCAGACCCTGGCCTGGAACGGCATGGACGAATACGAATCCGGCGACTACGAGGATGCCAAAGAAGCGTTCGAGAAACTCAAGGACTGGTACCCCTACAGCGACTATGCCAAGCTGGCCGAACTCAAGATCGCCGACGCCAATTACCAGTTGGGCAACTACGAAGAAGCCGTCTTCGCGTACGAGGAATTCGAAAGCCTGCACCCCCGCAATGAAGCCATACCCTACGTTATTTACATGACGGGGATGTGCTACTTCGAGCAGATCGACACCCCCGACCGCGATCAGTCTTCCGCCCAGAAAGCCCTCGAGACCTTCGGCCGCCTGCAGCGCGACCACCCCAACGATCCCTATACCATCAAAGCACAGGCCCACATCAACGCCTGCCTGCGCAGCCTGGCCATGGCCGAGCTTTCGATCGGACGGTTCTATTATAAATCCAAGCATTACAAAGCCGCCATGCGGCGGTTCAAAAATGTCCTGACGCGCTACCCGGATGTCGGCATTCATCAGGAAGCCCTGAAACTGATCGCCGAAACCGAAGCCTCGCTTGCCAAGTCTACCCAGGCCGGAGACAGCATCCTGCCCTTTTTTTGATGATCTCCAAAAATAACTTTACATCTTATATGTGATCATGTATTTTTTTCTATTTCGATCGCAGCGCTTTTCCCGCGTTGGATGTCCGGGTGCGGGGCTGCCGGCGTGACGCCCCGCCAAACCCCGAAACCGGCGTCGGGTCAACCTCCGATGGGGATCATTGAAAGGGAAGCAAGATGGCCAGGAAATGTGAAATTTGTGGCAAGAAACCCATGGTGGGCAATCATGTCAGCCATGCCCACAACGTCAATAAAAGACGTTTCAACCCCAATCTGCAATCCGTGCGGGCGCTGCAGGAAGGGCGTCCCAAGCGCATCGTGGTCTGCACGAGCTGCATCAAGTCGGGGCATGTCGTCAAAGCCCCCTGAGGGTCACCGGCGCCGGGAGCCGGGGGATGAATCGTACCGGCTCATCGGACTTGCAGCCATGACCTCAGCCACTGAAGGCCTGAGGAAACGCTTCCGGGTGCATCGGTCGCTGTCGATCGGGCCGCCCTTCCAAATGACCCCGACCACATTCCGACACGCCGCCCGCTTTTTTCCGGAATAGCCTCCCTTGTCAGGTGTTCAAACGCCGGACTTCCTGCACCAAACTGATTTTGCGCAGCGAAGAGACCACGCGATCCAGATGGCCTGTGCCCGCCACGGCCAGGGTCAGGTAGCTCTCCACCGTCTTGTTGGGCTTCGTATGGGTATTCAAGCTCAGGATATTGGCTTCGTTCTTGCTGATACTGGTGGCGATATCGGCCAGAAGCCCCACCCGATCGTAAGACACGATTAAGATCTTGACCGGGTAGGTTTCGCTGGTCTCCTCGGTCCAGGCCACCTCGATCTGCCGCTCCGGGCTCATCTTGAGGGCGTTGACGCAATTGGCCCGGTGAACGGTGACGCCGTACCCCCGGGTAATATATCCCACGATGGGGTCGCCGGGCACCGGCTGGCAGCACTTGCCAAAGCGGATCAGGATGTCGTCCAGGCCCTTCACGAGGACACCCGCCGAGGGCTTCCGCTTTTTCACCCGCCCGATCAAACGGTCGAAAATGGTTTCCCGCGGCTTGTCCGCCGCTTCCTCTTCGCTTTTGGGGATAAAGCGGCGCACGACCTGCAGCGGTGTGGTTTTGCCGTAGCCCACGCTGGCAATCAGGTCATCGATGGTCTTGAAACCGAAGTGCGCCACCGCCGCCTCCATCTGCTCCGATTTCATCAGCGTATTGAAATTGAGGCGGTGCTTGCGGAAGGCTTTCTCGCACATCTCGCGCCCCAGACTCAGGCTGCGGTTCTTCTCCTGGACCTTGATCCACTGGCGGATACGCGATCGCGCTTTGACCGTCTTGACGAACTTGAGCCAGTCTTTGCTGGGCCGATGGCTCTTGGAGGTGATGATATCGACGGTATCACCGGTTTCCAGTTCGTGATTCAGCGACACGATGCGCCCGTTGACCTTGGCACCGGTGCACTGGTTGCCCACCTCGGTGTGGATCATGTAGGCGAAGTCCACCGGTGTCGCCCCTTTGGGCATGGTCTTGACGTCGCCCTGAGGGGTGAAGACATAGACCTCGTCCGGATAGAGATCGATCCGGACGTTTTCCAGAAATTCGTCCGGGTTGCGGAAGTTTTCCTGGTTTTCGACCAAGTTCTGGATCCAGGCAAAGCGCCGGCCGATGGATTCATCCATCGACCCGCCTTCCTTGTAGCGCCAATGCGCCGCGATACCGGACTTGGCCACCCGATCCATCTCGAGGGTGCGGATCTGAATCTCGACCCGCTCGCCGCGCGGGCCGATAACCGTCGTATGCAGCGACTGGTACATGTTGGGCTTGGGCCGGGCGATATAATCCTTGAATTTGATGTCGATGGGTTTCCAGAGGGAATGCACAATGCCGAGCGCCTCGTAGCACTGGGGAATCGATTCGAGGATGATCCGGAAGGCGATGATGTCGTAGACGTCTTCGAATGCCAGCTTCTGGGAAATCATCTTCTGGTAGATGCTGTAGAAATTCTTGTAACGCCCGAGCACCTGGCAATCGAGCTTGTACGCTTCCATCTGGCGGCGCAGATAACCCTTCACGTCTTCGATGTACTGTTCACGCGCTTCTTGGTCCGTACTGACGTTGGTCTTGATGCGCGTGTATTCCTCGGGCATCAGGTGCATGAAGGAGGTGTTTTCCAGCTCGTTCTTGATCCAGTAGATCCCCAGACGGGCGGCGATGGGCGCATAGATGTCAAGGGTTTCACGGGCGATCACGCGGCGCTTGCCCTCTTTGTGAAAGGCCAGGGTGCGCATGTTGTGCAGGCGGTCGGCGAGTTTGATCAGGATCACCCGGATATCGTCGGCCATGGCCAGCAGCATTTTGCGCAGACTCTCGGCCTGGCGCGCCAGCGAGCTGCCGAAGGAGAGCTTGCTCATCTTGGTCACACCGGCCACGATGCGCATCACTTCCTGGCCGAA
The DNA here is from genome assembly GCA_964388465.1 of uncultured Desulfobacteraceae bacterium. GTDB lineage: Bacteria > Desulfobacterota > Desulfobacteria > Desulfobacterales > UBA5852 > JABZFP01. Next base: position 3,539 of record CAYMAR010000168.1, read on the forward strand.
GGTCTGCTCGATCTCCTCGGGCGTGGCGTGGGTGTCCTCGACGACGTCGTGCAGAAGCCCCGCCGCGATACTGACCGGGTCGAGGTTCATCTCGGCCAGGATGCCGGCCACCTCGAGCGGGTGGGAAAGATAGGGCTCCCCGGAAAGCCGGATCTGGCCGTCGTGGACGCGGGCGCTGAAGATATAGGCCCGATCGATGATATCCAGGTCGGCCTCGGGATTGTTCTCGGCCACTCTGTCCAGGATGTCGGTAATTCGAATCATA
>CAYMAR010000168.1:3903-8208 GCA_964388465.1 uncultured Desulfobacteraceae bacterium
GCCGCGCGCGCGTCCAGCGCCACCGTGTGGGCTTCGCGATAATCAAGCGCCCGCTGGTAGAGGTTGTCCTGAATCTCGTCCAGCAGACGGGTGAAGCCGCCAGTGAACCGGCCCAAAGGGATCGAGGTTCGCGCGCGCGCCTCGCGGTCGCGGCGCCCCACGAAGACGGCATCCTTGTCGATATCCTTGGGGCCGATCTCGACCCGCACCGGAATGCCCTTTTTGATCCAGTCCCATCCCCGGGCGCCGCCGATATCGCGCTGGTCGATCTCCACCACGACCGGGCCCCCGTGGTAGCGCTGGCGGCGCAGATCGGCCGCCAGGTTGTGTGTGTATTCCATCACCCGGGCCCGATCCTGGTCGCTGCGGCTGATGGGCATGAGCACCACGTGGGCGGAGGCGATGCGCGGCGGCAGCACCAGTCCGTTGTCGTCGCTGTGGGTCATGATGAGCCCGCCGATCAGACGCGTCGACGACCCCCACGAGGTGGTCCAGGCGTGTTCTTCCTGCTCCCTGTCATTCTGAAATCGAATCCCCGAGGCGATGGCGAAATTTTGTCCCAGGAAATGTGAAGTGCCCGCTTGCAGCGCCTTGCGGTCCTGCATCATGGCCTCGATGCACAGCGTGTCCACCGCCCCCGGGAAACGCTCCGATTCGGTCTTGCGCCCCCGGATGACCGGCATGGCCAGAAACGTTTCGGCAAAGTCGGCGTAGACCTCCAGCATCATCCGGGTCCGCTCGATGGCCTCCTCGGCGGTGGCGTGGGCGGTGTGCCCCTCCTGCCAGAGAAACTCGCTGGTGCGCAGAAAAAGGCGGGTGCGCATCTCCCAGCGCACGACGTTGGCCCACTGGTTGATGAGGATCGGCAGATCGCGGTAGCTCGAAACCCATTTGGCGAACGAGTCGCCGATAATCGTCTCGGAGGTGGGGCGCACCACCAGCGGCTCGCTGAGCGGGCCCGCCGGCACCAGTCCCCCGTCATCGGATTTCTCCAGGCGGTGATGGGTCACCACGGCGCACTCCTTGGCGAATCCCTCCACGTGTTCGGCTTCCTTCTCGAGAAAGCCCAGGGGGATGAAAAGCGGGAAATAGGCGTTCTTCACCCCGGTGGCCTTGAACATGTCGTCCATGCCGCGCATGATGTTCTCCCAGAGGGCGTAGCCCCAGGGCTTGATCACCATGCACCCGCGCACCGGTGATTTTTCGGCCAATTCCGAGGCCTTGATCACCTGTTGATACCATTCGGGATAATCGTCCGCGCGCCCGGGGCTGATTGCGGTCTGCTGCTTTTTGCTCATGGATATTTTTCTCCGTTTGCTAACGCTCGCTTCGATTTAATCGTCCCGCCCCGGCACTGTCCGATCCGACGAAAGGGCTTCGGCCGCATAGCGGTCGATTTCCGCCAGCAGCACGTCGACAAGTTCACTCTCGGGGAACTTCCGCACGATCTCGCCCTTTTTGAACAGAATGCCGACCCCTTTGCCGCCGGCCACCCCGATGTCCGCCTCGCGGGCTTCACCGGGTCCGTTGACCACGCAGCCCATGATGGCGATCTTGATGGGCTGCGCCAGGGTGTTGATCCGCGCCTCGACTTTTTCGACGATGTCGAACAGGTCGATCTGGGTGCGTCCGCAGGTCGGGCAGGCGATCAGATCCGGCCCGCGTCGGCGGATGCCCAGGGCCTTGAGGATTTCGAACCCCACCCGGACTTCTTCGACCGGGTCGCGGGTGAGCGACACGCGCAGCGTGTCGCCGATGCCCTCGGCCAGCAGCATACCGATGCCCAGCGCGGATTTGACGATCCCGGTATACAGCGCGCCGGCCTCGGTCACGCCAACGTGCAGGGGCAGATCGGTGCGCGCCGCCAAAAGGCGGTAGGCGGTCAGCGTGCGCGGCACGTCCGAGGCCTTGATGGAAACCTTGACGGCCTCGAAATCCATCGACCGCAGCAGTTCCACGTGACGCATGGCGCTGGCCACCATGGCCTCCGGCGTCACCCCGCCGTGGCGGGCGAGAAGGTCCTTTTCCAGCGATCCGGCGTTGACCCCCACACGAATCGACAGACCATGATCCCGGGCGCAGTCCACCACGGCCCGGATCTCGGCCGTCCCGCCGATGTTTCCGGGATTGAGCCGCAGGGCGTCGGCGCCGGCCCGGGCCGCCCGGATGGCCAGGCGATGGTCGAAGTGGATGTCGGCGACCAACGGAATCGTGATCTGGGATTTGATGCGGGCAATGGCCTCGGCCGCCGCTTCGTCGGGAACGGCCACACGGATGATTTCGCAGCCGGCCGTTTCCAGCCGCTTGATCTGCGCCACCGTGGCGGTCACATCTGCGGTGGGGGTGTTGGTCATGGACTGGACCGAAATCGGTGCACCGCCGCCGACGGTTACCGGCCCGATCTGGATGGGGCGTGATTTCCTTCTTGTGACCTCAAGCGGCAAAGTCATGAACGTGGCATACCATCTGTGCAGATCTGGCCAACACCGCCGCGCTCAACCCGCGGCGCCCGGCGACGGTGATCGAAATACCCGAAAGGAAAAAAATTTATCAGACCGGTCATAACCGTGCAAGCGAAATGGCGGTCTCTTCGCACCCTGGCCTCAAACCGGCATCACGGCGCCGGAAGGCGGCGTGTATCCCGTCCGTTCGGCGGAAGGGCGTCGCGGCGGGGCGAAAATCGCTCAGGCGAGGCGGGCAAAGGGATTGTACTGCTTCTCCGTGCCGATGTCGGTCTCGGGGCCATGACCGGTGTAGACCACGACCCGGTCGCCCAACGGAAAAAGCTTCTCCCGAATGCTGCGGATGATCGTATCGTAATCGCCCCCGGGGAAATCTGTTCGGCCGATCGAACCCTGGAAAAGCGTGTCGCCCACAAAAACGTGCCCGTCCGTATGCAGAGCGATGCCGCCGGGGGTATGCCCGGGCGTGTGCAGTACGGTCAGGACCAGTCGGCCGATCTGAATCTGATCGCCCTCCTCGACGGTGCGATCCGGCGGGGGCGAATTGTCCACCGCCATGCCGAAAGCACCGGCCATTTGGTCGAGCTGGGCCAGCATGGGGGCATCCAGGGGATGGATGATCAGTTCGGCGTCCGTGCGCGCCTTGATCTCCCGATTGGCGCCCACGTGATCGAAATGCCCGTGGGTGTTGATGATTCGGGTAATGGTCAGTCCGGCGGCCGCTACCACGTCCAATATGCGGTCGGCCTCGGCCCCCGGATCGATTACCGCACCTTCGCGGGTCGTTTCGCATCCGACGACAAAGCAGTTGGCCATGATCGGACCGACCGCCAGTTTTTCGATTAGCATGATGTTCCTCCTGGTGCGATTAGGCTGTTTCCGGCTGACCGGTCCCCTCGCCCACGTCGATGGCGGGCGGCGCCAGCTCACCGCTCTCCAGCGCTTTGCGAATACGATCAAGGATTCCGTTGATGAATGCACCCGAATCGTCGGTGCCGTATTGTTTGCCGAGATCAATGGCCTCGTTGATGGACACACTGTGCGGGATGTCGGCCTGCCAAAACATCTCGAACGCGGCCATGCGGATCACGTTGCGATCGACCCGCGGCATGCGGAATAGCTTCCAGTTTTCGGAATAGCGTTCGACGATCGCATCGATCGTCTGGCGGTTGGCGGTCACGCCCTGAACCAGTCGGTCCATGAAGTCACGCGCTTGGCGCGGCGGCGTGAAGTTGCGGTGAAATAGGGCCATGCCCTCTTCGGGGTCGCCCGCGCGGGCATCCAGAAAATAAAGGGCCTGCAAGGCCAGTTCACGCGCCTGTCGCCGTCGGCCCATGATCAGGCCTGGTCCACCACGTCCATCAGGTTGGCCATCTCGACCGCCGCCATGGCCGCACTCCAGCCCTTGTTGCCGGCCTTGGTGCCGGCCCGTTCGATGGCCTGTTCGATCGTGTCGGTCGTGACGATACCGAAGATCACCGGCAGATCGCCATCCAGGCTGACCACGGCCACCCCCTTGGTTACCTCGGCGCTGACGTAGTCGAAATGCGGCGTGGCGCCGCGAATGACGGCCCCCAGGCAGACAATCGCGTCGTAGCGACCCTTGGCGGCCATGCGTTTGGCCATCAGCGGGATTTCGAAAGCCCCCGGCACCCGCACCAGATCGATGTCCTCGTCCCGGGCGCCGGAGCGCACAAGGGCGTCCAGGGCGCCGCTAACCAGTTTCTCGGTGATGAAATCGTTGAAGCGGCTCACCACGATGGCAAATTTCTTGCCTTCCGCCAGCAGTTTGGCCTCCAGAACTCTCGGCATGATTTTTCCTCTCCATTGGCGTTGGCCGCCC
>CAYMAR010000169.1:0-8149 GCA_964388465.1 uncultured Desulfobacteraceae bacterium
GGAGCCTCTCTGGTTGGGGCGGTTTTCCCCGTCGGGGTGAAAGCGGAGCTGAATTTTGCAAATAGGGTGCGCGGCGGCGGTTGCCGTTTGCCGTTCATGCGCCTTTCCTCGATGATGTCTTGGTTCGACCGCCGTGTGTGAACCGCCCCCATTTGCGGGGAGCCGCCCAGCCGGCGTTTGATTTTTCGCAACGTAATTAAGCCTAACGGCCGCAGTGCCACCGACCAATACCTTATCGGCCGTATTGCCGCCGGTCGCAGCCGGTATTCAGCGCGTGTGTCGTCGACCGGACTTGATTTCCTGACCATGACGAGTCGTCTGAAGATCTTACGTGCCGCGGCGGCCCCAACCCGCCGTTGCGTGAACACGTCCTGAAGGGCGGCAATGGGAGCGCAACGCGATCGCTCCAGCCGGAAACAACCCGCGGTTCTCTCACGACGTCGCGCATAATAACCCCACGATCTGTATTTAAGGCGAACGTGCCGCTCGTTTCATTCGAGTGCATCAGCCATTCCCGATGGGAAGCCTTCGACATCTTTTTACAGCCCGCTCGGCCGCCGAATACCGGCATTTCCCTATAGCTTTTCGATCGCAAACCACCATGATGTTAGTCGGTACGATCAATTTCGATGCCAAGCGTCAGCAACAACCTTTCAGCCGGGGGGGATAAATCATGATCGCCATACAATGGGTCGACAACTACGGGAATGGATCCGCTTTTCATAGAAGACTTCGAGCAGTCGCCCCCCAGCAGCTTTGCGCCGGAGGCTCTTTATTTCCGTGGCGTCTGCCGCTACCTGGAAACCCAGGATGTGGAACCGCTAGAAGAGGACTGGATCATGCTCCAGCGCTTTTATCCGCACAGTACCTGGGCCATGAAGTCCAATATTTTGTAGGGGGCTTCCCATGAGCAACCGCCCGGCCCAGCGTCCGATGGCCCCTTCGCCGGCCCATCGATTTCTGCGCTTTTTCGAACCCATCGGATCGTTTGGGCTTCGCGGGGTCGACAATTTCGGTGCGGCGACCCTATTTTTCTTCCGGTCGCTGGCAATGGTTTTTCAGCGCGATCAATGGGCGGCCGTATTCGAGCAGATCTATTTCATCGGCGCGCGGACGATGGGCATCATTGTCCTGGTCGCCGCCTTCACGGGGATGGTCATGGGTTTGCAACTGCACTACACCCTGGCCAAGTTCGGATCGGAGGGTGCTCTGGGAACGGCCATCGGCCTGGCTCTGGTGCGTGAACTCGGCCCCGTGCTGACCGCCATCATGATCACGGCCCGGGCCGGCTCGGCCATGGCCGCCGAAATCGGGATTCAGCGCATCTCGGAGCAGATCGACGCCCTGTATACCATGCGCATCGATCCGCTGGCCTATCTGGTCAGCCCGCGGGTGGCGGCCGCCCTGATCAGTTTTCCGCTTTTAACCGCGCTTTTCGACGTGGTCGGCATCGCGGGCGGTTATCTTTCCGGCGTCGTGCTGGTTGGCAGCGACACGGGCGCCTACTATCACCGCCTGACCGACAGCATGCAGACGATCGACGTCATGGGTGGATTCGTCAAATCGCTCATTTTCGCCGTCATCGTGGTGACCGTCTGCTGCTTTCACGGATTTTACACCCACATGCGCAAGGACGGGCGCGGGGCCCGCGGCGTGAGCCTGGCCACCACCGACGCCGTGGTCCGCTCCTGTGTCTTTATTTTGATCGCCGACTACCTGATAACGTCTTTTCTGCTTTGAGGACGGACCGGCCCTCACGGGTCGAGGCCGCCGTTGCGGGACAAACCGGAGGGAGCCTAGCCGACATGGCGCCAGCCCTGATCGAAGTGCAAAACCTGACAAAGACCTTCGATGGCAACCCCGTCCTCGAAGAGGTCAGTTTCCGTCTGCACGAGGGCCAGGTCCTGGCGATCATCGGCAAGAGCGGCGTGGGCAAGAGCGTGCTGCTCAAACACATTGTCGGCCTGATGCGACCCGACGCCGGCCGGGTGCTTTTCAAGGGCCAGCCCGTCGACCGCATGGGGCCCGGGCAAACAGACGCTTATCTCGAGAGGATCAGCTATATGTTTCAGAACAACGCCCTGTTCAGTTCCCTGACCGTCCATGAAAACGTGGCCCTGCCCCTGCGCCGCAACCGAGCGATCGACCGCCGTCAGGCCGATAAACGCGTGCGGGCGCAGTTGGAGCAGATGGAACTGCGCGATGCGGCCGAAAAATTCCCGGGGGAACTGTCCGGCGGCATGCAGAAGCGCGTGGCGCTGGCAAGGGCCCTGGTCAGCGAACCGGATATCGTCCTGTTCGACGAGCCCACCTCCGGGCAGGATCCGATCCGCAAAAATGCCATTCTGAGCATGATTGCCGCCCACCAGCAGCGGCATAAATTCTCCGCCATCCTGATCAGCCATGATCTGCCCGATGTTTTCTTCATCTCCAACGTCATTCTGGCGCTCTACGAGGGGCGTGTCATTTTTGAAGGACCGCCCGAAGAATTCGAACAATTCGATCATCCCTTCCGCACCGAATTCGTCCACAGCCTGGAATTGCTGCAGCGGGAGCTGACCGGGCTGTATTCACGCCGACAATTTAAGATGCGCTATCTGTCGGACCTGGTGCGCAAACCTGAAGAAGTCGCCTACACCGCGGCCATTTTCACGATAGAAGACATGCCGGGCGTTGCCGCCGCGCTGGGCCATTCCGCCGCGCAGGAGCTGGTTGCCACGATGGGGACGTTCATCAGCAAACATTTCAGCGATGTGGGCGGCTTTTCGACGCGCTACAGCATGGAGGCCTTTGTCACGGTGTTGCCGTTTGCAAAAGTCGAAGAAACCCGCCGTCTGATCGACAATTTTCGGGACGACCTGACAGCCAGCGGCATCCCCCGCATGAAACGCATCCGTCCCGCCGAGACGGCCTGTGTCGATCCGGTCGGAATTACCCTTGCGGTCGGCCTTGCCCAGGGCCGACCGCAAACCGAACTGGGGGCGGTCATCGCGTCGGCGGTCGCCAACCAGGAACACCTGGCCCGTTTTAATGTCATCTGCCGGGGAGGGTCGCAGCCATGAAAAAATTCGCCCGCGAATCCTGGGTCGGCTTTTTTATGACCGTCGGATTGGGCTGTGTCGTCTATATGGCCGTTGAACTGGGCCACCTGCCGCTATGGGGCGGCGACACCTATGCCTTGACGGCGCGCTTTAGCAAGGTTGCATCGCTGCGGGCCGGCAATGCCGTCACCATGATGGGTATTCGCATCGGTGAGGTGACGGCGGTACGCATCGACCAGGAGCGCGGGCAGGCGGTGGTCGAATTTCGTGTGCAGGGGGCGATCAAGATTTACAGCGACGCCATCGCCTCGATCAAGACGCAAGGGCTCATCGGTGAAAAATACATGGAAATCGACGCCGGGGGGGGTGGTGAGCGCTTATCACCCGGTGATACGATCATCGATACAGAGCCCCCCATCGACCTGAATGAAGTCATCGGCAAATATGCTTTTGGCTCGATCGGAGATTGATGCACAGGCCCGGCAGACGTCGGTTTCCCAATGACGCCAAAGGAGCCGGCGGCGTGCAATCCGCTAGCCGTTGGCAGCGGTTGATTTCCTGGCGTGGTCATGTTGAATACTTGGCGAGCGCAGGCGCATCAAGCCGGCGGCTGGAGGTGTATCGCCCCCAACTGCAAACAAAACAAAATATAGCGTATCAGGTCCGCTGGCGTGGTTCGACCACCAACGCCGACAGTGGCGGCTCCGCCGGCGGGGAAGCGCCTGTGCCCACACCACGAGAAACGCTCGTGGAATTCGTGCCTGGACCACGCTGGTCCGGCGTCGGTGCAAAGGCCGGAGGAACCGTCATGAATGCACATGCATTGCATTTTTCTACCCGGATTTTACTGGTCGCGAACCGCGCGGCCGACCAGCTTGCCGTGCAGCAGGCACTTGAAAGATCGTCCCTGCCTTGCGAACTGGTCGTTTGTGGACTGGCTGAAGACATCCCGGCAGCCATGGCCTCCGGCGGCATGGGGTTCGACATCGTCGTGGTCGACGATGACCTGCCCGGCATGTCCGGTTTTGAAGCTTACCTTCAACTGCGGGCCCAGGAAGATATTCCGCCGTTTGTGATGCTGAGCGGCGCCGGCTCGGAGAGTTTGGCGACGGAGGCGCTCAAGGCGGGCATCTACGACTACATCGTCAAAGATCCGGAGCAGGAATACTTGCGGCTGCTGCCCCTCAAACTGCAAAGCGTCCATAAGCGCCACCGGGACTACCTCGCCCGCCTCGAGGCCAAAGCGCAACTGGAAAAGGCACGCGACGAACTCGAGAAGACAGTCGACCAGCGGACGGCCGAGCTGGCCCGGATGGTCGAAGCCCTGGAAAGGGAAGTGGCCGAGCGCAAGCAGACGGAGCAGGCCCTGCGCGCCTCCGAGCAAACCCTCCGGGCCCTGTCCCGCCAGATCGTCGAAACCCAGGAAAACGAACGCCGAGCCATCGCCAAGGAACTGCACGACAGCATCGGAGCCAATCTGGCGGCCATCAAATTCGCGATCGAGGAAAAACTGCATAAAATGGACAACGCCCCTCCGCAAAATGCCGTGGCCCTCGAAACGATCGTGACCCACATTCGCGACACCATCAAGGAGGTGCGCCGGATATCCACCAGCCTGCGGCCTTCGATGCTGGACGACCTGGGGCTGCTGGCCACCGTCAAGTGGTTCTGCCGCAGCAGTCAGGAGATGTACACGGATACCCGCATCGAGACGGCATTCGGGTTGCAGGAAAGCGAGATCCCCGAACCGAGCAAGATCGTCGTCTACCGCATCCTGCAGGAAGCGCTGAACAACGCCCTGAAGCACAGTGCGGCCGACACCATCGAAGTCGGACTGGAAAGGATGGGCGACGGGATGCGCATGTGCGTCCGTGACAACGGCTGCGGGTTCGATCTCCAAGAACGGCTGGACAACCCCGACCCCCTGACCGGTTACGGCCTGCGCGGCATGTACGACCGCGCCGAAGTGGTCGGGGGCCGCCTGGTCATCGATGCCAGGCCCGGGAGGGGCACGGCGGTTTGCTTGGAAATGCCTGCCGAGCCCCTGCTCGTCGACGCCGACCATCCGCCTTCCCATTAGCTGCGAGCATGTCCGCGGTCCAACCGCCGCATGGATGGCACCGACACGGCAACAAGCCCGAATCTTTCATGAAATTTTTTCCACATGCTGAATCATTCAATAAAAATCGAGGCTTCGGACCTAAGATTGGCAATAGCCGCAACGGCCCAATCGGCACCCGGATGTTGTAGGGTAAATCGTAAAAATTATTTCTCCCTGCGGTGTCCATTGGCTTTGTCATCGAGCGCTCGCCGATGGACACCGCAGGGGCGTGAAATATCCGGTTTAGGGGGTGCAGGACCCGCAAATACGGTCTTTGCTTTATTGCGCGCGGTTGCAAATTATTCAATTTTTAGGTCAGGCTAACCGGAAACCCGCACCAACTACTGGAGATGAATGTCAGGAAAGACACGGCGAGGAAGCAGCAGGCATGACAGACGACCCGAAACCACAAAAGCCAACGGCCCACCGGTCGGCAACCCGCGACGTCCGCCAGGCCGATGGCGGGGCGGCCGGGGTCCCGCTCGGTGATATGGATACGGAATCATCCGCCGTCATGACTTCGCGCGGCGAGAAGGCGGCCAACGCGATCGATAACGGAGGCCCCTCACCATCCAGCGCGACCGGCAAGGACGAAATCATCCGTGGCCGCATCATGGAAAAATTCGAAGAACTGGAGCGGCACCCGGCGAGCGTGCCGACCGATCTCGTGCTGGCGGTGGACAACGGGGTGGTGTTCATTGACGGATTCGTCAGCACGCCGGTCGACAAGCAGACGGTTGGGCGCCTGATCGCCGCCGTGCCGGGGGTGAGGGCCTTACGCAACAACCTCGACATCGCCCCGCATCGACCGCGCAACGACGAGGCGATCGCCGATGCGGTGCGCGTGTCGCTGGACGCGGTTGCCAGCCGGGTCCAGGTCGAGGTCCGGCGCGGCATCGTCACCCTGATCGGTCGGGTGCCGGACGAAGGCACCCGCAACGGGGTGCTGGCGCGTGCCGCCTCTGTCCCGGGCGTACGAAAGGTCCGTGATCACATGCAACCCGCCACCGGTTGAAACACGGCCTTTAGCGTCGGTCCGATTTCAGCCAGGCGGCCCCGCGAGAGTTGTTTAGACCGGCCATTCCCGCGATGCTCAGATTGCGGATGCGGCCCGGTTCGAAGCGGCGAAGCCGGTGGAACGGAGACGGCGATGAACTGGGAAACGATCTCCAACTTCATGATCGCTCTGGTGGCGATCGTCAACCCCATCGAAAAGATTCCCCTGTGGGTCAAAGCTTCCGAAGGCGGGCAAAAAGCCTTCCAGATGCTGCTGGCGGGCCTGGTCATCATTTCAAGCGGGGCCATTCTCCTCATTTTTCTGTGGTGCGGTCATCAATTGCTGATCAAGCTCAAGATCGAGCTGGCCAGTTTCAAGATCGGCGGCGGACTGATTCTCTTGCAGTTCGGCTTCAGTATGCTCAAAGGCACGGCGATCGAAATCCACCGGAAGGACAGTGATGAATCCCAGAATCTCAAAAACCGTGTCCTCCGGCGCTATCAGCAGATTTTCATCCCGGTCGGCGTGCCGGTGATCGCCGGCCCGGGCGCCATTACGACGGTCATCATCTATGGGTATCAAAGCGACGGTCTGCTGACGAGCGTGGTTTTGAGCCTGGCGGTGGCGGTCACCCTGGCCATCCTGTACCTGACGCTTCTTACCGGCCCCTATATCCAGAAAGCCGTGGGCGAACTGCCGCTCGACCTGATCTCCCGCGTCTTCGGAATGATCCTGATCGCCATCGCAGTCCAGTTTATGGTGGAAGGCTTTCAAACCGTTTTTCCGGGGTGGGTTGCAGACCAATGACCGCCCGACGATCGAGCGGCAGGGCGACAACAATGGAGCACACGACGAAAATGCCGATACGAAAAAACAGGATGGCCCTTGCAGAAAACCGGGACGGACGACATCGCGAAGCATCGCCAAGGGGTGTCGGTGACCCGCCGGTGGAGGAACCGCCCAACAGGCCCCCGCGTCCGCCGGTTAGAGAGCCGGGCCGGCCGCCGGCCGATCCCCCGCCGCCGGGCCGCCCGCCGGTGGAAGAGCCCGCCGACGACCCGCCACGGCCGCCCGTTAAGGAACCGCCCCCTGGCGATCCACCCTGGCCGCCGGACTCAAAAATGCCCGGCTTCCCCCGCGGCGCGGATGCACGTACAAGCCCCCTGCGCCCCGGGCGGATGCACGACGGGGGACAGCCGTGTCTGGCGTTTGGTGTCTCGACCGTTGGAGGCGCGCTCAGCCCCTGGAATCGACCAGTCCTTTTTTAATGGCGTAGGCCGTCAGGGCCGGGGCATTGTGCAGGTCGAGTTTGCTCATGATGTTGGCCCGGTGCTTTTCGACCGTCTTGACGCTGATGTGGAGAAGCCCGGCAATTTCCTTGTTGAGATAGCCCTCCGCCAGCAGCTTCAGCACCTCCCGCTCCCGCTGGGTGATGGTGTCCCAGTCGCTTTTGGATTTGAGCTTTTTGCGGCCTTCCAGGTAGCCTTCCATGACATTGTCGGCAATGCCCGGGCTGACGTAGGTCTTGCCCGCCAGGACGCTGTCGATGGCCAACATGAGCTCCCCACGGCTGGCGTCCTTGATGCAGTAGCCGTCGGCTCCGGCATTGAAGGCCTCCAGGACGTATTCGTCGGATTCGTGGATTGTCAGCGCAAGGATGCGGACATCCGGGAATTGGCGCTTGACGTCCTTCATCACGCTGATACCGCTCAGGCGCGGCATGGACAGGTCCAGCAGCAGAAGGTCGGGCGGCTGGCGTTTGACGCAGCGCAGCGCTTCGATACCGTCTTGAGCCTCGTCGATAACTTCGAGGTCCTCTCTGGTTGCAAGCATCGATTTGAGGCCTTCACGGAACAACTGGTGGTCCTCGGCGATCACGATTTTTATCGGGGCGATCATCTCCATCTCCGGGAAGGGTGACAAGCTGCAGGCAGATATACCGGATTGCCGCTGGGATGTAAACACAGGCACCGGGAAAGCCGGACAAATGCTGCGCCTTGCCAGGCGGGG
>CAYMAR010000170.1:0-8081 GCA_964388465.1 uncultured Desulfobacteraceae bacterium
CCAGGGTTTCCTTTTGGAACTGTTCATGGATCGTGTTCATGTCAATTTCTCCCGCTTTTGGGCCGCATAAGTCATCCGGCCGTATAGTTTACATTTACGAGCATCATCAAAAATGAAAAACAACATCTTGATCGAAAAATTTAATCACGTCACATGTGGATTCAAGCTTCGGGTCAAACCCCATCACCCAGCTTGTGCTTGCTATCCCCGAAAACGACACTAGATTTTTTCCGAGTTACAGACAATTTTAATACGCATTTTTCACTAAAGGAGAAGCATCATGAAAATCAGGGCTTACGCGGTCGAGTCGGCGCATGCCGATTTGCAGCCTTTCGAATATGAGCTCGGTGACATCGGGGCGGAAGACGTCGATATCGCCGTGAGCCACTGCGGTATCTGTCACAGCGACCTGAGCATGCTCAACAACGACTGGGAGATCACCCGCTACCCCTTCGTGCCCGGGCACGAAATCGTGGGACGCATCGCGGCGGTGGGCCCCCAGGTGACCCACCTTGCTGTCGGGCAGACCGTCGGCCTGGGCTGGTTCGCCCAGTCGTGCATGACCTGCCCCCAGTGCATGTCCGGCCACCACAACCTCTGTCCCGAGGCCCGGGGGACGATCGTGGAACGCCACGGCGGGTTCGCCGACAGGGTGCGGGCTCACCAGGGTTGGGTGATTCCCCTTCCGGAAGGGGTCGCCACGGCCAGCGCCGGCCCACTTTTCTGCGGCGGCATCACGGTGTTCAACCCCATCGTGCAGAACCATATCCGCCCCACCGATCGCGTGGGGGTCGTCGGCATCGGTGGTTTGGGCCACATGGCCCTGGCCTTCCTGAAAGCCTGGGGCTGCGAGGTCACGGCCTTCTCCACCAGCGCGGACAAGGAAGACGAGGCCCGGCGCCTGGGCGCCCATCATTTTTTGAACACCCGCGACAGCGGCGCGCTCGAAAAGCGGGCCGGTTATTTCAATATGATCTTGGTCACCGTGAATGTCGCCCTGCCATGGGAGGCCTACATCGGCGCGCTGGCGCCCAAAGGCAAAATGCATCTGGTCGGCGCCGCCCCGTCGGTGGAGACCGCGGTCTTTCCTTTAATTATTGGTCAGCGCGCCCTCGGCGGCTCGCCCCTGGGCAGCCCGGCCAACATCGGCACCATGCTGGATTTCGCCGCCCGCCACGGCATCGCACCGCTGACCGAAACCTTTCCCATGTCCCAGGTCAACGATGCCATGGAGCGGCTGCGCTCGGGCCGGCCGCGATACCGGATCGTTCTCACAAACGATTTTTGATCGAAACGGAGCGTGACCATGTGGCTGCTCGTCGCCGGGCTGATTGTCTTCTTCGGGGTGCACCTGGTACCGACAAACGCGAAATTAAGGACCCGGCTGGTCGCCTGGAAGGGTGAGAACCTCTATCAACTGGGATTCAGCCTGATGGCCGCCGCCGGTCTCGTACTGGCGGGTTTCGGTAAATCGATGGCCCCGCTCATCGTCGTCTATGCGCCGCCCGCCTGGACGGCCCATATCAGCTGGTTCCTGATGTGGCTGGCCGTAACCATCTTCCCGGCGGCCTATCTGCCCTCCAACCTGAAGCGCGTGATGCGCCACCCGTTTCTGTGGGGGGTGGCCCTGTGGGCCGTGGCCCACCTGATGACCAACGGTGATCTGGCATCGATCCTGCTCTTCGGATCGTTCGCTGTCTACGCCATTTTTGACATGGGCTCGGCCAATCGCCGCGGGGCCGAGGTTTCCCGCACGCGCTTGCCCATCTGGCGCGACGGCGTGCTGGTGGCGGTCGGCCTGCTGGCCTACCTTACACTCATCCGCCTGCACCCGATCCTATTCGGGGTCGGCGTCAATCCGGGTTGATGGCACAACGGTTGGGTGGAATGATTTGGCAGCGGATCGAAAGGAAGACCGCGTAATCGTATGCAATCACTGATGCGGTCTGAAAAACACGCTATCTTCGAATTTTAGACCGCCGAACTTTCATAGTGGGCACCGATGGCGTATGCCGGCGGCATACGGTCTTCGATGCGCCGGCAGTGAACGACTTTTCCGATGACCATGGCATTGAGACGATGGGTGGTGTTATGCGATTCAGCACAGATGGCATCGACATCCCGATGGCTTCCGGCCGCACTCGTTTCCGGCGGGCGCATGCCGCAGCCCCACGGCTGGATCGTCACCAGGGTGCCGACGGGCAGTTCCTTTGCGGAAATGAAATAGATGCCGTATTCGCTGGTATTCTCCACAAAACCGAGGTAGCGCAGGGTTTGATTCAAAAAGCCGAAGCCAACGATGGCTTTTTCCTCCGTCCGCGCGTGTTTTCTGCGTTCCATAACGGTCATGACACAAACCTTTGATGATGAACAGCCTAGCCTGTCTTGAAGATATTGAATGAACCAATGCAAAAGTCATAGTGGGAACGGATGCGGACTTGTCAATCGCCAAGCGAGCAACCTCCCGCCGCTCCGGCGATTGGCTTCCAGTGGCGGGGATATGCTCATATCAACGTCCTTAACCTTAGCTTCAGGATGTCGTCATGACGACGATGACACCGCTACCGAGTGATCTGCCCCTGAACCTTCAGGAACGCGTCAGCGTCCTGCGTGATGGGCCTGTGGACGGCCGAAAACCGTATGTGCTCTACTGGATGCATCATGCCATGCGCGACCATGAGAATCCGGCCCTGGACGCCGCCATCACAATCGCCAACGGGATTGAACGCCCTGTCCTGGTCTACCAGGGGCTGGGCGGTAATCACCCCTACAATGCCGACCGCCATCACGTATTCATCATGCAGGGCGCGCGGGATGTGCAGATGGGCCTCGCGGCCCGCGGTATCGCATACCGTTTCCACCTGGCCGAGGACCCCGCGCGGCCGGGACCGCTGCCCGAACTGGCCCGCAACGCTGCCATCGTCATCACCGAAACCTTTCCGGCGCCCCCCTTCCCCCGCTGGACCAAGGCCCTGGCCGAACGAATTGATACCCCGCTGTGGACCCTGGACTGCAGCTGCGTCGTTCCCATGCCAGGCGTCAAGCGTCGCTTCGAGCGCGCCTTTCAGTTCCGCAAGCACACCCGGAAGGCGCGCGATGAGCGCCTAAGGCGGGCCTGGGAAGAACCGTCGCCTTCGGCGGCCATTTTCACCGATCCGCTGCCGTTCAAGAGCGTGGACTTGCAAACGGCCAACATTGACGCCCTCTGTGCCCGCTGCCGGATCGATCACAGCGTCGGGCCGGTCCATCACACCCCGGGCGGCTCCCGGGCCGGCTACGCGCGCTGGGAAGCCTTCAAACGCCACGGTCTCGGCACCTACGCCCGTTTGCGCAACGATGCGGCCATCGAACCGCCCCGGGGCGTCAGCCGACTGTCACCTTACCTCCATTACGGCATGGTATCGCCCCTGCGGATCGCCCGCGAGGCAGCCGCCGAAGGCTCGAAGGGCGCCGGCAAGTTCCTGGACGAACTGCTGATCTGGCGCGAACTGGCCCATAATTTCTGTTTTCACACACCCGATCCGGAAACGCTGGACAGCCTGCCGGACTGGGCCCGGGAGACTCTCGCGCGCCATCAAGACGACCCGCGACCGACCCTCTACGACCGGGAGCGCCTCGAGCGGGCCCGCACGGGAGAGCCGCTCTGGGACGCGGCCCAGCGCTCGCTCCTGCGTCACGGCGAGCTGCACAACAACCTGCGCATGACCTGGGGCAAAGCCCTGCTGGACTGGACGCCCTCGGCGGCCCAGGCGCTCAGGCGCCTGATCGAGCTCAACCACCGCTTCGCCCTGGACGGCAGCGACCCCAATTCGTACGGAGGGATCCTCTGGTGCCTGGGGTTGTTTGACCGTCCGTTTCATCCGGAGCAGCCCATTATCGGCGCACTCCGGACGCGGCCGCTCGCGGGGCATGCCCGGCGTCTCGACCTGGCGCGCTACCGGCAAAAGGTCGATCATCCCGCAAACGGCGCTGCGCTGCATATCGCCGTCATCGGCGCCGGTCTCGCCGGCCTGCGGGCCGCGGGCGTCCTGGCCGATCACGGCCACCGGGTATCGGTCTTCGAAAAAGCGAAGACACCCGGCGGCCGCCTGGGTGGGTTGCGCTGGAAGGGGACGCTCGTGGATGCCGGGGCCCAGTATTTCACCGCCCGGGATCCGCGGTTCCAGCGCCATGTGGCCGCCTGGGCGGCCGCGGGGCTCGTGTCGCCCTGGAACGCGGCCCTGGCGGCAGTGGACAGTCCCGGAGCATTGCGCCCCCTTAAGGCCGACCTGGCCCGCCACGTGGCCGTGCCGGCGATGCGTCAGCTGGCGCACCACCTGGCGCGAGGTCTGGATGTGCGCTATGGCGTCGAGATCGAAGGGCTGATGCCGGAAGACACCAGCGGGCGTAAGGCATTGGCGGGCAGCGGGTCCCACGAGGGCTACGATGCGGTTGTCCTGGCGCTGCCGCCGCGGCAGGCGGAGGCGCTCCTGCCGGAGTCTTCGCCACTCGCGGCCAGACTGGGCCCCGTGCGCATGCGGCCCTGCCGTGCCCTCCTGGCCGTTTTCGACCGTCCCCTGGCGCTGACCTTTGACGGCATCTTTTTCAACGCGGGGCGATTGTCCTGGGCCGCCCGCAACGCCAGCAAACCGGGGCGGACCCAGGAGGAAATCTGGATGCTGCATGCCGCCCGCGGCTGGCCCGCGGACGATGAACCGCTGGACGCGCAAGCGGCCGATCAGGAGATGATCGCCGATTTTCTGCGGTACACGGGGCAGCCGGCATTATCGCCGCGGCACGTTATCAGCCGCGAATGGCGGGCGGCCGCGGCCGAGAAGGCCCTTAAAGATGGGTGTCTCTGGGATGGCAGCGCCCGGATCGGCATCTGTGGCGACTGGTGCGCCGGATCGCGTATCGAGGGGGCTTTCCTGAGCGGCAGCGCCGTGGCCGGCCGCCTGCTGGCCGCGGCCCCGCGCATGGTCTCACCCGAAGCGGCGGCGCGATGAAAACGTTGCCTGAAAAATTCTGCGTGGTCTGCGGCCGCCGCATGATATGGCGCCGCCGCTGGCGCGCGAACTGGGAAAACGTGCGCTATTGCTCACGGGCCTGCCGCCTGAGCGGTATTGGCCCGATCGACCGCCGTTTGGAGGCCGTGATGCTTGAATTGCTGCGGGCGCGCGGATCGCACAAATCCATCTGCCCCAGCGAGCCCGCACGGGTGGTCGCCCACAACGAGGCCTCCAAGGACTGGCGGTCGCTCATGCCCTCGGCCCGCAAGGCCGCGCGACGGCTTGTGGCCAAGGGGCAGGCGGAAATCCTGCAGCGCGGACAGCCGGTGGACGCCTCCACAGCCCGTGGGCCGATCCGGATTCGTCTACGGTCGGGGCAGTGAATGCGGTGGGTGAATCAGTTTTCAGGCGTTTCGGTCAGCGCGTGCGCCAGCAGGCGTTCACGGGGGATGCGCTCCAAGACATCGCTGTGGGTGGCGCTCAGCACCACCGGCGGCGCGACGCCGTGTTCCGCCGCTTCGGCCCAGCGGTCGGCGCACAGGCACCAGCGATCGCCGGGTTTAAGCCCCGGAAACCCGTGAAGGGGTTGGGGCGTGCTCAGATCGTTGCCACGGCTGCGGGTGAAATTTAGAAAGTCCGCGGTCACCTCGGCACAGACGCCGTGGCGGCCGAAATCGCCGGCCGGCATACGACAGGCGCCGTCGCGGCTGAATCCGGTGAGGGGAGACAGGCTGCAGGTCGCAAGCGGCTGGTCCAGAACATTGGTTTCACGATCGGTTTTATCCATAAGTCGCTCCGTTCATGAGTGTCTATATTGATACGGTGATACCGACATAGCATTATTAGCGGCAACATAATTCCCGGCGACTGGAATGCAATACGCCGCCAATAATTCCATGGTAATCGACAATCTGATATGATAATCTGCCGGTCGATTCAAAACGAGGCGCACGCCCCGCTGCAGCCCCGAAGGCCCCTGCCCCGCACGCTTCGACACGCAAGCGATGATTGCATCCGCGGTTGCGCCCATCGCACGAGACCCCAACCATCAAAGGAGCCATCATGGACATTATCACCGCCCTGGTCGACCACCACCAGACGCTAAGGCAATTGTACGAAGCCTCCGAGAACGATCCGGCGCAGTTCGACGCGTTCTCGCGGCATCTGGTCGTCCACCACACCATGGAGGAAAAATATTTCTACGATCTGCTGGAGATGAAAGCCGACGCCCGACACGACGCCCTCGAAGCCGTGAACGAGCACCACATCATCGAATTGATCATAAAGGACGCCGAAGGATTCCCGCGGGAACACGACAACTTTCCCATCAAGATCGAAGGTCTCGGGGAATACACCACTCACCACCTGGACGAGGAGGAGGCTGACATCTTCCCCCTGGCCCGCACCCTCTTTGCCGCCGAAGATTTGAACGCCCTGGGAAAACTTTTTCTTGAGGCCAAGGATAAACTGCTTAATATCGATCTGCCGGACGTGCCCAAGACGCTGCTGAGCCAGGCGGCCAGTGGCCGTCCGGCCGTACCCAGTTCACGGGGGCTGGGCATCGGCAGCCTCAAATAGCGACCCCTTTGAGGGGCTTTAACCCTTGTTAAGGAGGTGGACATCCATGGACATCCTCAAAAGAGAACTGGCGCCCATCCCGGCCGAGGCTTGGGCTGAAATCGACGCCCAGGCCACCCGGAGCCTCAAGGCCATCCTTTCGGCCCGTAAAGTCATCGACCTCGCCGGTCCTATGGGACCCGATTTTCCAGGCGTACCTGAAGGCCGTCTCGATTTTCCGGACCAGCAGCCCGGAAAGGGCCTGAGCTACGGGATTCACAAGGTCCATCACCTGGTGGAAACCCGTATTCCCTTCAGTCTCGACATCAACGAAATGGACAATGCCGTCCGGGGCGCCAAAGATATCGATCTGGGCAACCTCGAGGAAGCCGCCCAGAGAATCGCCCTTTTCGAGGAAAGCGTGGTCTATCACGGGCTGCCCGACGCCAACATTCACGGGCTCAAGCAATGCCACGGCGAGGAGTGCCTGAGCATCGGCTCGACCCCGGAGCAGTTGCTCGAGGGCATTGCCGGGGGGCTGACTGCCTTTGCCGGCCGCTCGGTCGAGGGACCGTTCGCCTTTGTCGTGGGGCCCAAACTCTGGAGCCGCATGTCGGCACATTTCCAGGGCTACCCTGTCAAGATGCAGGCCGAGAACATTCTGGGCGGCCAGGTCCACCTGAGCCCTTATCTGAGCGGCGACTTCGCTAACGAGGCCTACATGATCTCCCAGCGCGGCGGGGACTTCGAAATCATCCTGGGCAACGACCTGGCCATCGGTTACGAGCGTCACGACACCGATACGGTCACGCTCTATTTTACATCGTCCTTTACCTTCCGCATTCTGGACGCCGCCGGGGTGATTCACTTTATGGCCCAGTAGGGCCGACGGATCAGATCCGGTTTCAGCCCTGCCGCCGTCCGTCCGCCTGCACTTGGCGGCGCGGGCGGGGCGCGACCCAGGCCAGGTGACCGTCCGGCCGCAGCAGCACGGCCGGGGGCAGCGGTGGCGATCGCCGTATCGCGCGCCCTCTCGACGTAACACGATATGAAGCTCGATACGGCCGGCATCAATCGCATCGCCTTCGAAGCCGAGCGCATCATCCACGGGCAGAGTTCGGGCATCGACAATACCGTGATCAACTACGCGACACCGCTGCTGTTCCGCGCGGGTTTATCCCCGATTAAGGCCTCCCTGCGGGTGGGCCGCACGCGGCCTCTGGTGGTGGGAATAAGCCGCGAGAGCATTTTGACGGCACCGATGGTGGCCCGGGTGCGGAAAGACTGGCAGCGCAACAGGGAAGCCTACGAATCCTTGTTTCATCGGATCGACCGCCGGGGCGTCGGATCGAGGGAAGTAAAATGACAACGAGGATATCTTCTGCTGTATACGGGGAAACGCCTGAGAAGCGGGGCGTTACGTTAAGCGCTGCATGCTTGCTGGCTTCCGCGGAGCGGCCAGGCTTACCATCAAGGCGGCAGATAACAAGTATTCTACAGTGGAAGTAATTTAGCCCTCGCGGTGAGGACGACCAT
>CAYMAR010000171.1:0-8046 GCA_964388465.1 uncultured Desulfobacteraceae bacterium
CCGGTAACAATCCCCATTTGCAAAGGAGCTGCGCAACGACCATGCCGATCCCGATCAACCACGAAGAAACCAATCTCGAAATCTTGGCCCGCATTGCCAAGGCCACGGCGCGTAAATTCAACTGTACCCTCCATATCGACTACAGCAACGGCCAACGACGGATCGAATTCATCGGCGATGAAACGCACAAGGCCCTGATCGCCGCTGAAATCGAATCCCTATTCAATCCAGGCGTTTGACTGGAATACGGCCCGGCGAACCCCCGTCTTAGGACCGACTCGCCGGGCACGAACACCGGCCGGTGTTTCCTCACCGGGACGGCATCCGCTTGACGCCCGGACAGCCTGCCGCCCGGCGGTCCGCTCGCCCTTGCAAGCCTTATTGCGCCGCCGCGCGAAAGGCTTATATTGAAATTGGTTTCGGTGTTGTACCCAAGCTCTTCGTGTGCACGGGTCTGCTGATGCAGATCATCGACTTTCCGCCTCGCCATCAGCCTCGCCGGAATCACATCAAGAAGCCAGTCGGTCGGACCGCAAACCCATCCGGGAGGAATCGAAATGACCCCAGGAGCAGACCCCACCCTTCGCGCCCACATCACGGCTTTCCAAGATGGCCAGCGCCGGTATGAAAACGCTTTCCAGGCGATTGCCCGCATGATTCTGGAAAGCCCCATCGAAAAAGTGGTGGTCAACGGCAAGACAACCTACGATTTTGGCATCTTCCGTCAGGGCACCAAACCGGTCGTCGGCATGTACGACGAAATCAACAGCTTTGTCTCCTATGTCAAGGACGCCGCCGAGGACGGGTCTTCCAAAGAAATGGCCTATGTCCTCGTGGGTGAGCCGGGCAACGGCAAGACCTATTTCGTCGAATACCTGTGTGCCTGCTACCGCGCGTTTCTGACCCGACCCGAGAATCGACGCTACACGTTCCGTTTCCGACATCTCGACCGTCTGGGCAGCTACGGGCGTATTAACGTGGTCGAGTCCCAGACCTACGAGGATCCGTTGGTATTGGCCATGAATCTGGCCGAAAACCGGACGGAAACACAGACTTACCTGCAGACCGAGACGGGTCTGGACGATGCGGCCATCGAAATCCTCTATCGCGAATACCGCCCACTGGGGGCCTGCAGTGAATACATCTGGAACGACATCCGCAATCATACCGGCGGTGACCTGAATACCATGCTTGATTTCATCGAGGTGCTCCCCGTGCCCATGTCCGAGAGCCTCGGCACCCTGACGGGCAAATATCCGGCCAAGGACAAAATTACGTCGTCGGCCGTCGACCTGCTGGGGGAGGAGTCGATTCAGCGCCTCCTGCACATCAACGACACCAACAACCCCTACCGTTTCGACCTGCGCCGCGGTGCCCTGGCCCGAGTGGCCGGGGGCGGCATCCACTTCTGCGACGAGCTCTTTAAAAATAAAAAGGACCTGATCCAGGTCTACCTGGGGGTGATCCAGAACCGCAATATCGAAATCGACGGTTTTAAATGGCCGATCGACTCGCTGATCATCGCCACCAGCAACAACTCCGAGTTCAACCGCTTTCTGGCGGAAAAGGAAGAGGCGCCGATCGTCGACCGCTGCCGTATCACCTACGTGTCGCACAACACGAATTACAAAATGCAGAGATACCTGACACGCTACGCGATCGGCAGTGAATCCCGCACGACCCTCACCCGCGAAAGCCTGCACCAGGATCCCAATCTCAACCATGCCGCCTCGGTGGCGGCGGTCCTGACGCGCTTGCCCAAATCCGAGAAACTGACCCCCACCGAAACGCTCAAGCTGGCCGCCGGTGAAATCGCCGGAGAGAAAAGCATCAAGACCCTGGCCGAAGTTATCGACACGCTCAATCAGGAACCGGACATCGTCAAGCGCTTCGGTCAAAAGGGCTTGGGGCAGCGCAACCTGGGCCGTTCGATCCAGCTGCTGGTCGAAAATTCCGAAACCAACGAAGGCCGCTGCATGTTTGCCTACGATATCTTCCGGGCCCTGGAGCGCGTCATCCTGGACTATGTCCCCGAAGCCAACGATCGTGCCAAGTATCTGGAGGATCTCAAAATCGCCAAAGGCCTGTATCGCGAACGGATCATGACGGAGATGTTCAACGCCTACATGGACGAACCCCACGCCATCCGCAAGGATGTGATGAACTACGTCAACATGATCATCGGGATCGATGCCGAAAACCTGGGTCCGGACCACATGTGGAAGTACAAGGACCCCCAGACCGGGGAGCTCAAGGCCCTCAAAATCGACACGCGCTACATTCACAGCGTGGAGGAGCGGCTGGGGCTTAAAACCGAGGAGCAGCGTGAATCCTTCCGCACCTCCATTCGCAAAATTTACGGCCAGAAGATATCGGTGGACCCGGACTACGACTTCATGGACAACCTCGAGTTGGTCAAGGCCGTCACCGACGTGCGGCTCAAGTCCGATATCGCCGGCGCCGGCAGCCTGGTGGGGGCGCTGGCCAACCGCACCAACGAAGAAAACCAGAAGCTTTACGACCGCATGATCGACACCATGCTCAACAAGCTGAATTATTGCACCACCTGCGCCCAGAAGACGATCGAGTATTTCTGTACCCAGGAAGACGAGAATTGACCCATGGCCAAGGAAGCGAAGCGCCAACCGCACGCAAGCCTCCGGGCCGCGAGCCTCATGCGCGAGGAGCGCGAGGGGCCGCAGGAGCACACCCTGCCTGCGCGGACGCCGCCCCCCGGCGATGGGCCGGCAAAGGGGTGGTATGCGTTTGACGACCTGAGCGTTTTACAGGCCGTCCCTCCGGCCGCATCGCCCTACACCACCTGCCTGCAGTCCATCGACGAGCTGTTGGCCCGGGACCGGCAGCGGGAGAAAGACGGCTTCCCGCGCAAGATTCGGGTTGGACGAATGATTAAACCCGGCACCCGGGGCAAGGAAAAGGTCGTCGTCGTGCCCACCACGGTAGAGGAAAAGCTGATCCACGACACGGCCAGCGACGCCCAGGAGGAGGAGCAGACCTCGAGCGGTTCCGGTGACGGCGAGCCGGGCGAGGTCATCGGCGAGGAGCCCGTGCGCCCCACGGGCACGGGCAGCGGACCCGGGCAGGGCGAGGGTGGCGAACACGAGGTCGAATCGAGCGCCTACGACCTGGGGCGCGTGCTGACCGAGCAGTTCGAGCTGCCCAACCTCAAGGACAAGGGCAAAAAGCGTTCGATGACGCGCTACACCTACCAGTTGACCGATCGCCACCAGGGCCAGGGGCAACTTCTGGACAAAAAGGCCACCCTGCGCAAGATCGTGGAAACCAATATCAATCTGGGCAACCTGCCCGATCCGGACCGCATCGACCCAAGCGCGTTCCTAATTTCACCGCGGGATAAAGTCTACCGGGTGCTCTCCCCCGAAAAGGACTTCGAATCCCAGGCGCTGGTCTTTTTTTTACGCGACTATTCCGGCTCGATGGAGGGCAAGCCCACCGAAATCGTCGTCACCCAGCATGTCCTGATCTACAGCTGGCTGCTCTACCAGTACGCCCGCCAGGTGGAAACGCGCTTCATCCTGCACGACACCGAAGCCCGCGAGGTGGAGGATTTCTATACCTACTACAACTCCAGCGTGGCCGGCGGCACCCAGGTATCCTCCGCCTTCCGCCTAGTGAACCAGATCGTGGACACCGAAAGCCTGGCCCGCGATTACAACATCTATGTCTTCCACGGTACGGACGGTGACGACTGGGACACCACCGGCGCCAAGACCATCCCCGAACTGGAAATCATGCTGCGCTACGCCAACCGGGTTGGCTTTTCGGTGGTGGAGCGCAGCATGGCCATGGCCCGGGGGACCGAGGTTTCACGCTACCTCAAACAGTCGGGACTGCTGGATGACAAACCGGACCTTCTGCGCCTGGACGTCCTCAACGAAGAGGCCAACGAAACCCGCCTGATCGAGGGCATTCGCAGCCTGATTTCGGAATAACCGCATCGATGCGATCGATCATGCCGAAGGTTGCGAGATAAAACCAGAAGACTTGGAAAGGCCACGATTTCAAAGGTGGGCGATCGCCAGAGCCAAGGCGGATGATCTCATACGACGATGGAACTGATCGACCAGCATACCAAGGCCATCATGGAAGGCTGCAAAGAGCGGGCCCGCGACGCCGGACTGCGCTTCGAGGACGAAACCCTCGAATACATCGTCACCAACCGCGATCTGCTCGAACTTTCGCCCAAACTGATGATTCCCAACCTTTACGATTACTGGGTTCACGACGTGGACGTGCTCAAGGAAAAGGGCAAGTACGAGCTCTACCCCGGCAACCCCTACGAAACCGTCATCAATACCCGGCCGGCCATTTCCTACTACAACGACAACAACCCGGACTGGCTCAACGTGATGATTTTCTACCATGTCCTGGCGCACATCGATCTTTTCCAGAACAATATCTTTTTCCGCCACACCTGGGACTACGACTTCAACGGCCAAGCCCTTTCCGACAAGCGGGTGATTGCCCGCCTGCGCTCCGAGAAGGGCCGCTGGGTCGACTACGTGATCGAGTTCAGCCGGGGCATCGACAATCTCGTCGGATTCCACCAGACCCTGGCGCACGCCGACGACGATGAGGCCGCCGCATCCCCCAGCAAACTCGACTACTACTTCGATGTTTTCCTGCAGCGGCGCACGCCTTTCAAAATCAACCATTACATCGCCGAAGTCGAACGCTACAACCAGTGCCAGCGGGACAACCGGGCGAACGCCGAAGACGCCTTTTTCGCCGCCATCGAAGTCGAACACCCCGAATTCCAGGCGCTCTTCCAGAAATATGCAGAAACCGGCCCGGCGCGGCACCTCGACCCGCTCGAATACATCATGAAACACTCGCGTTTCCTCAACCGCGAGGAAAATCGGTGGATGCGGACGGTGGCCCAGATCGTGCGACAGACCTCGCTTTTCTTCCAGCCCCAGATACGCACCAAGATCCTGCACGAGGGCTGGGCCAGCTATTGGCACGAGAAGCTGTTCATGCGCGATGACCGCATCCGCGGTCACGAGGTCGAGTACGCCCGCGTCAACGCCGGGGTTACGTCGCTCCCACGGGTCGGGCTGAACCCTTATGCCCTGGGCATGCGCCTTTTCCAGCATATCGAGGAAATGGCTTCCAAGGGCAAGCGCAGCTTCGCCTATCAGCGTCTCCAGGATGCCGGCGCGCGGGCGACTTACGACCGGCAGGGCGGCAACGGCCAGGCTTTTCTTTTCGGTGTGCGCACCCATTACTGCGATTTCATGTTCATCCACCAGTTCATCGACCAGGAGTTCGTCGATCGCCATCGACTCTTCGTCGCCGGCAAGCGGCTCAATCGCCAACGCATGACCTGGGAATATTACGTTGACAGCCGGGATGCCGAACGCTACCGCGCCATGGTCATTGACGCGCTCTACCACCCGCCGCACGTCACAGTCGATACCGGTCGCAACGAAGACAGCCGTCTCTACCTCGTGCACCATTTCGAGGGCAAGCCCCTCCTACGCGACTATATCGCCAACACCCTGCTGGGCGTCGAATATCTCTGGGGGCGGCCCGTCTGTCTGGAAACCAGCGAACAGGTGCCCGTCGACCCGAAGGATGACAGCCCCTCTGCGGCGGCCGGAACGGGCCGGATGCCCGAGGCCCCCCGGACCCAGGCCGTCGAGTGGCGGCGTGTGCGCTACACCATGGAAAAACGCCGCCTCTCCCGTGAAATCCTGGACGCACAGGATGCGCCGTCATGAAAAACGTTCGCCACGCCATGCATAACCTCGACCGCTCGATCAAGGAACGCGGCCAGCCACCGCCGATTCCCTTCGAGGCCTTTTTGGCCGAGCTGCTCAAAGACCCTCAGCGCGTGATGCGCAACGTGTTTCAGGTCTTTCACGACATGATCAAGCGCTATACCGCCGAGGGCGTAGACGAATACCCGGACGATCCCGAGTCCATCCATTTCGTCTACTACGACTGCACCCGGCTTTTCGTGGAGGGCTCCGACCACCCCTTTTTCGCAGACCGCCTTTTTGCCAATCGCATCATCAATCTGGCCGAATCCATGAAACGGGGGGCCCAGCAGAACAAAATCTATATTTTCGACGGGCCCCCAGGGTGCGGCAAAAGTACCTTTCTCAACAACCTCCTGATGCGGTTCGAGGAGTATGGCAACACGCCCGAGGGCACCCGTTACGAAGCCGTCTGGCGCATCGACCGCCAGGCCGTGGGAACGCTCGCCGCGCCGGAAACGCTGCCCTTCTTCCAGCAGATGTTCACCCTCATGGAGCGGAGCTCGGCTGAAAACGAACCCCCGGGCACGGAGCCCCCCGACACCGACGCGAACGCGCGCGGCGGCCGCCGCAACTCGGAGGATGTGGCCGCTTCGATTCTGGGCGACAGCCAGATCATCGAGATCCCCTGCCCCAGCCACGACCACCCCATCCTGATGATCCCCAAGCACTACCGCCGCTCGTTCTTCGACGATCTCTTCGCCAACAACCGGTTCAAGTGGCAGCTTTTCACCGACAAGGAATACGACTGGGTCTTTCGGGAGCTGCCCTGTACGATCTGCGCTTCCATCTACCAGGTCCTGCTCAACCGCCTCAAAAGCCCGCTCAAGGTCTTCAACATGCTCTATGCCCGCCCCTATCGCTTCAAACGCCGCTTGGGTCAAGGCATCAGCGTCTTCAACCCGGGCGACCGCCCGGGTAAGCAGAACGTTTTGACCAACCCCATGCTGCAGGACCAGCTCAACCGGGTTCTCAAGGACAGTAACCAGGTCAAGTACATCTTCTCGCGTTACGCCACCACCAACAACGGCATCTACGCCCTGATGGACATCAAGTCCCACAACATCGAACGCTTGATCGAGTTGCACAACATCATCAGCGAAGGCGTGCACAAGGTGGAAGATATCGAGGAGAACGTCAACTCCCTCCTGCTGGCACTGATGAACCCGGAGGACAAGAAGAACATCCAGGACTTCCAGTCCTTTTCGGATCGTATCGAATACATCAAAATTCCCTATATCCTGGATCTCAACACCGAGATCGCCATTTACCGCAATATCTTCGGGCGCCAGATCGACGACAGCTTTCTGCCCCGGGTGCTCCATAACTTCGCTCGGGTGGTGATCTCGTCACGGCTCAATACGCGCTCCGAGGCGCTTTTGGAGTGGATCGGCCAAGCCGGCAAATATCGCCAATTGTGCGACGAGAACCTGCAACTGCTCAAAATGGAGATCTACACCGGCCACATCCCCGAATGGCTTGCGGAGGAGGACCGCAAACGTTTCACGGCCCAGCGACGGCGCACGATCATCGGCGAGTCCGAACAGGAAGGCAACCGCGGTCTCTCGGGGCGGGATTCCATCAAGATCTTCAATGAATTCTACTCCTCCTTCGCGCGCCCGGACAAGCTGATCACCATGGCCGACCTATACAAGTATTTCACTAAGATCCGCAAGGATCTGCAGGAGCTGATCCCCACCGGGTTTCTGGATTCGCTGCAGCGCAACTACAACTACACCGTCCTGCAGGAAGTCAAAGAGTCCCTCTTCTACTACAACCGCGAACAGATCAACCGCGACCTGCTGAACTATCTTTTCGCCATCAATTTCGATATTGGATCGGTAGCGACCGCGACCTATACCGGGGACCGTCTGGAAATCACCGAAGCCTTTCTCGAGGATCTGGAAACACGGATTCTGGGCAACGGGCCGACGGCGGCAGATCGTCTGGCCTTCCGGGCCGATACCCAGAAATTGTACGCCACCCAGACGCTGACCCAGGAAATCATGATCGAGGACACCCCGATCACGGAAACCCGCCTGTTTCAGGACATCCACGAACGCTACGCCTTCAATCTCAAGGCCAAGGCCCTGGACCCTTTCCTGGACAACGAAAATTTCCGGCAAGCCATCAAGGACTACAACACCCCTGGCTTCCGCACCTACGACCGAAAAATCCGCGACGACGTGACCTTCCTGATCGGGAACCTGGGCACCAAGTACCGCTACACCGAAAAGGGCGC
>CAYMAR010000172.1:0-5414 GCA_964388465.1 uncultured Desulfobacteraceae bacterium
GTGGAAGACTATCTGGACTCGCCCGAGTGCCGGCTTCTGCAGGCCAGCCACCCCCAGGTGCGGATCCGCGCGGACCTGGACGAGGATCTTCTCAACGTGCTGGCCTCGCCGATGCACCTTTCCAAGGCCCTGATGAACCTCGTGGCCAATGCGGCCGAGGCCCTCCTGGTGGCGGGCGACATCACGATCGCCACCGCCAACCGTTATGTGGACCAGCCCCTGCAGGGTTTCGAGACCGTCACCGAAGGCGAATACGTCCGGCTCACCGTCCAGGACACGGGCGTCGGTATCGCCGCCGAAGACTGCCGGCGCATTTTCGAGCCTTTTTTCACCAAGAAAGCCCTGGGCCGCAGCGGCACCGGCCTGGGGATGTCCGTGGTGTGGTTCACCGTCAAGGACCTGGGCGGTTTCGTCGACATCCACAGCGTCGAGGGCCAGGGAACGCGATTTGACCTCTACCTGCCGGTCACACGCCGCGATGTGGCCCAGGTTTCCCGGCGCGTGACCATCGAGGACTGCCGCGGCTCCGAAAGGGTGCTGGTGGTGGACGACGTGGCCGACCAGCGCGAGATCGCCGCTGGTATGCTGGGCAAGCTGGGCTACACGGTGGCGACGGCCTCATCGGGTGAAGAGGCCCTGGATTACCTGCAAAACCATGCGGCCGACATCCTGGTGCTGGACATGATCATGGATCCCGGCATCGACGGCTGCGAGACCTACCGCCGTGTCATCCAGCAACACCCCGGCCAGAAAGCGGTCGTGGCCAGCGGGTTTGCGGAAACCGACCGTGTCCGCGAGATCCGGCGCCTGGGGGCCGGGCCCTATCTGAAAAAACCCTACACCCTGGAAAAGCTCGCCCTGGCCGTGCGCCAGGAACTGGAACGCGACGTCAACTGACGACCGACCTGTCGCGCGGCCGCTGCCAGCGGGCATCCAACTTTCCCCGCAAGCCTGTGGACAATTCGCTTCCGATCACCTATTAGGCGGTGACGTCTATCCATAAAAAAAGGCAGCCCACCCATGACGCGCAACGAGAAAATCCGCAATATCGCCATCATCGCCCACGTGGATCACGGCAAAACCACGTTGGTGGACGCCATGTTCCGCCAGTGCGGCCTCTTCCGCGACGGCCAGGACGTGGACGAACGCATCATGGACCGCCTGGATCTGGAGCGCGAACGCGGCATCACGATCGCCGCCAAGAACTGCGCCGTGGTCTGGCAGGGGGTCAAGATCAACATCATCGACACGCCCGGACACGCCGATTTCGGGGGCGAGGTCGAACGGGCGCTGTCCATGGCCGACGGGGCCATCCTGCTGGTGGATGCTTCGGAGGGGCCGCTGCCCCAGACGCGCTTCGTGCTGGAGAAGACCCTGGCCGCCGGGCTTAAAATCGTGGTGGTGATCAACAAGATCGACCGCCAGGACGCCCGGCCGGAGGCGGTCCTGGACGAGATCTACGACCTGTTTATCGATCTGGACGCCACCGACGACCAGCTCGAGTTTCCCTACCTCTACGCCATCGGCCGCGACGGCGTGGCCCAGGCCGCACCGGAAGGCCGGGGCGCCAATCTGCACCCGCTGCTCGACCTGATCGTGGACAAACTTCCGGCCCCGGTCTACGACCCCGCGGCCCCGTTTCAGATGCTGGTGTCCGACCTGGGCTATTCCGACTACCTGGGCCGGCTGGCCATCGGCAAGGTGGTCAACGGCCGGGCCCGCCACAAGGACAACCTGGTCTGCCTGGGTGCGCACGACGTCCAGCGCCCCCTCAAAGTATCCCGTCTGCAGGTTTATGACGGGCTGGGACTCAGGGAGGTCGAGACGGCCGCGCCGGGGGACATCATCGTGCTCTCGGGCATCGAGAACGTCGAGATCGGGGATACCATCGGCACCCGCGAATCGCCCCGGGCGCTCAAGCGCATCCGGGTGGACGCGCCCACCGTGGCCATGCGCTTCACCATCAACACCTCGCCCCTGGCCGGCCGGGAAGGCCGGTACGTCCAGTCCAGCCGCATCCGCGAGCGCCTGCACCGGGAGACCCTGAGCAACGTGGCCCTCCAGGTGGAGGACACCGACAACCGCGAAGTCTTTCTGGTCAAGGGACGGGGCGAGTTCCAGATGGCGATCCTGATCGAGACCATGCGTCGGGAGGGCTTCGAGCTCAGCGTGGGGCGCCCCGAGGTGATCTTCAAATACGAGGGCGAAGCGAAGCGGGAGCCCATGGAAAAACTCTTCATCGACTGCGACGAGAACTTCCTTGGGATCGTGACCGAGAAGCTAACGGCCCGACGGGGCCAGATGACCAGCATGGTCAACCACGGCAGCGGCCGGGTGCGCATGGTCTTCAGCATTCCCTCCCGGGCGCTGATCGGCTACCGCGACGAATTCCTGACCGATACCAAGGGAACCGGCATCATGAATTCTTACTTCGCGGGCTACGATGCCTACCGCGGCGATTTCCCCAGCCGCTACACGGGCTCCATCGTCTCCGACCGTGCCGGCACGGCCGTGGCCTATGCGCTCTTCAACCTCGAGCCCCGCGGCCAGCTCTTCATCGCGCCGGGCGACCCGGTTTACGAGGGGCTGATCTTCGGGGAGCACAACCGCGCCACGGACATCAACGCCAACCCCTGCAAGGAAAAGAAGTTGACCAACATGCGCGCCGCCGGCCGGGACGAGAACGTCATCCTCTCCCCGGTCAAGCCCATGACCCTGGAGCGGGCGCTGCACTTCATCCGCGAGGACGAGATGGTGGAGATCACGCCCCGCTCGATCCGCCTGCGCAAGGCGGTGCTATCGGCCGGCGAGCGGCACCGGCGGCGCAACCGCAAGTAGTGCGGGTTTCGCAAAAAGCCCGATATCCGCGTTACGCGGCGGCCCTCGTCGGAACTGCGAGCACCCTAGGTTCGAAACAACGATGCTCGGTGCAGCACAAAGGGACAAACCCGTCAAACATTGCGGCGGCGCAATGGACGCCCATGTGGTGGCGCTTGCCTTTTGCCTATCCAGGCCGCATAGTTTCAACTGTGTGTTCCATTAGGTATGGACGCATCGTCCGGCCAAAACCGAACCCTTCCGAATTGGCATACCCCAGCAGCGAAAGGAACATGGCATGCGATACGACGAGGAGGCCCTGCGCTACCACCGTGAACCCCGTCCGGGCAAAATCGAAGTCGTTCCCACCAAGCCCGCTTTCAGCCAGACCGATCTCAGCCTGGCCTACACCCCCGGGGTGGCCGTCCCCTGCCTGAAGATCAGGGACGCGCCCGACCGATCTTTCGACTACACCAGCCGGGGCAATCTGATCGCCGTCATCTCCAACGGCACAGCCGTGCTGGGGCTCGGGGCCATCGGCCCTCTGGCCGGCAAGCCGGTCATGGAGGGCAAAGCCGTGCTCTTCAAACGCTTTGCCAATATCGACGTTTTCGATATCGAGGTGGACACCACCGACCCGGACGAATTCATCCGCACGGTCAAACGGCTGGAGCCCACCTTCGGCGGGATCAATCTGGAAGACATCAAGGCCCCGGACTGCTTCTACATCGAGGAGCAGCTCCGGGCGCAGATGAAGATTCCGGTCTTTCACGACGACCAGCACGGCACGGCCATCATTTCCGGGGCGGCCATGCTGAATGCCGTCGAGCTGCTGGACAAGCGCGTCGAAGCGCTGCGGGTGGTGATCAACGGCGCCGGGGCCGCCGGGATCGCCTGTGCGCGTCTCTACATCCAAATGGGCGTCCCGCCGGCCAACATCGTCATGGCGGATTCCCGGGGGGTGATCCATCGTGGCCGCAGGGAGGGAATGAACCCGTATAAAGCCGCGCTGGCCAGCGACACCGTCGCCCGCAGCCTGGAAGAGGCCGTGGATGGGGCCGACATGCTGGTGGGGCTTTCGGTCAAAGGGGCGTTCACCCCGGAGCTGCTGGCGCGCATGGCTCCGCGCCCCATCATCTTCGCCCTGGCCAACCCGGATCCGGAAATCGACTACCACGCGGCCAAGGCCGCCCGGCCGGATGCCGTCGTGGCCACCGGGCGCTCGGATTTTCCCAACCAGGTCAACAACGTGCTGGGGTTTCCCTTCATCTTCCGCGGCGCGCTGGATGTGCGCGCCACCGAGATCAATGAAGACATGAAAGTGGCGGCCGTGCGCGCCCTGGCCGAACTGGCCCGCGAGGACGTCCCCGACGCGGTGATTCGCGCCTACGGGGGGCGGCCCATCACCTTCGGACCGGACTACATCATCCCCAAGCCCCTGGACACCCGCGTACTGCTCAAGGTGGTGCCGGCCGTGGCCGAAGCGGCCGTGCGCTCGGGGGCGGCACGGCAGGCGCCGCCCCCGCCCGCCGTTTATGTTCGGCGCCTCGAGGCCAGCCTGGGGCCCGAGCGCGAGATCATGCGCAAGGTCATCATCCGCGCCCAGCAGCGTCCCCGGCGGGTGGTCCTGCCCGAGGGCGATCACCCCGTCATCATCCGCGCGGCCTACCATGCGCTCAAGGAGGGGATGGCCGTGCCCATCCTGCTGGGCCGGACGGAGAAGATCGAAAACGTGGCGGCGGACCTCAAGATCCCGCTGGAGGGCATCGAATTACTGGATCACCGGGACAATCCCCACGTCGACGACCTCACGGTTCGCCTTCAGACCTTGCGGCAGCGCAAGGGCTGGTCGCGCACCGAGACCCGCAGCCAGATGCGCAACCCCTACGTGTTCGGGGCCATGATGGTTCACGCCGGGCTGGTGGACGGCCAGGTCCACGGCATCCGCCAGTCCTATCCCAACGCCATTCGTCCGGTGCTCCAGGTCATCCCGCTCAGGGAGGGGATCGAGCGTGTGGCCGGGCTGACCATGGTCATTCTCCGGCAGCAGACCTTGCTGTTTGCCGACACGACGGTCAACGTCGACCCCGACGCCGAGGCCCTGGCGGAAATCGCCGTGCAGGCCGCCGCCATGGCCGCCTTTTTCGACATGACGCCCCGGGTGGCCCTGCTCTCCTATTCCAACTTCGGCAGCGTGCGCCACCGCCAGACGGTCAAAATGGCCCGGGCCGCGGATCTGGCCCGACAGAAAGCGCCCGACCTCGTGGTGGACGGTGAAATGCAGGCCGACACCGCCGTGGTGGACGACATTCTCGACGGGGAGTTTCCCTTCAACCGGCTGGGGCAGGCCGCCAACGTGCTCGTCTTTCCGGATCTGGATTCGGGCAACATCGCCTACAAACTGCTCGAACGCCTGGGGGGCGCCAAGGTGGTGGGGCCGCTTTTGATGGGGATATCCCGGCCCTTCAACGTTCTGCCGCGCAACACCGACATGGAAAACGTGGTCAACCTGATCGCCATCACGGTGGCCCAGGCGCAGAACGGATTAAAATAACCCGATGACAGGCCCGATGGCGCTAAAGGCAAAGACGAAGACA
>CAYMAR010000172.1:5514-8029 GCA_964388465.1 uncultured Desulfobacteraceae bacterium
CCCGCCGGACTTGAGCGCCCGTTTTCCGAATATTCGGCGTCCCGCGCGTTTGCCCGCCGGGCATCGCTTCCGCGCAAGCTTTTGCCGGCCGGCGCCCCTGGATGGACCGTGTTGACTTGGGGTCTCCGGCATGCCACAAAAGGCGCTGGCGGCAAGCCATCCCACCACCGATCGCAAGGAGAGACCTCTTATGAGCGTGCGCGCCTTCCTCAACGAACTCAAGAACCCTGATCCGCAATTCGAACGCGCCGCAAAATGGATGCGTTATGCCGGTTACGGCTGTTTGGCGGCGGCCGTCTGGAACTTCGGATTCGGCCTGTTTGCGGATTCGGCCGCACTGCCCCAGTTCTGGAACCTGGGCCTGGGGGTTTTGGCCGCCGCGGGCGTGGCTTTCGTCTTAGCGGCGCAGGCCCTGGCGCGCCGCAGCATCACCGGGACCTGGTTGGGGCAGGTGGGGATCGTCCTGCTTCTGGGGGTGATGGCGGGGTTCATTTACTGGATGATCATCATGCCCAGCGGTCAGGTGGATCCGGGCGGCGGGGAAGCCGCGCCGCCGCCCTCGGCACTGAAGGCCTTTTTCGGCGTTTTTATTGCCTTTGTCTTCTTCCAGTTCGCCTTCCCGGGTGTCATGGTGATGAAATATCTCGAACGCCTCAAGAAAGGCAAGGTATCCGGAGGGGAGGGCTGACGCACGTCGGGATGAAAGCTTAAGGGGTTCAGGTACCCGTGTCCGGGTTGAATTGTTCAGGTTTCAGGGAAAAGTAAGGTCGCAGGGATCCGTGTTCGGGGTTCAGTCGCCTTTCCTTTTCGGACACCTGACATCTGAAGCACGCAACCGGGTTCAAGGGGGCCCGACATCCGCAATCCGGATACACGCCCCGACGCCCAACCCTTCCACCATGGAGTATCTCCCGATGACGCCCGCGACACTACACAGCCGGCCTGAAGAGACCATTCGTACGCTGATCGAAGATTTCGTGGCTACCGCGACCCACAACGATCTGGGGCTGTCCGTCCGGGAGAAGATCTGGGATCGGCCCCTGGTCGGCTACGCCGCCGGCGACGATCCGCTCTTCGAGACGTATGTCGCCCACATCGGCGCTTTCTACCTCAAGCCGGTCAATATCTTTCGGCGGCGTTTCCCGGACGACGACTCGGCCGCGGCCAGGGAGTTGGCGGTGATCGCCTGGATTCTGCCGGCCTCGGCGGCCACCCGGGCTGAGCAGGCCCGAAGCCGCCGACGCCCCTCGAAGCGTTGGGCGCGCACCCGGCAGTTGGGGGAAGCATTCAACGAGGACCTGCGCCGGCACGTGGTGGACGCCCTCGCCGCGGCCGGTGTTTCGGCCGTAGCGCCCATGCTGGCGCCCTTCTGGCAGCGCGTGTCCGAGGGGCCCTACGCACCCTGCTCCAACTGGTCGGAGCGGCATGCCGCCCACGCCGCCGGCCTGGGCACGTTCGGTCTTTGCGACGGGCTGATCACCCCGGTCGGCAAGGCGGTGCGCATCGGTTCGGTGGTGGCCAAGCTGAACCTGGCGCCCACGCCAAGGCCCTACCGTGATCACCGGGCCTACTGCCTGTTTTTCAGCCACGGCAGCTGCGGGCGCTGCATTCCGCGCTGCCCGGTGGGGGCGTTGAGCACGGACGGTCACGACAAGCATAAATGCATGCAATACACCGAGGTCGGGATGAATGCCGTGATGCGGAAGCGCTACGGCATCGACACCTATGCCTGCGGTTTATGCCAGGCGGACGTGCCCTGCGTGGATCACATCCCCGCGCCGGAGGAGGGATGACGGTCAGAAACGGATGGGGTGGGTGCGGCCAATAAAAAAGGGGCCGGCTTAAAAAAGCCCGCCCCTTCGATTGTGCCTCAGCGCTTTATTCCACGGTGACGTTGGCGGCCGCCGGGCCTTTCTGACCCTGCTCGACGTCGAAGGTTACCCGGTCGCCTTCGTTGAGGGTCCGAAAACCGGTGGAGTTAATCGCCGTGTGATGGACGAAGACATCCGGTCCGTCTTCCTGTTCGATAAAACCATAGCCCTTGCTGCTGTTAAACCATTTCACGATTCCATTTGCCATGTTGACATCCTCCTTCTTGATAGTTTTTCATAGTTCCCGCCTGCAGGATGCCACTTTTACAAATGGAACTGTCCTTCAGAACGAAACTGGCCTGTCAATTAAAACAGGTCTCCCTTGATTGGCCGCAATATAGCGCCATTTCCGAAATATGCAACCCAATTATCCACATAATGTCAATTTTCCCCCTGGCACGGCTTGGCCGCCCGGCCGCTCGCCCCAGGGCCGGAGGACAGCGCCACGGGGCGCTTGGCGGCCAAAACGCCTGGCGCACCCCGGCGGAACCATTGACATGGCGATGGTTTTCT
The DNA here is from genome assembly GCA_964388465.1 of uncultured Desulfobacteraceae bacterium. Classification (GTDB taxonomy): domain Bacteria; phylum Desulfobacterota; class Desulfobacteria; order Desulfobacterales; family UBA5852; genus JABZFP01. The sequence continues at coordinate 7,899 of CAYMAR010000172.1, forward strand.
GCAAGATATCAGTGCGTTCACGGCACTCGGCGTGTTCGCTGTCAACCCGCTCGTCAATCGCCGCCCGTCTGGTGTGATTCCGCGGCGCGCACGGTTTTACCGAGACTTCCAACCCAAAAAGGAGACCCGCA
>CAYMAR010000173.1:0-8019 GCA_964388465.1 uncultured Desulfobacteraceae bacterium
GTGGGCCCGATCAGGATGACGTTCTTGGGTGTGATTTCGTCCCGCAGGTCATCGGTCACCTGCCGGCGCCGCCAACGGTTGCGCAGCGCGATGGCCACCGAGCGCTTGGCCTTGTGCTGCCCGATGATGAAGCGATCGAGAGCCTTGACGATATCGACGGGTTTGAGATCTTGCATTGGCCTTGTCCTCGGGCGTTCGGTGGAACGCCCCGAATCCCCGCGTTTAAATCTCTTCGATGGTCAGTTGGTCGTTGGTGAAGACACACAGCGAGCCGGCAATCGCCATGGCCGCTTCGACGATGGCCCGGGCACCCAGTTCGGCATGCTTAACCAGGGCCTGCGCCGCGGCCTGGGCGGCGATGCCGCCCGACCCGATGGCCACGACGCCCTCGTCCGGCTCGATCACGTCTCCGTTGCCCGAGAGCAGAAAGGTGTTGGTCCCGTCGGCGGCGATCATCAGGGCCTCCAGACGGCGCAGGTACTTGTCGGCCCGCCATTCCCGCGCCAGTTCGACCGCACTGCGGGTCAGGTTGCCGTTGTAGCGCTCCAGCTTGGCCTCCAGCTTCTCCGAGAGGGTCAGGGCGTCGGCCGTGGCGCCGGCGAACCCCACGATGATCTGCTCGTTGTAGATCCGGCGGACCTTGCGGGCCTTGTGTTTGATCACCGTATTGTTCATGCTCACCTGGCCGTCGCCGGCCACGGCGAGCTGGCCCTGCCACCTTACGGCCAGTATGGTTGTTCCGTGCATCCGCATGGCGTGTGCTCCCGGCCCCGTGGCCTTCATCGGCGAGGGTGGGCCTTGTCGTAAGTTTCCATCAACCGATCGATGCTGACATGGGTATATTTCTGGGTCGTGGACAGACTCTCGTGCCCCAGCAACTCCTGCACCGTGCGCAGGTCGGCACCGGCATCCAGCAGATGGGTGGCGAATGTATGGCGCAGGGTGTGCGGCGATACGGGCACCAGGAGGCCGCACTCACGCACGAGATGGTTTAAGATCCGCGCGATCGAGCGCGGTGTCAGCCGGCCCTGGCGGTTGTTGCGAAAAAGCGCGCCGTCCGCATCCGGGGCGATGCCGGTCTCACGCTGGAGCCGTTCGCGGTAGGCGCGGATGGCCTGCACGGCCTTGGCCCCGATCGGCAGCAGGCGCTCCTTGTTGCCCTTGCCGCGGACACGGATGATGCTCGCGTTCAGATCAACATCCCGGGTGTTCAGCCCGGCCAGTTCCGACACCCGGGTGCCGGCCGTGTAAAGTGTTTCGAAAATCGCCCGGTTGCGCAGACCGAGCAGCGAGTCCTCCTGCACCTGGTCCAACAGGCGAAAGACATCGTCCACCGTGAGATAATGGGGAATCTTCTTCTCTTGTTTGGGCGTCAGGACGGATTCGGCCGGGTTGTCGCTTCTCAGCCCCAGGCGCTGCAAAAAACGGAAATAGACGCGCAGGGCCGACAGCTTGCGGGCGATCGTGGCCTTGCTGTTCCGGCGGTAGAGATCCGCCAGATAGCCGCGAATGGTCAGACTGTCCACCTGTCGCGGGTCGAATGGCCCGGGGGACCGCCGCCCGTCCTTGTCGCCGGCGGTATCCCCCGGTGCGACGAAGCGGATGAACGCCTCCAGATCCGCCCGATACGCCCGGCAGGTGTGATCGGCATAACCCTTTTCGGCGGCGAGCGACGTGATAAAGCGGTCGATCGTCGGATGCCCGGTTTGGCGGGGTTTCAAATCAACGTCCTTTTGGCCCCCGCATGCGGGAAGCCCCTTAGAAACCCGGGTAGAAGCGAAGCAGCGCCTCGATATCGTCCCAGCCACCCACCTCGATGAACGGGTGGGGCTGGCGGTTCCAGGGTTGTCGGTAAACAATCGGTGCGATGCCTGCATCGGCCAGCAGAAAACAGGTTTCCAGCCGGTCTTCGACGAAGTGGGCTATCCGGGCCTCGCGGAGCACGTCGATTTTGGCCTCGAAGCTGCCGGTGGCCACCACTTCGATCGCCTTCTCCGGGATGCGCAGCAGATCGTGCAGCCAGGATGTGATGACTTCCCGGTTGGGGCGCGCCGTCACGAACAAGAGTCGCGGCACCGCGCGCGCCATTTGTTCCAGTACCCGACGGCAGCCCGCCATGGGGTGCAGCACATGCGGGTAGTCTCCCTGGAGAAGCATCCGGATGGCACCGGTGATCGTCTCCGGATCGATGTCCAAACAATCCTCCAGATTGTAACAGGTAATGTCTTCGATCCGGATGTGGTTGACGCCGTAGCGCTCGCGCACGATATCGAGGAACAGGCGCATGGTGTTGGCGACCACGCCGTCGATATCGAAAGCCAGTTCGCCCGGGGCGATGCGGACGGGGACAATCGTCCCTGTCTGCGGCGGTGCGTTCGAGCGCGTGCGCTCCTCCACGGTCCAGCCGCCTTCAGGCCGCGCGGCGGGTTTGCTTTTTAAGACGCGAAATCTTGCGCTTGTAGATCATGGCCAAACGCTCGTCCTTGGCCTCCAAGGCGGCCGCCCGATCTTTCTTGAGCTGCTGGATCTTGGCCTTGATCTCGCGTACCGAGCCCCGACTTTTCTTGCGGGGCGCATCTTCGATGCCGCGGGCCTTCTTGACGGCCGCCACCAGCTCGGCCTTGTTCATCCCGTGGGCGCCGACGATATCGGGAATTTCTTTGGCGAGTTCACGCAGTTCGGTCGCCGTCATTTTTTCGAGGGGTTTTTCCTTGGCTTCCTTTTTTTTTCCACCCATGGATTGCTCTCCCTTTGGCTGCGGTCTGCAAACGTAAGCGGAGGCTTCCGGGCCTCCGCTCGGTCGTCGGAATCGGGCTGCGCCGTCCGCTTGGCGTCAATCGACGGCAAAGACGCTGACATAAAGCGGTTTAGATAAAACACCCCTCGCCTTCGTGTCAATACCATATGTGGCCGGCGCCGCTTCGCGATGAGGGGGCAGGCATCAGGTTTCGTCGGTCTTCGCCTCCTTTTTCATCAGCGGGCGGAAAAGATCGATGGGGATCGGGAAGATGGTGGTGGTGTTGCTCTCCGTGGCCATTTCATTGACCGTCTGCAAGTAGCGCAGCTGCAGGGCCACGGGATTCTGATCGATGATGACGGCGGCTTCGGCCAAGCGGTCCGCAGCCTGGCGCTCACCTTCGGCGTTGATGATCTTGGCCCGGCGATCGCGCTCGGCTTCGGCCTGACGGGCCATGGCCCGCTGCATTTCCTGGGGCAGGTCGATGTGCTTCAATTCCACCGTGGCCACCTTGATGCCCCAGGGATCGGTGTGGGTGTCGAGGATTTCCTGAAGCTGGGCGTTGAGCTTTTCCCTACCGGAGAGCAGGTCGTCCAGTTCGGCCTGCCCGCAAATGCTGCGCAGGGTCGTCTGGGCCAGCTGCGACATGGCGTAGCTGTAGTCCTCCACCTCGATAATGGCCTTGGTGGGGTCGATGACGCGAAAATAGATGACGGCGTTGACCTTCACCGACACGTTGTCGCGCGTGATGATGTCCTGAGGGTCCACGTCCATGGCCACCAGCCGCAGGCTCACCTTGACCATTTTGTCGATCAACGGGATCAGGATGATCAGGCCCGGCCCTTTGGCCTTGATGACGCGGCCCAGGCGAAAAATGACGCCGCGCTCGTATTCGTTGAGGATCTTGATGGCCGAGGCCAGAAACAGAACCACGAGAACCACGATGACAATTGTCTGGTAAAACATAGGACCTCCATTACCATGGAATTAAAATCGGTGACTGGCGGCTCCGGGATTCAGGTCGAATCGGTCGGCTCCACCGTGAGGGTCAGCCCCTCCACATGCGTGACCCGGACCTTGCAGCCGTTTTCGATGGGTTGCCCGGCCACCGCCTTCCACAATTCGCCGTGCACGAACACCTTGCCCTCGGGATCGAGGGCTTGTTTGACCACTCCGATCTTGCCCACCAGCCCCCGCTCGCCGGTCTGGGTGGTGCTGACCTGGGAGCGGAAGGCCAGCCCGGCAACGACGACGAAGAAGGCCGAAACCAATCCCACCGTGGGGATCAGCACGCTCCAGGAGATGCGTACGGCGGGGTCGTCGCCTTCGTAAAGCATGAGGGCCCCCAGAAACAGGCTCACGACCCCGGCCAAGCTGAGCATCCCGTAGCTGGTCACCTTGATCTCCAGGAGGAAAAAGACAATCGCCAGGACCATCAGGAGAATGCCCACGGTGTTCACGGGCAACACCTGGAAGGCGAAAATCGCCAGCACCAGACAGATGCCGCCGATGATGCCCGGAAACAGCGCGCCCGGATTGGAGAATTCGAAATACAAACCGGCCGCGCCAAGCAGAAAGAGCAGGAAGGCCACGTTGGGGTCGCTGATGGCCTTGAGCACCTTGGTGCGCAGGCTTTCCTCGACGCTCCGCCGGGGAGCGCCCTCGAGATCCAGCGTGCCTTTTCCGGCCACCTCCCGTCCATCGATCTGCGCAATCAAGTCGTCGAGGTCCTTGGCCACCAGGTCGATGACGTTCTGCTCCAGCGCCTCGGTTTCGGTGATGGCCACGCTCTCGCGGATGGCTTTTTCGACCCAGTCGGCGTTGCGGCCCTTGCTCGCGGCCACACTGCGGGCGTGGGCCACCATGTCGTTGACCACCTTTTCGGACATTTTCTCTTCGATCTCGCGCCCGCCGGCCCCCACCGGGTGGGCCGCCCCGATATTGGTGCCCGGGGCCATGGCCGCGATGTCGGCCGCCAGGGTGATCATGACACCGGCCGAAGCGGCCCGGGCGCCGGACGGGCTGACATACACCACCACCGGCACGCGCGAGGCCAGGATCGCCATCTCGATATCGCGCATGGCCGATGCCAGCCCACCGGGCGTATCGAGTTGGATAATGACGCAGGCGGCCTCATCGTCTTCCGCCGTCGCGATGCTATCTTTGATGAATTCGGCCACGCCCGGGCCGATGGCATCGGCCACCTTGACGAGCAGGATCTCACCGGTCGCTCCCAGGGCCGTACCAGCCGCCAGCAGCATAATGGCCGCTGCCAGGCTCAAGCATATTTTAAGCCTCATAGTCGTATACTTTCATGAGCATCTGCATATCTGCCCAGACATCGCGCTTGGCCGCCGGATTGCGCAGCAGGTAGGCCGGATGGTAGGTGGGCAGAAGCTGGATGCCGTGGTAGTCGTAAAATTTGCCCCGCAGCCGCGTGATGGGCTCTTGGCAACCGAGCAGGGTCTGAGCCGCCACCTTGCCCAGCGCGACGATGAAGCGCGGATTGAGGGTCTTGAGCTGCCGCTCCAGAAAAGGCAGACAGGTTGTGATTTCGCTGGCTTCGGGATTGCGGTTTCCGGGCGGTCGGCACTTGACGATGTTGGCGATATAGACCTGCTCGCGCGTCAGTTTCATGGCCTGGATGATGCGATTCAGCAGTTCGCCGGCGGCCCCGACGAAGGGCTCACCCTGCCGGTCCTCGTCGCGACCGGGCCCTTCGCCCACGAAAACCAGCTGGGCTTCGGGGTTTCCAACCCCGAACACGATGTGGCGCCGACGGCTGCAGAGCGCGCACCGACGGCAGTCACCCAAATCGTTACGAATGGCCTCCAGCGTGTCCGAACCCTGCTGCAGCGGTTCGTGCCAGCGGTCCATCAGGCCCGCGGCTCCATCGCCGCAGTCGAAACCGCTGATCCCTTCGTCGCGATGCATTTGAAGGCTGCGCAGAACCTCGTCCAGTAACGCGACGGTGGTTGCGGTCATCCCCATCTGATTTCAGTCCTCCGGGTTTGCGTCCGTCTCGCTTTCCGTCGATACACGTTTGAAACATCACGGATCAGAAAGACGCCCGAATAAAAATTTTATAATGATCTAATATCGTAATCGTTGCGGTTGATTTCAAGACGGGGCGCCCACAGCCGGGCTAATCCGGGGGCAGCAGAGCGGTGATGCGGTTGAACAGTTCATGGCCGAGTGCATCCTTGCTCATGACCGGGAGAGCCTCCTCGCGTCCGTCACGGTAGATGAGGATGGCCTTGTTGGTGTCCACCTCGAACCCGGACCCGGCCTCGCCGATCCGGTTGGCGACGATCATGTCCAGGTTCTTGGCCTCGAGCTTCTGGCGGGCGTTGTCCCGGAGCTGCCGGGTCTCGGCCGCAAAGCCCACCAGGACGCGATGCGCCTTCTGCCGCCCGATGGATTGGAGAATGTCGGTGGTGCGCTCGAATGCGACCGACAGGCGGCCCTCCGACTTCTTGATCTTGTGCTCGGCCGTGTGCACGGGGCGATAATCGGCCACGGCCGCGGTCTTGATGACGATGTCGGCCGCGGGCAGGAGCGCCTGGACGCAATCGGCCATTTCGGCCGCCGATTCGACCCGGTGGACCTCGACATGCAGCGGGTCGCTCAGGCTCACCGGTCCCGCCACGAGCATCACCCGCGCCCCACGCCTTGCGGCGGCTTTGGCCAGGGCAAAGCCCATCTTGCCCGATGAGGGGTTGCTCACGAACCGCACCGGATCGAAGGCCTCCCGTGTCGGGCCGGCGGTCAGGAGCACCGTTCGCCCCGCCAGATCCTTGGGCGTCAGCACGGCGGCCATTGCTTCCACAATGGTATCGGGCGGGGCCAGGCGGCCCGGACCCACCGTGCCGCAGGCCAGGCTGCCGGCGTCGGGTTCAACGATGTGGTGTCCGAAGCCCTGCAGGATGTCCAGGTTGCGCTGCACGGCCGGGTGCTCGTACATGTGGGTGTTCATGGCCGGGCAGATCACCACCGGCGCCGTCACCGCCAGCATGAAGGTGCTCAGCGCATCATCGGCGATGCCGTTGGCCAGCTTGCCGATGGTGTTGGCCGTGGCCGGCGCAACCACGGCCAGCTCCGTTTCCCCGGCCCAGTCGATGTGGCGGATGGAGGCGTCGCCCTCCTCGAAGACCGACGTGCAAACCGGCAGCCCCGAGAGGGCCTGGAAGGTGCCGGGTCCCACGAACCATTGGGCGTTGGCCGTCATGATCACCCGCACCCGGGCCCCGGCCTTGGTCAACAGCCTTAAGAGCTCGACACTCTTGTAGGCCGCGATACCGCCGGTGACGCCCAGAGCGATGGTCTTGTCTTTGAGGGGCGCGTGCATACGCCGTCTTCCCCGTCGATGCGCTGAACGCCGTGAGAAACGAAATTCAGTTGTTCATCAGCCCGCTGCTGGTCCCGGGGGCCATCGGCGCCACCGCAATTTCCACGTAGGTGCTGAACGCTTCCTCGTGAATGTTGATGATCGCCGTGCGGTCGGCTTTCTGAAAGACGAGAATGGAGCTCGTGGCCTTGGACGGTGATTTGAAAGAGGCCAGCTCGGTCCAGTTGTCCCGCACCATGGCGCTCTTGAAAAAATCGATCAGGGAATCGCGCTCGACATAACCCTTGAGGGTCAGAATCCCGGTGGTGAGGCCCGGTCCCTGAACGATGTAGGTGCGTTTGTCATCCACTTTCAGCTCGCCGGGCAGCAGGATGTCCTTGAAGTCCCGATAGAGGTTGGTCGGCTGGGCGGCGCCCTGGTCCGGGGATTCGCTCTTGGAGGCGCCCATCGTTTCACACCCGGCCAAGCCGGTAATCAGGAAAAGCGCCAGGGCTGCCGCGAGGATGATGCCTTTGGTCGGCCTGTCAGGGGTACGCATGGTTGTCCTCCACTCAGTTAAAAAAGGGCGTCTTTAGGTAGCGATACACTGCCCGCACGCATGTCAGCTAAACGAGAACATAGGCTGAGAATGCTTTCGGCCGCTCACGGGACGTTTTTCGGCTGCAGGCGCGGACCGGAACGATTTCAATGACATTCGATGGGTTAGATACCATATTGCGCCGCAAATTGAAACATGCGCTAAAAAACAGCCGGGTTCTCCCCCGGCCCGAGCCTTTCCTTTGCTTCAATCTTGAACTTTGGCAATGCTTCTGCTATGCGCACTACACGCGATCCGCACGGACATCCCCTGCCCGATCGCGACCAGCCACCCTCCCTGATGCCCCCGTAGCTCAGTGGATAGAGCAATGGATTCCTAATCCATGTGCCGCAAGTT
>CAYMAR010000174.1:0-7970 GCA_964388465.1 uncultured Desulfobacteraceae bacterium
CCCTGACGCCGGCTGGGCCCATGCGATGATTGAACTCCGCGCCATCACGTTTGCCTACCGCGGACGCCCCCCCCTCTTCGAAGACTTCAGCCTGCAAATGGCGCGCGGTGAGACCCTGGCCGTTATCGGGCCCTCGGGCTGCGGCAAAACCAGCCTGCTCTACCTGCTGGCCGGCCTCTTCCGGGCCGAACGGGGCGCTATCCACATCGACGGCCGCCCCCTGTCGCGGCCGCGTCCCGAGACCGGGCTCATTCTCCAGGACCACGGTCTCCTGCCCTGGTCCACGGTGGCGGACAATGCCGCGCTCGGTCTTAAAATCCGCCGCTTCTACGGCCCCGACGGCAAGCATGCGCCCCGGGACTTCGAGGTCGATACCGGCCTGGGCCGGCAGAAAGTCGACTACTGGCTTCAGCGACTGGGGCTCGGCGCGCTGCAGGATCATTACCCGGGCCAGCTCTCAAGAGGACAACGACAGCGCACGGCCATCGCCCGCACCATGACCCTCGACCCCGATGTGCTGCTCATGGATGAGCCGTTCTCCGCGCTGGATGCCCCCACCAGCGACCGGCTGCAGGCACTCGTCCTGATGCTCAAACGCGAATCCGATCTCACCACGGTGATCGTCACCCACCGCATCGAAGAGGCCGTGCGCATGGGCGACCGCATCCTGGTGCTGGCCCGCGAAACCAATCGCGTCCCCCGTCTGGTGGCCAACCCCTGCAGCGCCGCCACAGACGCCCTCGAGGACGAGGCCTTCAGTCGCCAATGTACCGACATAAGATCCCTGCTGGAGGATCTGACATGAAGCCGTCGCGCTCGCTGACGTCGTTTCTGGTCGGCGTGGGCATGTTTCTTCTGCTCTGGCAGATGGCCGCCTGGCTGGTCGACCGTCCGATCCTGCCTGCGCCCGTCGTGGTGCTGCCCCTGTTCGCCCGGTCGATCGCCGGGGAGCTGGGCCTGCATTTCCTGGCCAGCGCCGGCCGCGTGCTGGCGGCGATCCTCCTGGCCGTCGTCACGGCGGTTCCCTCCGGGCTGGCCCTGGGACAATTGCCGACCCTGAATCGGCTTTTCGCCCCGTTGATCGCGATCCTCTACCCGATTCCCAAGATCGTGCTGCTACCGGTGATCTACGTTTTGATGGGGATCACCGACCTGAGCAAGATCTTTTTGATCGCCCTGATCATCTTCTTCCAGATCATGGTGGTGGTGCGTGACGAGGCGGCCGGCCTGCACCCCGATCTGCTCATGTCCGTGCGCTCGCTGGGCGCCGGCCGGCGCGCCCTCTTCCGGTATGTCTACCTGCCGGCCTCGCTGCCGGCCGTGCTGACGGCCCTGCGGGTTTCCATTGGCACGGCGGTGGCCGTGCTCTTCATCGCCGAGCAGTCGTTGACGACCTGGGGCCTGGGCTACTATATCGTCGTCGAAACCTACCAGGTGCTGCTCTATCCCCAGATGTACGCCGGTATCCTCGGCATGAGCGTCCTGGGACTGCTGCTCTATTTCGCCGTCTACGGCCTGGAGCGCAAAATCAACCGCCACCGCCATCTTGCGGGAGAGCGTACCCGGTGACGTTGCCGAACCGTCAAGAAAAGGCCGAAGTCGTCCGTGCGATGTTCGCCCGGATCGCGGCGCGCTACGATCTGATGAACCGCCTTATGACATTTGGCCAGGACCGGGTGTGGCAGCGCGAGGTCGTTCGCCGCGCCGCTGTGGCGCCCGGCGGTCGCCTCCTGGACATCGGCTGCGGCACCGGGGGTATTGCCAAAACGGCCGGCAAGGATCCGACCCTGCGAATCACCGCGGCGGATTTCACGTTGGAGATGCTCCGGCAGGGACGCGCCGCCCCCCCCGAGCGAGGGCTGGCATGGTGCTGCGCCGACGCCCTGGCACTGCCATTTGCAGCGGACACCTTCGATGCCGTCACTTCGGGTTATCTTCTACGCAACGTGGCCGCCATCGATCGCGCGCTGACCGAACAGGTCCGGGTGGCCAAACCCGGCGCCCGCATCGTCTGCCTCGATACGGCCCCGCCGCAAGGGCATATGATGCGGCCACTCGTCAACTTTCACATGCACCGGATCATTCCCTGGCTGGGAGGTCTTGTCAGCGGCGATGCGTACGCCTATCGCTACCTGCCGCAGTCCACCCGGGCCTTTAAAACGCCGGCCGAACTGGCCCGTTTGATGCGCGCCGCCGGTCTGGTCGATGTTGTTTATCAACGGCGTATGTTCAACACCGTCACCATCATCTACGGCACCGTACCGGGAGCCGGCAGCGGGGACTTCGAACGTGCTGGCAAACAAGCGCGCATGTAACAGCTGGCTGCTGGCCATTCGCCCGCGCACCCTGCCGGCGGCGCTGGCGCCGGTGGCGGTCGGCAGCGCGCTGGCCGCCGCCGACAATGCCTTTCGGGCGCTGCCGGCCCTGGGGGCGCTGGCCGGCGCCCTGCTGCTGCAGATCGCCGTCAATCTGGCCAATGACTACTTCGATTATAGAAAGGGGGTGGATACGGCCGATCGATTGGGGCCCGTCCGCGTCACCCAATCCGGCCTGATCGCGCCGGCCGCGGTGCGCGGGGCCATGCTGGCGACCTTGGCCGCCGCCGGTCTGATCGGACTGTATTTGGTGCGCGTCGGCGGTTGGCCCATCGCGCTGATCGGCATAGCCTCGCTGGCCGGTGTGCTGGGCTACAGCGGGGGGCCCTACCCGCTGGCATCGCATGGACTGGGGGATTTGTGCGTCTTTGTTTTCTTCGGCCCGGTGGCCGTGCTCGGAACGTACTACGTCCAGGCCTTGTCCTTCAGCGCAACGGCCTTGATCATGTCCCTACCCCCGGGCTTTTTGATTACGGCCGTCCTGGTGGTCAACAACCTGCGGGACATCGCAACGGACCGCGCGGCCGGCAAACGGACCCTGGCGGTGATGATCGGGCCCGCCGGATCCCGCGGTGAATACGCGCTGCTGGTCGCCCTCGCCTATCTGGTGCCGCTGGCCGCCGTGTCCGCGGGCGATCACCCCGTCTGGATCCTGCTGCCGTGGCTCAGTCTGCCCCTGGCCTTACGCGGTATCCGCTTGATCTACGCGACCCGCGGCCGCAACCTCAATGAAGGCCTCGGCCGAACGGCCATGCTGGCCCTTGTCTTCAGTCTCTTGCTGGCCGCCGGCCTCGTAGTGGGTTGACCGCGCCATGCCCGGTACCGAAAGCCTTTCCATCTTGGAACTCATCATCCTGGGAGCCATCCTGCTGGTCGGCGGCGGTGTGCACGGCCTGCTGGGTTTCGGATTTCCTCTGCTGGCGACACCGCTGATGGCCATGCTGGTGGACGTGCGCACGGCCATGCTGATCCTTCTCATTCCCACCATGGGCATCAACATCGCCAGCATCGCCCAAGGCGGCCGCGCCAAGCTGTCCATCGGGCGGTTCTGGCCACTGGCGGTCTGTGTCGCGGGCGGCAGCATGGCCGGCACCCGACTGCTCATTCTCACCGACCCGGCGCCCTACAAGCTGCTGTTGGCCGTCGTCCTGTTGTTCTACCTCACGGTTCAGCAAAGGGGTCTGCAGATGCCGTGGGTGGGCCGCCACCCCCGGGCGGCCATGGTCGCTTTCGGACTGGCCGCCGGCCTGCTGGCAGGCACGGTCAACGCCGCCGTACCGGCCCTGATCGTCTACGCCCTCGAATTGGGGCTCGCCCCACGGGTAACGGTCCCGGTCTTCAACTTCTGCTTTCTCACCGGTAAGCTAGCACAGGCCTTGACGTTTGGGGCCGCCGGTCTTTTCAGCGCCGAGATCATCCTGCCAACCCTCCCGGCGGCGCTGCTGGCGCTCACCGGACTGTGGGCCGGTACCCGCCTGCGCGGCCGGGTCGACACCGACACTTACCGCCGGTGGCTGCGTGCCACCCTTTTTGTGATTGCCATCGCCCTGGCGATTCAGTATGCCATCGGCAGGTGGTCTTGATCCCCGCAGACGCGGTAGTCGCCGGCGCACCTGCCGGCCTCCGAGCTGACAGGGACCATTGCAGCACCTGAAGGTGTCGATCCTTCCCCCGATTCACCCGCAAACAGGGGCTTCATCATGAACAGCGCCATCACCTATCCGGTTATCCCCGACGAACGTGAAGACGACCTCCACGGTTTGGAAGATATCGACCGGGCCGAACTGGTGATCTTCATGGCCGGCAATCAGTTCATGGCCATGGAGGCGCTCATCGCCGCCTTCCGCGAGCGCTGCCCCGATATCGGCCCGATCTACTACGAGACCCTGCCGCCTAAGATGGAACTGCGCCAGATCCTGGCCGGCGGGGCCATGTTTCGTGGGCGCCTGATCGATATAAACGCCGACGTCTACACCTCGGTGTCGTTTCAGGGGGTTGAAACCTTAGCGGCAGCAAACCTGGCGGATACGAAGGATTGTTGCGTCTATCTCCGGAATCGGATTGCCCTCATGGTGCCGGCCGGCAATCCGGAAAGCATCGAGCAGGTGAGCGACCTCGCCCGCGCGGGGCTGCGGGTTTCCCAGCCCAGCCTGGCGCACGAGGACATCGCCGACCACATCCTGGCCATGTACCGCCGGGCGGGCGGTGAGGAACTGGTCCGAACCATAATGACGGATAAACGCAACCGGGGCGAAACCCTTTTAACCACGGTCCACCACCGCGAAACTCCGGAGCGCATTCTGAGCGGCCAAGCCGACGCCGGCCCGGTCTGGGCCACGGAGATCGAACACGCCCGCCGCAACGGTCTTCCGCTGGACAGCATCGCGTTCGGTCCCGAACGCGACCAGCGCGACCGGGTCAAATACTATGCCTGTCCGCTGAGACATGGGCACAACCCGCAAAACGGCCAGCGCTTCCTTGAATTCCTTCAATCGGCCGAAGCCCAAGGTATTTATCGCCGCTATGGTTTTACGCCAATCTTGGATACGGATTGAGATGAAGGCGATGAGGAACCCCAAGGATCGGATAATTCAAATAGTCTTCATCTTAATCTTGGGGTTTGATGACCCTCGTCTGTAGAATAGCCCGCTGCGCGTCTCGAACGTTTGGCGGAATAAGGTGCCAACCAAATGAAAATGAATAAAAAACAGCTATTCCTCACATCAACACTTCTTCTTATTATCAGCTCAATAGTTGCTTTGTATTTTCATGCTGTGGATAACTCACTGACCGAGGAAGACAGATTGTATATCCCTATGTACTTAAGTGATGTCGTACCTTTGCCAATAAACCCAACTTTTAAAGATGAGTTGGATTTCATTGTCTCGGTTCAACGTTCGGTTTTGAAAATTGCGCCCATGAATGATGGTTTGCCATTTGGACAAAAAAGAGAGCCAAGGGAATTATATGAGGCAAAAACCGGCAAGTGTTATGATAGAAGTAGGGTTATTGAAAAAATACTGCGGTATTCTGGATTTAAGACTAGACACGTCTCTCTATATTCGAAAGAAAGAACAAATTCAGCCATAAAATCATTATTTACTCCTGGTGTTTCGTCCCATGCGGTGACAGAGGTTTTGTCTAAAAAAGGATGGTTAGTCATTGACTCGAACGCACCGTGGGTCGCGACGGATACAAATGACCAGCCTGTATCAATTGAAAAGCTTCAACTAAACACTGAAAATTCTTATCCCATCAAATTGAAAAAGGAACCGCCATCCGGTATTTATACAAAGCCGTTTACCTTCGTTTACGGCTTGTATTCGAGGCATGGTTATTTTTATCCACCATATACCATGCTTCCAGATATTAACTACAACGAATTCATTCAAAATGTGTTGTAGCCCAACAAGACAAATTCATACGTATCGAAACAAATACAAAATGGCAAGTTGAAGCTCGTCATGAAGCCATTGCCAGTTATTGCCAGGCTGCGTTCACTGTTATCGAATGCGAATCACCGCCAGTTACGCAGGACTATAAACGGTGGATTTGTCTGTTTTACTTGTTAGCCTTTGTCTTGGTTATCGATCCGTTTTTTTATGCGGAAAAAAAAGAGGGGTCAAACCGAGACCAGCGATTATGACATTGTTCCGTCACGACCAGGGCGTAGAACGTCACGTCATGTTCTTCAGCCTGGATTACTTGGTGCCGAAGATCGTCTTCCCGCCTTCATCATCAGATCTCAAGATGCCAGGTCAGAGGCGATCGCCTCGATCACGGCGGCCAGTTTGCGGGCGTCGTGGCGCAGCACCCCACCGGTGGTATCCAGCAAGTCCGCGGCCATGAGATGCCGGTCCTGCCACCAGCCGTCGGTCTGATCGACACGCACCAGATCGGCTTTCTGCTGGGCATAGGCCTTCTTAAAATCACGGTCGGGAACAGCCGTGTTGTAGACGACGCCATCCAGCCGGCGCCCCATGACCTTTTCCAGTTCGATCACGAAGTCCCGGGCTTTGAAGCGATGGGTCTCGGCGTATTTGGTCATCAGGTTGAGCACATAATAGATCGGCGCCTGTGCCGCCTTCAGCGCTTCGGTAACGCCGGGCACGATCAGATTGGGCAGAATGCTGGTAAACAGATCGCCCGGCCCCAAAACAATCAGCCGCGCTTTGGCAATGGCGGTCAATACCGGCGGAAAGACGTTCACCTGATTGGCGTGATGGGGCACCAGAAAAACCGAACGGATCTTGGCGCGCGGCCCGCTTTCCGGCACGTCGATAGCCTGCTCGCCGTAAATGCGGCGGCCGTCCGTGAGTTCGGCCACCAGGGTGGCCTTGTCCGTGGTCACGGGAAAAATACGCCCCTTGACGTCAAGAATCTCCCCGAGGGCCTGGACGCCGGAAGTAAAACTGCCCGTGTAACGCGAGAGCATGGTGATCAGCATGTTGCCGGCGTTGTGACCCCGCAGGCGCCGGTCCTTGGTGAAACGTTTGAGCAGGATCGTACGGGCCAGTTTCTGGTGCGGGGACAAGGCCAGAACGCATTTGAGCAAGTCGCCGGGCGGCAGGATGCCGAATTCGCCCCGCAGTCTGCCGGTACTTCCGCCACTGTCCACCATCGAGACCACCGAGGTGATCCGGAACCGGGGCGACGGGCGCAGCCCCGATAACAAAACGAACTGCCCGCTGCCACCGCCAATGGTGACGATCGCTATTTTTTTCATCCCAACGAACCTTTCAAGTCATGCGATAGCTGTCCGGTCGCGGCCTGCAGGCCTCGGCACGGGGAGGATCAGGTTGGCGTCTGCGCATCAAATCGATCATCGGGAATGGCCAGCAGACAGGTCCTCAAATTGCGTCGCTGCCCTATAATACCGAGTTTTTCCCGGATCCGCGTCCGGTGGGTCGTGACCGTACGGGTGGCTATCTGCAAGCGGGCCGCAATCTGCTGCGAACTGTAGCCGGCGCGAATGAGGCGTGCCACGCGCAGTTCCCGGGGGGTCAGATGGAAGCCCAGCGAATGCGACTGCGGTGCGAAAACATCAAGCCAATCGTCGATCTGCTCGCTCAGGCGCGCGAGCCAGGCGATCTCCTCGGAACTTGAGGCCCCCTGACACATGACCTCGATCAGCGGCTTGAGAATGCCGTGCACATTGCCCACGATGCCCGTTTCGAGGGCACGGCTGTCGGCGGCTTGTTGCTTCAGAAGGCGGCGCAGTTCGCGGTTCTGGTGCTCGAGATCGCCGGACTTCTGCCGCAGCTCGTCCCGCCGTCGACCCAATGCCTGCAGCATCCGGTGCTGTTCCTCCACCAGATGGTCCATATCCCGTTTCATCAGTTCGATCGCCCCGTATACCGGCGCCAACGGCGAAGCGGCGTCACCGTCACCCCTTCGCCGTCGGCGCACACCGGGATTGTGGGGATCGATGCCACCCAAAAATGCCAACAGCTTGTTGACCTCATCGCGGAAATCGTCTTCTTGGGGATCACTCCTTAGCGGCGGCGGCTTGAGGCGACGATCGAAAACGGGCCCCGCCGCCAAAGGCCAGTCGCCATGGCGGCCGGCCGCCCCGGCGCCGGAACCGCTGATCGC
>CAYMAR010000175.1:0-5414 GCA_964388465.1 uncultured Desulfobacteraceae bacterium
AATGCTGTGGTCGTCCGTCTTGAATTTGAAATACCGGTGGTCGGGGGCGAGCCAACGATCAATGATTTCGGCTACATTCTGATCATGGCCTCCGATGCAGAAGCGGCGCGGGGTCTCTTCGCCGCGATAGCCGGCGTAACATTCCACTTTGATATGCATGCCATCGGACCTGCGCTTGGGCGATGATGGTCGGCCCGCGTCCGGGAATCGCCTCAGCGGGCTATGCACTTCAGCTTGCATCCAAACCACATTTAAGCTAGTTACAATGCTATTGATCATTGGACAAACCGCAAGGGCCTGTGCGAATCGTACCGGTATTCAACGCGAAGGCTCGTCAGCCACAAACCGCTCGAGCCGCCGCAGCTGACCAACCAAATCGAGCCGACGGCCCCGCCCGATATCATTGGAGCTTGCCTCGATGCCCAACCTGCCCCGAATGGCTTCGATCGCCCCCCGTACCGCCAGATGGCCGGCCACGATGCTATTGTCTGTCCTTCTGCTGCTGGCCGAAGGCCTCGCGGTCGCCGATGCGGCCGCCGGGGTCCGTCTTTACGATCAACTGGCCACGCCGGCGCATCCTTTTTTTCTCAAGCTCCGCACCCACCGCGGGCCGTTGCCCCTCGGCGGCGTACGGGTCAGCTTCTGGATCAACGATCGAAAAATCGGGACGGTGCTCACCGGTGCGGATGGCTATGGATTCCTCAAATACGAAGCCCCCGCCACCGGGACCTTTAGCTTGTCAGCACGCACGGCGGCTGGCGATGCCGAAGCACGGCTGCGCATCATTGCCCCCGCCACGCCCGTGGTGCTCTTCGAAGCGGAAGCCCTGCTATGGCAAATGCAGGCCATGGATCGCAGGTCGTCGGCAACCAACGTGATGACGCGGATTGCCGCCGATTTTGTGCTGGTCTATCTGTGTGCTCCGATGAGCAGTCCGGCCATGGCACCGTTGATCGGCAGCCGGGGGCTGCCCGACGCGCTTATACTGGCCGGCAAGGACCGCAACCAGTTCAAACGGTTGGCCAAACGAGGGGTAAGCCTTTTCGCCGTGGTGGGTTCAGCCCGGTTCGTCGCCTCCGCCCAGGGATTCGGGCAGCACTATTTCAGTTTCGAAAAAAGTGATCAGGCCCGGCATGTAAAGCGCTGGGAGGATCTTATCCGCCAACTCCAACCAAAGGCAAAGGCCCCGTGAAACGCTGGCGCTGTATCGTCTGCGGCTACATTCACGACGGTGAAAAGCCGCCCTATCGCTGCCCGATCTGCGGGGCACCCCGTTCGATGTTTGAAGCGTTGACCGTTCCGGATAAGCCTTGAGGGCGGCCCGGAATCCCGCTCCGGCGCAAAAAATGGCGACAATGGTCATCCTGTTGGCGTCCACTGCGGTAAGCGATCGGCTGATGGCCTCAGGGTCGGTTGGGTTCGATCGACGATTGGACCGATGAAGGCGGCATGCCCTCAGGACTGGTGGGTTACGGAGTTGACCTGTTCGTCGACGCGCATCATGCGGCAGAGCGCGTCAAACCGCAGCGGGTGAACGCGGTAGAGTTCGCTACCGGCATCAAAGGCTTTGAAGCGATCCGCCTCTGTGTTGTAGCCGGGTGAAATGACGACTTCGCATTGATTTTGCCACAGATGCGGGGCCGAAAGATTGATGCCCCCGGTGGCGCTCAAGTTGATGTTGCTGAGAATCAGTTGAGCGTTGCAATCGAGACGTAAAAAATAAAGGGCCTGGCCGAGGTCACTGAAAAATGAGAGCCG
The DNA here is from genome assembly GCA_964388465.1 of uncultured Desulfobacteraceae bacterium. Classification (GTDB taxonomy): domain Bacteria; phylum Desulfobacterota; class Desulfobacteria; order Desulfobacterales; family UBA5852; genus JABZFP01. Next base: position 1,759 of record CAYMAR010000175.1, read on the forward strand.
GCAGTTGGGCTGATCGAGAAAATGTTTCTTGAGGACTTCCCGGATCACCCAATCGTCTTCCACGATGAGGACATGGGTCTTTTGCGGATAGTGGATGATCTGTGCCATCGTTCCCATCGGTGGCCGTTCGCGCACCGGCCGAACAATCAGAATTGGTTCATGTCTGGACTCGATAAGTGAAACAAGCAAAAAGCGTGCACGCCCGATTTGCTCAATTTCACAGGAAAAAACGCGATATGGCGCAAATTTTGACGGAACAGGATTACACAATAGGAAACAAGATTCACATATCAGGGATGGGAATCAATAAGAAATCACGTGCTCAAACGATGAGGTGCTCCGCCTCGACGGACATGTTTTTGGGGTACAGGCTTTCGATGGTGCCCCTGGCGGCATGCAGGCAGCCCAAGCCCATGGTAAGACCTCGATACCGGACCATGATATATCCGCCGGTAACCCCCTGAATCTGATCGTCGGTGGCGGGGAAATCCCGCCGGGCCATATAGGCCCGGAGTTGGTCGACGGAGAGTTCGATGCAATTGCGGGTGGCCCCCGCCCCGAGCACCATGGCGGCAGCCGTCGTCAGTTTGGGATAGCGGTTGCCGACCCGCAGGAAAGGCAGTCCGACGGCGGGCTTGGCGATGGCCGGCGGACGATGGTCGGCCGCCACCATGCGGACTTCCCGCCGATTTTTGGGCAGGATGCAATAAGGTTCGTAGCATCGCGTGGAAAGCCCGAAGCGGCGCCGAATTTCAGTCAGAACCGGCTCGTCCATGCTGTAGGGACGACATCCATCGCGGCTCCAGGAAGCCTCATCCTCGTTCAGGCGGGGGGTCACGGCCGAATGCGGTGAATTTGAAGCGGTTTTTTGCAACAGGGCCACGTAAAAACCGCCCGTGTCGTTGTGATGCGGCCATATGCGCATGGTCTGCCGCAGATCGGAATGAAATTCACGGTCCTGCCAGCGCACCAGACCGGGAGCCGTACGCAATCCATCGATGCGGGCTGGAAGGATTCTCACCGCTCCGGGCCATTCGCGCATGACCGCATCCACGACCCCCTCGTTTTCCTCGGGTGCATAGGTACAGGTGCTGTAGACGATCCGTCCGCCCTGAGCGCAGCGACGGATGGCCTGGCGCAGTAAAAGCTTCTGCTTCCGGGCCTTGCGGGCATAAGGTGGTTCAGCACCGGGATCTTGCAATGGATTGCGGCGGGAGGTTCCTTCGCAGGTGCAGGGCACATCCACCAAGACGGCATCGAAAACACCGGCTGTGCGCGGGTAATTGACCCCGTCGATGCAGGTCAGGGTGACATTGGCGAGGCCCAGCCGGTCGAGAATCATTCGCGTGGCCCGCTGGCGTTCGCCGGCGATGTCATTGGAAACAACGGTTCCCCGGTTTTCCAAGGCAAGGGCGATCTGGGCGGTCTTGTTGCCCGGGGCCGCACAAAGATCGAGGACCCGTTCGCCGGGCCGCGGGTTCAGCACCACAACCGGAAGCATGGACCCGGCTTCCTGGATCTGAAAGAGGCCGGCGCAGAAAGCCCAGTGATGCCCCAAACCCCCGGCCGGGCCTTTGACCCGCAAGCCCTGGGGATGCCAGGGAAGCGCCTCGGCGTGAAAACCGGATCGGCCCAGCATGCCGCGAAGTGAGGTGCGATCGGTACGTTGGGGATGGATCCAAAGGAAGCGATCGAGGGGACGCGCCAGGGCGCGGGAGAAGGCTTGCGGATTATCGATAATACCGCTGTAGCGCGCGGTCAAATAGTTAAAGTCGCACATGCTGTATCAATTTTTATCTTATTGTAATTAATAGTGTTATTAAATTTATTCAGGATCAAATCGCTGGATATCCACCCGGGGCCCCCACGGCCGCCAGACGTCAGGATCGGTCGGCCCGAAGAACACCGTCGTGGGCGCACCGAGCAAACCGGCCAGATGCGCGGGGCCGCTGTCGTTGGCGTAAACCGCGGTAGCGCCCGACAGCAGCCCGGCCAGCACCGTCAAAGACGGTGTGGTGACACACGGAAACCGCCCTGGATAACGCGCGGCCAGCCCCTGCGTGATTTCTACCTCGCCAGCCAGGAAGACCGGTAATACGCCTTCAGCGTGCCATTCGCGGGCAGCCGCCTCGAAGCGGACGAATGGTGCACGTTTGGCCGCGCTGCCGGCCCCCGGCGCCAGAACCGCGTAGGAAGCGGCTGGGCATATGGAATCCTCGTCCGGGCAAATCAAAGCCGCCCGCGAGAGCGCACCCGTCTCAGGGACAAAGCCCTTGAGGCATTGGTGCAGATAAACGGCCATATGCTGCCCCTCCGCACGGCCGCTGGCCGGGCAGCGGGCGATCGAGCAAACACCGGCCCGGTCACGCAGGGCCTCGCAGACGTATTCATCCAGGGGCAGGCAAGCCAATACCCGGGCCCCTTTAAAGATTTTGAATTCAGCCCCGGCCGGCGCATAGAGATTCAGGCGTTCGATGTCGAAGACGGCCTCGGCCAGGCCGAGGTGCTTCAAGAGCGCCACGGAGGGCAAACTGCCGACCACCGCGATATCGATTCCCGGCCGCCCGTCACGCAGGGCGCGCAGCGCCGGTGCCAGCAGTAACGTATCCCCCAAGGCCCCGGGTTTGATGATCACCAGCTTGTCGGTGGGTGTGACCACTGGCCATGCTCCGCTTCGGCGATGCGTATCAGGTCATCACGCCAACTCTTCGGCGACCGCCTTTATAGCGGCTTTGCCCGATGCCGTAAAGCCGCGCGGGCCAACCGCGATGGCCGCCCCTCTTTCGATCGATCGGCAACCATGCTATGACATGACGCATCCTGACATTGCGCGGGGCATTGCGGTCCACCCAACCGCTGCGACGGGCGGGGCCCCTTATGGACTCAGCATCCCTGAGATCACCCCGCCGGTTGACACACCACCATCATGGAGAAGCCATTGACTGTCGCGGCCAACTTTTTGATCACCGGTCCTCCGGGGATCGGAAAAACCACCCTGATCCGCAACATCTGCAGCGCCCTGAGCGACCAGCATATTGCCGGATTCTACACCGAGGAAATGCGTCTCGACGGCGAACGGCAGGGGTTTGAACTGGTGGGGTTGAACGGGGCGCGGGCCCTGCTGGCGCACGTCGACAATCGCAGCCCTTTTCGGGTGGGCAAGTACGGGGTCGATATCGACTCCCTGGATCGCTTCATCCAAACCCTGGACTGTCTGGCACCGGCCATCGACCTGATTGTGATCGATGAAATCGGTAAAATGGAGTGTTTTTCGGCGGTTTTCAGAGACCTGGCGCAGCGGGCCCTCGCCTCGGAAACACCGGTGGTCGCCAGCGTGGCCCACCGCGGCGGCGGCTTCATCGCCGAGGTCAAGGAGCGCTGGGATGTCCGCCTGTTCGATATGGGCTGGGACAACCGCGATCACCTCCTGCCCCAGATTCTCGGTCAATTGCCGTGACACCGGACCAGACTCCGCCCCTGCCCCACTGTGACCGCCCTTCGGCCATATCGTCCCATAAGAAACGGCCCTCGACGGGCGTCCTCCCGAAACGGGTTGTCCGGCACGATGGGGTCGAAGCAGACCTCAGCGGCGATCCGTGCAGCGACCTGGCGCAACGCAGCGGACTGGCGAAGTCGCGGATAAAACAGGCGCTGTC
>CAYMAR010000175.1:5514-7959 GCA_964388465.1 uncultured Desulfobacteraceae bacterium
GGATCGACCTGTTTGACGATGCCGCGATCCGCGGCGCACGCCAAGGGGAGAACGTTGCGTGAGCCTGAAGTCAATCACCGACGATCTGGCGCGCGAAACGGAGCGCCTGCGCTTCGCTCCGCCGGTAACGCATGTCTACAATCCGCTGCGCTATGCACGCCGGTCTTACGATCGCTATCTGCGCAGGTTCGGCCGCCGTCCCAAACGGGTGATTTTGGTGGGCATGAACCCGGGCCCCTGGGGCATGGCCCAAACCGGGGTGCCTTTCGGGGAAATCAGCGGCGTCCGCGACTGGATGGGCATCTGCGAGCCGGTGGGCAAACCGGCCCCCGAACACCCCAGGCGGCCGGTGGACGGATTCGCCTGCCGCCGCAGCGAGGTCAGCGGCCGGCGGCTGTGGGGCTGGGCCGCGAAAACCTTCGGGCCCCCCGGGATGTTTTTCAGGCATTTTTTCGTGGCCAACTATTGCCCGCTGATGTTCATGGAGGCGACCGGGCGCAACCGCACGCCGGACAAACTGCCAATGGCCGAAAGGCGACCGCTGCTGGCCGTCTGCGACAGGGCCTTGAGAAAAACGCTGGATCACTTTCAACCCGAGTTTGTCATCGGCATCGGTGCCTTTGCGGCCGGACGCGTCGCGGCCGTGGCAGCCGACAACAACTTCGCCATCGGGCAGATCACACACCCCAGTCCGGCCAACCCGCGCGCCAACCGCGGCTGGGGTGACATTGTCAGCGCCGAACTGCGCCAACTGGGGGTATCGACCTGAAGACCGCCAGACGCCGACTGCGCCGGCCGATACCTGGCGTTTTCGGGCGGCTAAGGCAACACCCGATGCCGCGAACCTTACCCGGCCGGTTCCCGAACGGCCCGGCACCCAGTGCTACCCCATGCCGATCATGGCCAGGGCCTCATCCACGTGAAAAAAGGGCCGAATTTCATACGTAAACCCGGGAACCCCCAAAAAGATCTTCATATAGCCGCCCAGAAATTTCATCCCCTCGGCCAGGCGTGAATTGTCCAGTTCCCATAGCGAAAAGGGCGGCTTCAGGAATGTCGACCGCTGATATCCTCATCCCGCCGATGCGAGCAGCACCGACAAGCGCTCGCGGCTGCGCACCAGATCATCGCGGCTTTCTGAGAATATCTCGAGCGTCAAGTCCCCCTGGTAAGCGATCTGGTTAAGGGCCGCGGCAACCGCCGGGAAATCGATGTGGCCATCGCCCACCGGCAGATGGTCGTCCCGGCGGCCCCGGTTGTCGCTGACGTGGAGGTGTCGCAGTCGGGCGCGAAAACGGTGGATATAGTCCCGAATCCTTGTCATGCCGTCCGGTCCGATGTGGGCATGCCCGACATCCAGTGTGAAGCCCAGGTGCGGATGACGTGCAAAACATCGCTCCCAATCCTCCACCGCACCGAAAGGGGTCAACGGGGGAAAAAGATTTTCCAGGCACAGATCGATTCCCGCTTGGGCGGCGCAGTCGACGGCATCATCCAGGCTATCGCGGGCATAACCGCTGTAAAGCGCCGGCACGTTGCGCCCCATGCCGTTCATGTAGCTTGGATGCAGCACGGCCCGGCGTGCGCCCAGGAGCGCGGCCACCTCGATGGAGGCGCGGATTTCACGACGCGACGCCCGCCGGATGCTGGCGGTCAGATCGGCCGTGGAAAGAAAAGTGGGCAGGTGGCAGACGAGCCCCATTCGGTAGTTTGCGAGTTTTTCCCGGATGACACCGGACTGCGCCCGCAGCGTCCCGTGGTGGGCCTCGGGGGGATCCATGGCCAGTTCGAGATAATCGAATCCCAATGCCCCGAAGGTCTCGATTTCGTCCAGCACCGGACGGATCGGGTAATTCATGGCGCCGAATTGCATCATCAGTTCCTCAGGCGGCTGCCGGTCATGTATTGCCGCGGCAACTTATGCTCCACGACCTCGAGCGTATCGTGCCCCGGGGCCGAATAGCCCAGGACCTGGTTCAGAAAACGCATGGCCATCCGATAGGTGGCCCCCCACAGGATTTCAGTCCCCTCGGCCGAATCGAACCGAAAGGCGGGGAAATCAAGCCGCTCGCCGCCTTTGGCCCCAGCGGCGGCCGGCATGATCAGGCGGTAGCGGATGTAGCGGTGCGGATTCAGAAACGTCCGCACCGGCATCCGGACCACCCGTTCGACCTCCCAGTTGGGGTAAAACCGGCGCTGCCCGCTCACCCAGACCACGAGGGGAAGAATCCGCCGGCGAAACATGACCAATTCTTCGGGGGGCAGACTGCCCAAAAAACTGACCGCAAGCGGGTTCAGGCGCATCTCCTCCCACGCTTCGCGCAGGGCGGTGGTCAGAAGCAGGCGCAGACGGGCCAGTTCGCGGGGGTGTTCTTGGCGCCAGGCGTTTCCGTGCCGCCAGCGCCACAAAGGAAAGGCCGGCAGGCGAAGCAGGCGGCTCAGCAT
>CAYMAR010000176.1:0-7941 GCA_964388465.1 uncultured Desulfobacteraceae bacterium
GATCCTCATACCCCGCGCTGCTCGAGCCGGCGCTGGCCGATGCGTATGGGAATATAGGTCGCGGCAATGCACAGGGCCAGGCCCGTCAGGCCGGCGGTGGTGGCCCACAGGGTCCAGTGGGGCGGCAGGGGACGGCCGCGCAGTTGGGCCATGAAGTAGTGGTAGACGGGGCCGGCCTGAAGGGTCAGAACGGTGCCGATGAGGGCGGTACTGAAAAGCATGAAGAGCAGGCCGTCGAATCCGGTGACGGCCTGGGCCGGGTTTTCGGTACGAAAGTTGGGGTTCAGGGCGCCTAGCCCGATGCCCAGGGCCACGATGCCGGGCACCATGCTGAAGATGGTCAGAACCGACAGCCCCATCATGAAAGGGGTTACGTTCAGCAGGGTGTTGGTGACGACGATGAGCGTCTCGGTCAGGACCAGCAGCGGCAGGTAGTAGATGCCGAACTTGATCCACAGAAAGGCGCGAATGGAAATCGGGGCCACCTTGACGGTCCAGAACGCTTCCCTCTCGGTGCAAACGGCCGGAAAGGCGAAGCGGGCCGTGACCGCCGTCAGCACGAAGAGGGCCAGACCCATGTTGAGAAAGGCCAGCAGATTCTGCAGGTAGACGGTGGGCAGGGGGGATTTCTCGAGCGGCAGCACCTTGAAATTGTAGACGTAGATCACCACCAGCGCCAGGATCAGGAAGATCTGGGACCACTGGGTCTGGTCGCGCCAGAACGTCCGGAGTTCCTTGTCCAGCAGCGCCCGCACCGGGCCGGACCAGGCACGCAACCAGCGTTGGCGGCCGGCGGCCGCGCGAGGGCGGCGGCTGCGGACAATGCCGGCCTGGGTTCGGGAGTAGCCGCGAAAATAAAGCGCGTCGGCGGCCAGCAGGCTGATGAACACCAGGGTGAGTGTCCCGCTCCACAGCAGCGCCAGGTCGGCAATCCCGCGCCCGGGAGTGCCCTCCAGGGCGGCCTGCAGGGCGTTGAAGGCCCAGGTGGAGGGTAGCCAGGGGGCGGCCGGCGTCTGCAGGGCGGCCACGTAGGCCAGGACGCTTTCAAAGACTTCCGGGTCCACAAGCTGTTCAGGCCGTGCCATGCGGAGCGCCAGATAGACGGCCACGAAAGCCAGCAGTCCCAGCATGACGAAGATGTTCTTCATGCGGTTGGCCGGGATCACGATGACGGCCCCCATCACCAGGAGGGCGCTGAGCGAAGCGGCCATCAGGGCGAAGGGCAGAAAGGCGGCCACGAGAACGATGACGTAGACGAGACCCTGGCCGAAGACGATACCGTATGCCAGAAAAACCGGCAGCGTGAAGGCCACCACCATCCATGAGCCGTCAAAGCAGATCTCCATCCAGCGGGCCAGGTAGATCCGGTGGGCCGGCACCGGCAGGGCGTGCACCAGGGGCAGGTCGCGCGCCAGGTAGAGCTTGGAAAGGGCGGTGAGGATGTCGCTGAAGATCAGCAGGGCCAGTGATGTGACCAGCAGCATATTCAGCAGCTTGAAATTCAGCAGTGGGCCGATTTCTTCGATGGTGGCGAAGTGGGCCAGGACGCGCAGGGCCACCAGGAAAATCCCGAACCACAGGGAGGCCGCCACGGCGGTGATGACGGCCAGGCGCAGCAGACGGCGGGTACCGGCCGTGGGGCGACGGTGCACGATCGGCCACAGTCGCGGTTTAACCAGATCGAAAGCCGTGCTCATCGGCGGCCCTCCAGGGCGTCCGGAACCTTGGTGAGGTTGATAAAGACGGCCTCGAGATCCGGCGCGCCGCCCTGAACCTGTCGGCGCAGATCATCCAGGGTACCCTGGGCAATGAGTTCGCCGCGATGGATAATCCCGATGCGGTCGCAGATGTCTTCGGCCACGGCCAAAGTGTGGGTGGACATGAACAGCGTGACCCCCCGGGTGGCCAGTTCGCGGAACATCTTTTTGACCATGCGGATGGCCACCGGATCGAGGCCCACCATGGGCTCGTCCACCACGATCACCTCCGGTTCGTGGAGCAGGGCCGCGCACATGATCAGGCGTTGCTTCATGCCGTGGGAGAAGGATTCGATCAGTTCGTCCGACCAGTCGGCCAGCGCAAAGCGCTCCAGCAGATCGATGGCCCGGGTGTCGACCCGGTCCGGCGCGACGCGGTAGACATCGGCGGTAAACTGCATGAACTCCATGGCGGTGAGCTTTTCATACAGAAAGGGCCGGTCGGGGATGAAGCCGATTTTGTGCTTGGCCGCCACCGGATGGGCGGCCATGTCGATGCCGGCAATCTTGACCCGGCCGCGGGTGGGCGCCAGGATCCCGCCGATCATCTTGATGGTGGTGGTCTTGCCGGCCCCGTTGGGGCCGATGAAGCCGAAAAGCTCGCCGCGCCCGACGGTGAGGTCGAGTTGGCGCACGGCGATGTGCGGACCATAGTGTTTGGCGACACCGACAAGTTCGATCATGGGTTAGACGTCGTTCTCCGCGTCGATTATCTGGATGGTTAGCTTCCCGATCATGGGCAGGATCTCCATCTGCTCAGGCAGGTTGCCGCGCGCCAGGCGGATATGGGTCGCATCGGCCGGCATTTGGCCTTTGAGGGCATCCACGGTGACCCAGCCGCCGAGATAGACGCGGTTCCAGGCATGATAATAAAAGCGGCCGCGCTGATACACCAGGCCGGCTTCGATCTGAGCGGGGATGCCGGCGGCTCGGGCCAGGGCCGCAAGCAGCACGGCGTGTTCATTGCAGTCCCCCATGCCCTGCGCCAACGTATTGAGGGCGTCGGGCAGGGAAAGCACGGGACGCTTCTGAATATTGGCGTCCATCCAGGTCATGATGGCCTCGATCCGCGCCCGCAGGGTCCGGGCATCGGCAGTGAGCCGGGCGGCCAATTCCCGAATGCGGGGGGCGTCGGCCTGGATCATCGGCGCGGGCACCAGAAAAGGTTTGAGATCGGGGGCTAATTCGAGCGATGTCCGCTCTTCGGGCAAGGACTCGCGGGTGATCGTCAGCACGGCGCCGTTGCGCACCTGGCGGAGGTCGGAGGCCGGCAGCCGTTCCGGTGCGATGCCGGCGATCCGCAGCTTGAGCCGTTTGAGCCCTTCAACGCGGGCGATGGGCCGATCCGGCGTAACCGCCGCCAGACGCGTAAAATCGCGGCTGGCGCTCAGGGGTTGCAGGGCGCCTTCGCGGGTGGTGCGGATCTGCTTCAGGCCAAGCAGCCCTTCTTCTTTCAGTATTCCGCCGGTCTCGTCGATCCAGGCCTGCTGACGCAGCCCTTTGTAATCGAGCGTCACCTCGTAAGCCTCCAGATGGTCCTTGCCAACCGCAACCGTTCGGCGTCCGACCACGGTAACGCCGACTTCACCCCGCCCCATGGTGGCCGGGTCAAAGATCGGAAAGCGGTAGCCGCGGCCGGGTTCGAGCCCGGCCGCGGCTACCGCCGGAAGGATACCGGCCGGCAGAAAAGGGGGGGCGTCGAATTGCAGCCGGGTGGTGTTGGCCGCGCCGCCGCTTTCCACCCGGCAGATGAGGACCCCCTTCTCCATGCGGCCCTCGATGGCGAGCGTGAAGCGACCGGAGCGCATGTCGAACCGGAACGTTCCGAGGGCCATGGTGTCATCGAGGCGGGCATCGTAGTATAGATCCAGGTCCTGAACCAGCCCCATCGTGTTTAGGCGCATAAGCACCTTTTCTTTCAGACGGAAGCCGTTCTCGGTCGGTGCAAGCTGAAGATGGGTGTAGCCGATCGGCTTTCCGTCCTGGATGATGGACATCCAGCGCTCGCTGTCGATCGGCGCCCCCGTGAGCGCCATGGGGGGCGATTCGCCACGGTGCGGCGTCGGGTCGATAAGACCGAGGCGCCACCCAAGAAGAACGGCGAAGACGAGGGCGCAAAGCATCCCGCCCCCCATAAATTTTCTGCTGCGGAGCAAATTCAACGGTATTCGTCCCGGTTAAATAAAACTTTACGATTTTAAGGAATCCGCCCGACAGCGTCAAGCTTGCCCCGCCCGGGCGTCAAACGTTATTATCGTCCTTAACCGCCAATGACTTGAAGGCGCTGGTTTGCCATCCCCAAAGTCGTGTGTTAATAACAGGAAAGCCAAAATGATGCCGTCGTCAAGGGCCGGACGAGGGCGCGCATTCGCTGACGGTTCGACGCACCGACCGTCACAGCCCGGTTGACCGGAGGAGGCAGGGCATGGATGCTGATCGATTTTCTTCCATATTTACTTCTGACAAGCTGGCGGTGATCTTCCCGCCGGATCGGGCCGACCGATTTTTCGATGCGCTTCTGGGCGACAGCCGCGAAGGCGCCTACGACATTGCCCTTCAGTACGCAGGGGCGCGGGAAGGTAAGCTTCATTTTGAATTTCAACTCAAAGAGCGTCCGGGCAAGTGCCTGTCCTGCAGCCTGACTTATGGGCTGCCCCACGTCTTCAGCCGTCATCCGATTATCAATATCCCCACCGTGGTCAAGGATATCGATCAATTGCTCGACGGACAGGGCCGCTGCGGCGACTGGCGGGTCGATGCCACCCGCGAAGCCGGTCGAAAAGTGCATGTCATCCCGCTGATCATCGACCTTAAGCCAGACGCGGCCTGATACGCGCCTCGTTCGAATCTTCCCTCCGGTCGGGCGCCTCCAGGGGGCCGGGAAATCTTCTTCGATGACGCCGCGGAAACGCTTTCGACTTAAAAACCGCATGTTGATGGGCAACCTGATTTCCAACCTGATCGGGGCCGTCGGCGTCAACGCCCTCCTGCTGCGATCCACCCGCTCCCTCTACACCGAATTCGGGCAGGCGTATGCCACCCTTATCGAGATCGTCTTTACCCCGACCGTGTTTGTCATCGCCGTCGCCGCCACCCTGGTCTACGAACGGCCGATACGCCGCCACGTTGACCAGTGCTTTCACGGCCGGGCGGCGGGGGATGTTCCCCTGGAAGCCCAGCAGCGGGTATTGAACGAGCCCTTCTTCGGCGTCATGCTCGATGGCGCCATCTGGCTTTTTGCGGCCGTCTTCTGGGCCTTGCTGTTTCATGCCATCGGCGAGCCGGCGTTTGTGGTCCAGCGCGTGCTGGTCCGAAGTCTGAGCGTCGGCCTGATCACCTGCACCGTGGCCTTTTTCGTCCTGGAGCACGTTTTGCAGCGGGTGATGGTGCCCTTTTTTTTCCCTCGCGGCCGACTCTACGGTGTACCCCGAACCCTGCGCGTCAGCATCGGGGTCCGGCTGGCCGCTTTTCTGCTGGCCTGCAACCTCGTGCCCTTTGTCACCCTGATTCTTTACCATCTGCAAATCCGCCGGACCGGCGAAGATCCGGCGACACTGCTGGACCGTCTGGGCACTTTTCTGGCGGTCAATTCCTTCATCTTTATCGCCGTGGGCCTCTGGCTTTGTTATCTGGTGAGTAGCAATCTGGCTCGGCCGCTGAGAGATATCATTCAGATCCTGAAGAAGGTCCGCAAGGGCGGTTTCGACGACCGCGTCCAGGTAACCTCCAACGACGAGATCGGCTACACGGGGGATGTCATCAACCAGATGACCGCGGGGCTCAAAGAGCGCGAGCGCCTGCAGCTATCCATGCTGCTGGCCCGCGAAGTGCAGCAGAACCTCCTGCCGCCCGGGCCGCCGGGCGTCAGCGGTCTCGACCTGGCCGCAGCCAGCCATTATTGTGATGAAACCGGTGGCGACTATTACGATTTTCTGGAGATCAAAAATGGCGGCCGCCCCCGGCCGGTCGTGGTCGTCGGGGACGTTTCGGGCCACGGCGTCTCCGCCGCGCTGCTGATGGCCTCGGCGCGGGCGTCGCTACGACAGCGCGTACTCCTGGCCGGCGGCCTGGATGCCATCGTGACCGATGTGAATCGCCAGCTCATCCGTGACGTCGCCGCCTCCGGCCAGTTCATGACCCTTTTAGCCATGTGTTTCGATCCGGAGGATGGCCGCATCGAATGGGTGCGCGCCGGGCACGATCCCGCCGTGATCTTCGACCCGGCCAACGAGCGCTTCGATACGCTCGGCGGGGTCGGGCTCCCGTTGGGTGTCGATGCGGGCGCAGACTACACGACCCAGCAACGCGCCGGCCTGGTCGACGGAACGGTCGTGCTGCTGGGTACCGACGGGGTGTGGGAAACCTTCAACCCACGCGGCGAGATGTTCGGCAAGGAACGCCTGCAGGCCCTCGTCAGGACCCATGCCGGCCGTGCCGCCGACGTTATCCGGGACCGCATCATGGAGGAACTGAACGCGTTTCGAGGGGGGGCCGCCCTGGGGGACGATGTGACCCTTGTGATCGCCAAGCTGGATCGAAACCACAAGGGGGGCCAACCCACCGCAAAGACCGCCGGCCCGGATTGAATCCTTGACCGGACAACCGGGCGAGTAAGGAGACGAGACGACATGACAGCGCGCGCCGGGCAGGGATTGCTGGCCGATTATCCGACGGTGATCGACATCCCCCTGGCCTGGGGCGAGATGGACGCCTTCGGCCACGTCAACAATATCGTTTATCTGCGCTACTTCGAGAGTGCGCGCATCGCCTATTTCGAGCCGCTGGGAATCATGGAAGCCATGACGGCGACCGGCATCGGCCCCATCCTGGCCGAAACGCGCTGCCGTTACAGGCTTCCGCTGACCTATCCCGATACGGTGGCCGTGGGTGCCCGGATCGTCGAACTTGCGGCCGATCGTTTTCTAATGCATTATCGGGTGGTGAGCCACCGCCACGGCAGGCTTGCTGCCGAGGGCGACGCCCGGGTCGTTTATTACGATTACAACGCCGGCGCCAAGACGCCCCTGCCTGCCAGCATCGCCGCACGCATCCGCAAACGAGAAGGTGACGCGCTGGAAGCGGCGACCGGAAGACGGTAGACGCCATGCAAAGGGAACCTCACCCAAGCCCCCCACCGCCCGAGAAGATATTCGACCCTTTTCGGGACCGGGTATCGCGCGATATTCGCAATGCGCTCGCCGAGGCTTTCGTTGCGGCCTGGGGCGGCGACGGCCGGGGGTTCGAAAGCCTGGCTGCAGCACTGCGACGTCGCCATGCGCTTCCGGTCTACCGCGACTACATCGACCGGCGGCTGGCGCTTTACCGTGAGGCCGTCGCCGCGCGCGGCAGGGCCGATGATCCGGATCTGCTGGACGATATGGTCGTGTTATGGAATCAGGGCCTTTTTTTCGAGGTGCATGAATTGCTTGAAGGCCACTGGCACGATGCCCGGGGGGCGAGGCGTGAAGCGCTCAAGACCCTGATCCAGGCGGCCGGTGTTTTCGTCCACCGCGAGGCCGGAAGGGTGGCGGCGGCAGAGAGGATGGGGCGGCGGGTCAGTGAGCGCATCGATGCCTTGCGGCCGCATCTGGGTGCGATCCGCAATCTGGATGATCTCCGTGAGGCCCTGGTGCATCCTGCGGGGTCGCCCCCCCAGCTCGAGGGGCCGCTTCGCTGATGGAAGCGCGCGCCGCTCAACGACTGCGGATTCAGGCCGCCACCACCGCTCTGTTGGTGGGGGCAGCGCTGCTGGCGGCCAAGTTTTATGCCTGGCGGCTGACCGGCTCTTCGGCCGTCCTTTCGGATGCGCTGGAATCCATCATCAATGTGGTGGCCAGTGCCTTTGCCATCGCCAGTATTCACATGGCGGACAAACCCCCGGATCAGTCGCACCCTTACGGCCACGGCAAGATCGAGTTTTTCTCGGCCGGTTTCGAGGGCGCCCTGATCGTCCTGGCGGCCTTTGGCATTTTCAATGCCGGTCTGGCCCACCTGATCGACCCCCGACCGCTGCCACGCCTGGAAATCGGGATGCTGGTGATGGCCGGGGCCAGCGCGATCAATGTCATCCTGGGGCTGGCCCTGATTCGGGTCGGCCAACGCACGCGCTCGATTGCGCTCGAGGCCGACGGCCGGCACGTGCTCACCGATGTCTACACCAGCCTCGGGGTGATCATCGGACTGG
>CAYMAR010000177.1:0-1835 GCA_964388465.1 uncultured Desulfobacteraceae bacterium
CCCAGCCCAAGCTTCTTTTGCTGGATGAACCCACCGCCAGCATCGACACCAAGGGTCAGGCGGATTTTTACCGGCTCCTCAAAGAACTCAACCACGACATGACGGTTCTGGTGGTTAGCCATGACCTGCTGGTGATATCCCGCTATGTGAAATCGGTGGCCTGCGTCAACAAGAAGCTGCATTATCATGACCAGGCCGAAATCACCGGCGAGATGCTGGAAACCATGTATCCCTGCACCGTGGAAGAAGTCTGTCCCGTGGAATTGGTGGCCCACGGCCTGCCCCACCGGGTGCTATCGGACCACGAGAAGTAACTCCAATGATTGAAGCCCTGCAATTTGATTTCATGCAAAATGCCCTGGCTGCAGGCCTGCTGGCCAGCGTCATTTGCGGTATCATGGGGGCCCTCGTGGTGGTCAACCGCATCGTCTTCCTTTCCGGCGGCATCGCCCATGCGGCCTACGGTGGTATCGGGCTGGCCTTTTATTTCAACTGGCCCTATTTGCCGGGTACCATCGGTTTTTCCCTGTTCGCCGCCATGGTGATGGCGGCCATCAGCCATACGGTCAAGCACCGCGCCGATACGATCATCGGCGTCATATGGGCGATAGGAATGGCCTTCGGCATTATTTTAATCGACATGACGCCTGGCTATAACGTGGACCTGATGAGCTATCTGTTCGGCAGTATTCTCACCGTTCCGCGGTCGGATCTTTTGATCATGGCCGTTATCGGCGTGATCATGACGGTCATGGTGGCTTATTATTACCAGGATCTCCTGGCCATGTCCTACGATGAGGAATTCGCCCGCATCAGGGGCGTTCCGGTCAAAAAGCTCTATTTCGGTCTGATCGGCATGCTGGCCGTCACGATTGTTCTGGTCATACAGGTCGTCGGTCTCATTCTGGTCATCGCCCTGTTGACGATCCCGCCGTTCATTGTCGAGAAATACGCCAAATCCCTGGTTCAAATGATGGTGGCCTCAAGTTTGCTCGGGGCGGTGTTTACCGTTACCGGCCTGTGGTTTTCCTACCGGTTCAATCTCACATCAGGCGCTTCGATTATCATGGTTTCCGGGATCGTCTTCGTGATTTCGTTAGGGGTGGAAAAGATACGCGTAGCGGCCCGGAAAGGAAGATAAAGAGCCTGGCCCAACAAATAAGGATAGCTTATGTGCCATCAATGCAATTATGAAGAATTGTTGTCAGGATCAGATATCGAGGCGACACCCAACCGGGTGCGCGTTCTGGAAGTCGTCGGCAATAATGGATATCCCCTTGCCGCCAGCGATATCTATAAAATCCTCGAACGGAGCAGCGCGATCAATCGGGTGACCGTTTACCGCATTCTTGACTTGTTGGTCGAGCGCGACATCGTCGAGCGCATCAGCACGGGTGGCAGGGCCTTTTATTACGGCCTGGCCCCCAATGAACATCACGGACCGCACCCTCACTTTTACTGCAAAAATTGCGGACAAATGGATTGTTTAAGCCCGGAGAGCATCGTGGTTGACACCGAACCCCTGTGGAAGACTTTTCCCGGCCGCATTGACAAAGTGGAGGTCCGCATTGACGGCGTGTGTAAAAACTGTGATAAACGCCAAACAAAATGAAACGCACTAAAACCGGCAGGAATCAATCGCCCATTACTTACTAAAGGAGGCTCCAAATGGCGAATTGTTGTGAAATGAAAGCGGGTGATCTGTTTTATTGCAATGCCTGCGATCTGGAATTGGAAGTAAAAAAAGCCTGTACCTGCAAGACCGGATCGGAGGATGCCTGTAGTGTTCCGCTGATGTGCTGCGGCAAGGAGATGATCAAAAAAAGCATTTAAGT
>CAYMAR010000177.1:1935-7870 GCA_964388465.1 uncultured Desulfobacteraceae bacterium
GACTCGCCGGCGCCGTGCATGCCGGTGGCGGCGTGGATCACCTGGGGGGCTAGTTCGACGTCCAATTTTTCGGCCAGCCCCCTGAGCATGGCAATTTGCGGGGCAACGCCGCCATCGGGCGTTAGACGCGGTTTCAAAACCGCTTTCAGAGCATGCGGCTGATCGCGCTAATTTTCTTCTCCAACCGTTTGGCCGACACCGGCACGGCCGTTTTGAGCTCCTGGGCGAAGATCGAAACCTTGTACTCCTCGATCAACCAGAAAAGCGCTTCCAGAGCTTCGCGTTTGGCCGTCGAGGTGCGCGGCGTCAATGCTTCCAGGAGCCGTTGCAGCCGGGCTTCGAACCGGCCGATTTCTTCGGCTTTGGGTCGGTCGCGGTCGAACTGCTGCAGCGCCCGCCGGGCCCGCAGGGCGATGGCCTGCAGGTAGCGCGGCAGGTGCGCCAGGCGCTCCCGGCCGTAAAGGGAGACGAAATTCTCCGGCACCAGTCTGTGGATGTCTTCCCGGCGATCCAGCAGGAATTCGGCCACCACGCCGCGCCCGCCCACCTGGCGCTCGAGGCCGAAGAGGACTTCGCGCACCTCGTCATAGGCGGTCACGACCGGGGCCGCCGCCGCGACCAGGGCCTGCCCGTCCGGGATGAGCTGCCGCCGGGCGGCTGCGGCGTGCTGCGCAAAAGCGTCGGCGGTGCGCAGGTCGCGGTAAAAATGGTCGCGGATGACCCGCTCGTATAGCTGCCGCTCCAAGGCCGGGTGGCCGCCCGCGAAGCGCACCCGCCGCGCCGTTTCCGGCGGCAGGCGCAGCTGCCGTTTCAGGTGTCGCAGGTCGTCGGCCAGGACGATTTCCAGCAGGGCCGCCACCCCGTCGCGGTGTTTGGCGAGGGCTTCCTCGTGGGTGGCGTAGAGCCGCAGGTCCACGCCCCGTGCGCCCTCTCCGGCGCGCGTCAGCGCCGGGAAAAGGGCGTAGTCGGGTTCATCCTTTGTATCGGCGGCGACGGCCTCAGGCAGGTCGCCGAAATCCCAGGCGGTGATCCCGTCGCGTTCCCAGTGCCGGCGCAGGTCCGCCACCAGGGTTTCCCGGGGCGGCGCCGGGGTCGAAGCCTGCAGCACGCGGGCGTCCCGGTCGACGGCCAGGGTTTCGCCCTCCGGCCCTTTGAGCGCAAACCGCATCCTGAGGTGGGCCGGCAGATCGGCTTCGGACCAGGCCGTGGCCGGGATATCGACCCCGAAGCGTTGGTGGATAAAATCGCCCATGGCCGTCAGCAGATCCCCGGTGCCCCGCGGCATTTCACGGGCGATCACGGTCGCGGCGTCGCTGACCGGCGCCAGGCGCCGCCGGTAGCGCTTGGGCAGCGTCTTGAGCAGGGCCGTGATTTTTTCTTCCAGCAGGCCCGGCACCAGCCAGTCGGCATCGGCGGGATCGACCCGGTGGGCGCGGCCGACCGGCACCGCCACGGTGATGCCGTCGTCCTCGCCTCCCGGATTGAAGCGGTAATCGGCCTTGAGCCGCGTGCGGCCCAGTTCGATCTCCTCCGGGTACAGGGCCAGCTCGTCGGCGTCGGGTTCGGCCTGCAGGAGATCCTCGGGCGTCAGGCGCAGGAAGTCGTCGCCGCCTGCCTGCTTGATGCGGCGGGCCAGCGACCGCATATCGGCCGTGGTCCCCAGGCGGTCGCGGTAGAACCGGTAGAGGATTTCCTCGTCCACCAGCAGGCCGCGTCGGCGGAGACGGTTTTCCATGTCGGCCACATCGTCGATCAGCGCCTGGTTATGCGCCATGAAGGGCGGGGCTTGGCGGACATCGCCGGCGATGAGGGCGCTGCGTACGAAGATTTCCGCGGCCTCCTCGGGCGCGATACGCCCGTAGGCGACCCGGCGCCCGGCCACGATCACCAGCCCGTAGAGGCTGACCTGTTCGTCGGCCACCACCTGGCCGCGCTTGCGGGACCAGCGCGGTGCCAGGTAAGTGAAGCGGCACTGGGGCCCGGCCAGCGGTTCGAGCCAGGCGCTGTCGATATTGGCGGCCGTGCGCGCGAAAAGCCGCGAGGTGTGCACCATCTCCGCCGCCACGATCCAGTCGCCGCCGCGGTTGAACAGACCCGACCCGGGAAAAAGCATGCATGCGCGCCCCCGGGCCGCCCGGTAGATATTTTTTTCCCGGCGTTGGGCGATGTTGGTTAGGAACCCGCTCAGGACCGCGATGTGGATGGCCGTGTAGAGGGCCCCGAATCTCTCGGCGGGGCGGTTCGCGGCCGCTGCCGGCGGCTGTCCCGCATCATCCGTCAGCCCGGCCTCGGCGGCGATGGTCTTCAGCTGGCGATGGATATCGCGCCATTCCCGTATGCGGCGGAAGGCGAGGAAATGCTCGCGGCAGAAGCGTTTCAGGGGCCCGCTGCGCACGACGCCGCCTGAGCGCTCCCAGATGTTGAGCAGGGTCACGAAATCCGAGGCCGGATCCTTGAAGGCGGCATGGGCCTGGTCGGCGGCCTGCTCTTTCTCCACCGGGCGTTCGCGCGGGTCCTGGATGCTGAGGGCGGCGGCGAGCACCAGGAGCTGCGGCAGGCAACCCTGCTGCCGGGCCTCGATGAGCATGCGCGACAGGCGCGGGTCGATGGGCATGCGCGCCATGATCCGGCCGTGTGCGGTCAGACGGTAGCGCTCGATTCCTTTGCGATGCGACCGATTGGCGTCCCTGGTGATGGCACCCAGTTCGGCCAGCAGGTTGAGTCCGTCGCGGACGCTGCGCGGATCGGGCGGGTCGATGAAAGGAAAGGCGCCGATATCCCCCAATTTCAGGCTGATCATCCGCAGGATGACCTCGGCCAGGTTGGCCCGCAGGATCTCCGGCGGGGTAAAGCGCGGACGGCCCTGGTAGTTCGTCTCGTCGTAGAGGCGGATGCAGATGCCGTTGGCGACACGTCCGCAGCGGCCCATGCGCTGGTCGGCGCTGCTGCGGGCGATGGGGGCCACCGGCAGGGCCGTGGTGCGCGTGCGCGGCGAATAGCGCGGGATGCGTGCCAGCCCGGTGTCCACCACGTAGCGGATGCCCGGTATGGTGATGGAAGTTTCGGCCACGTTGGTGGCCACGATGATCTTGCGGGCCCCGGTCCCGGCGAACACCCGCTGCTGATCTGCGGCCGACAGGCGGGCGTAGAGCGGCATGACCACGCTCTTGGGCAGGCGGCGGGCGGACAACAGCTCGCAGGTTTCGCGGATGTCCTGCTCGGTGGGCATGAACACGAGCACGTCGCCGCGCACGCTTTCCCGCGCCAGGCTTTCCACGGCGGCCACGGCCGCTTCGACATGGCCTTCCTCGCCGCCATCGTCCGTGGCGGTGATCGGCCGGTAACGCACCTCGACCGGAAACATCCGGCCGGAGACCTCGATGACCGGGGCCCCGTCAAAGGCCCGGGCGAATTTTTCGGTGTCGATGGTGGCGGAGGTGACGATCAGCTTGAGGTCCCGGCGGCGCCGGACCAGTTTTTTTAAAATCCCCAGGATGAAGTCGATGTTCAGGCTGCGCTCGTGGGCTTCGTCCACGATCAGCGTGTCGTAGGCGGTGAGCGCCGGATCGCCCTGGGCCTCCGCCAGCAGGATGCCGTCGGTCATGACCTTGATGAAGCTTTCCCTCCGGGTGCGGTCCTGAAAGCGGATCTTGTAGCCCACCGAGGCGCCCAGCGGCTCGCCCAGTTCGTCGGCGATGCGTTGGGCCACGGTGGTGGCGGCGATGCGGCGCGGCTGGGTGCAGCCGATCAGCCCGCCTGCTCCCCGCCCGGCCGCCAGACAGAACTTGGGCAGCTGGGTCGTTTTGCCCGAGCCGGTCTCTCCGGCCACGATCACCACCGGATGGGCGTCGATGGCCGCCACGATGGCCGCCCGGTGCGCCGTGATGGGCAGGTTCTCCAATGGCTCCCAGGACGGCCGGGCGTCCATGCGCTGCGCGCGGATGCGCGCCGAGCCCAGGAGACGTCTCTCGATGGCCTTGAGGCGATCATCGAGGCGCTTGACCCGGCGGTGCTTGCGGATCTGGTAGCGGAAGTGGCCGATCTCCCGGGCCGCCTCGAGGCGCTCGCGCGCCATCGCTTCCGGCAGCATGGCTTCCAGGGCCCTCAACCGCGACCCGACAGACGGCGCCTTCGGTTTTCTGCGCGCGCTGGTCATTCCCGTCCTATTCAATTGAACATCGGAAGAAGTTGGTGTTATAGTCGCTGCACAACTTACGCCGCTTGCGCCAGCCCTATAGCGTTTTGCCTCTCCGGTTTCAAGAGCGCCGGCGGCGGAGGCGGTTCACACGGCATTTACCTTCAGCCACGGGAGGAAGCCATGGATTTCCTCGTCATCGGCGGCGACGCCGCCGGCATGAGTGCTGCCAGCCGGGCCAAACGCCACCGGTCCGACCTCAACGTCACCGTCCTCGAAAAAACCGCGGACGTTTCCTACAGCGCCTGCGGCATGCCCTACAACATCGCCGATCCGGATCGCTCGATCGAGGATCTCGTGGTCCGCCGGGCCGAGGTTTTCCGGGACAAGCAGGGCATCGACCTGCAGACCGGCATCGAGGCCACGGCCATCGACCCTGCGGGCCGAACCGTCCGCACCCGCGATGCCGCGGGCCGGGAAGACAGGATCCGCTACGACCGACTCCTGATCGCCACCGGCGCCACCCCGATCAAGCCGGATATTCCGGGCATCGACCTGCCGGGCGTCATGGTGCTTAAAAGCCTGGCCCACGGCCGCGAGATGAAGGCGTTCATCAGCCGGGAAGCCGTCCGTCGCACGGTGATCATCGGCATGGGGTATATCGCCCTGGAAATGTGCGAAGCCCTGCGGGAGCGCGGCATCGAAGTGGCGATGGTCAAGCCCCGCCCGGTTTTTCTGCCCTGGATGGAACCCCGCCTGGCGGCGGAAATCAAGGCCGAGCTGGAAGCCAAAGGGGTCGGCGTGCACCTGGGCTGCGCCGTGGAACGGATCGAGGCGGCCGACGGCGGGCTGGCCGTGATCGGCCGGGATCTGACCCTCGAGGCGGACCTGGTGCTGGTGGCCGTCGGCGTGACACCGGCCAGCGAACTGGCCGCTGCCGCCGGTCTGCCGACCTCCGTGCACGGGGCCATCGCCGTCGACGCCCGCCAGCGGACCTCCGACAAGCACATCTATGCGGCCGGCGATTGCGCCGACGCGTTCCACGCGGTCACCGGCCAACGCGTTTGGATACCACTGGCCCTGCGGGCCAATCGCGCCGGCTGGGCCGTGGCCGACAACGTCTGCGGCATCGACCGCCGCCTGGCCGGCCTGGTGGGCTCGGCCGTTTTCAAGGTCTTCGACTACCAGGTGGCCCGCACCGGGCTGAACCTGGACGAAGCCCGCGCGGCCGGGTTCGAAGCCGCGGCCGTGACGATCAAGTCCCGTTCACGGGCCCACGCCCATCCGGGGTCGTCCACGATCCACGTCCACATGGTGGGCGACCGCGGCTCGGGCCGTCTTCTGGGGGTGCAGATGGTCGGCCGCGACGGGGTGGCCCACCGTCTGCACGCCCCGGCCGTGGCCCTGCACGCCCACATGAGCGTGGAGCAGTTCAGCCAGTCGGACCTGGGCTACGCCCCGCCCTTCGGGCCCACCTGGGATCCGATGCTGACGGCGGCCAACCAGCTGTTGAAGAAGTTGTAGCCCGGGAGAAGCCCCACCCCGGCCGCGGCCCGTCCGCCGCCGGGGGATGCCCGCCGCGCACCGTCAAAGCCAGCGGCGCCGCTTGAAGTAAACGAGCATGGCGCCGCCGATGGCCGCGAAGACGCCCCACACCGCGAAATACCCCCAGCGCCATTTCAGCTCGGGCATGACCTCGAAGTTCATGCCGTAGATCCCGGCCACGAAGGTGATCGGGATGAAGATCGTGGCGATGATGGTGAGCACCTTCATGATCTCGTTCATGCGCTGGCCGGTCAT
>CAYMAR010000178.1:0-7851 GCA_964388465.1 uncultured Desulfobacteraceae bacterium
GAATCGTTGCATAAAATTGATTGTGTAGAAAAAATTTCATGAAATCTTCGGGTTAAAGCCGTGGGCAGTGGGCGTGCAAGCTCCAAGCGCGCGTGACGCTCAGCCCATCAGCCGCCGCAGTCCCAGGATAAGCCGCTGGGGACGCAGGCGGGTCAGGCTGAACCGCTCGCGCGTCTCGACCAACTCGCGTGTCGTCTCCCTGAGCCTTTCGGCCAATGCCTCCGCAAACACGCGATAGAGAATGTAGCTATAGGCCATGCGGTCATAGCCGGTTAACCGGCGAATCTGTTTCGTGTCGGTGGCGATACAAACCGTTTCTTTTTGTGCCACCACGGTGGCCGACCGCCGGGCACCGTCGATGGCCCCCATTTCACCGATCAACTCGCCCTGTCGATCGGTCGTGGTGACCACCCGACCCTGCCGGGCGATGGAGACTTCACCATAAACGAGAAAATAGACCCAGCTTCCCTTGCGCCCCTCCCTGATGATGGTTTCGCCGGGGGCGTATTTGTGCAGCTTGCTGCGTTTGAGCAAGCGCCGCAGCTCTTTTGCGCCGAAGGGATCAAAAACCGGTATCCGCTTCAGCGACCGGAGAATTTTCTCGTTGTCCGCCAGAAAATTGGATTCAATCATTCGGATGCCTCCATTCAGCCGGGAATAAAACGGGGGCCAGGACGGCAGCCCTGCCTGACAGCAAACCGCCACAAATGATGCAAATTTCAAGCCTCCTCGATTTCACCTCCAAATTAGGAATTGACTGCCATCGCCATAAGCACTATTAAAGCAATTTGGTTTTTTAATCTCTTGATGGTTTGGAAGGAAACCACATGCCGGTTTACGAATTCGAGTGTCCCCAGGGCACCATCACGGAGCGGCTGGTTAAAATGGGCACGCAAAGCATCAAGTGTCCGGCGTGCGGCCGCAAAGCCAAAAAAATCATTTCATCCTGCACCTTCGAATTGAAAGGCAGCGGCTGGTACGCCGACGGCTACGCCTCCAAACGCGAAAAAAAATAGGTTCCCGGCCGCCGTACCATTGCCCCAGAAAGATGGAGGAAATTACCGCATGCCCCTCTATGAATACCGGTGCCGCCATTGTCAGAGCGAATTCGAGTGCCTGGTGCTCTCCTCCCGGGACGACGCCCCCGAATGCCCCTGCTGCAAAAAGAAGGGTGTTGACAAATTGATGTCCGCCGGCAGCTTTCGTCCACAGGGGGTTCCCACCGGCGCGGGCGGATTCAATCCGCCGGCCTGTGCCCCCCGGGGAGGGTGAAAGGTCTGAGTTCCCCTGGTCGAGGGGATATCGAACCCTTCCTGCAAAAAGTCTGACCGAGGTGCCGCCATGAGCGAAATCCGCATGACCACCGAAATGCGAACCGACTACGACTGCGAGGCCACCGGCCTGCCGGCGGAGCGCTGGGGTGAGGCTGTGTTCGCCGTAGCCGGCCAGGAATTGGCCATCGAGGTCAGCGTCGAGAAGGATGTCATCGTGGCGGTCATGGCCGGCGAGGACGCCATGTGGAAGGGTACGCTGGAAGGCTTCAAGCGGCTGCTTCGCAGCGGCGTGGCCAAGAAATAGTCGGCGGCCGGCCGGTCATTGTCAGCGCTGTTGCTCGGGCCCTCTTTATGCGGCCGAGCGGCAGCGATACCCCGCAGCACCATTCCCCTCAAGATCCATCACCGCCACATCTGACCATCACCCACCGCACCATCAAACCGAAGAGACCGCCGTTGCCACGTGCGGGGCGCTCGACCGATGGCCTTTTGCCAGAAAACGAATGCCATCCCAGGTGGTTTCCGGCTGCCGCAACGGGCGCCTTCGCGCCAGGAGCCCGTGGGCCGAGGCACTGCGGGCGGCCCCTTACGGACCGATGCGGATCAAGCCGATCGGTGTCTCGACCATTTTTTGGTTGACTACAACTCAAATAAAACATAACGATCATTTTTCGAATGGCATTCGAAAGTTATCCCGTCCGCTATTTATCGCCGGCCAGCAAGGGAAAAACATACCCATGTACACGGATCTCACAGGAAAAACCGCCCTTGTCTCGGGGGCCGGTAAAAAAACCGGGATCGGTTTCGCCATTGCCCGGAACCTGGCCGCGAGCGGATGTCATATCATCCTGGCCGACCTGGGCAGTGAAGGCCGCGACGGCGGGGTTGTGGCGGCGGGATCGTCTGGCGAGATGGCGCAGAACGCGGCCGACCTGGCGTCACGCTTCGACATCCGCGCTTCGAGCGTCAGTGTTGACGTGACCCGCAAGGCGTCGATCGAAAAAATGGTGACGACGGTTTCCGCCCAGGTTGAGCGCATTGACGTCCTGTGCAACAACGCCGGTGCGGTGTTCGGGGTGCCTAACGCCGTGCACACCTATCCGGAGGAGGACTGGATGAAGACGATCGACGTCAACCTTCACGGGGTCTTTCGCGTCACCCGCGCCCTGCTTCCAATGATGCTGGGGCAACCGGCGGCCATCGTCAACACCGCCTCCCGGGGCGGCAAGGTGCCCCCGCTTTTCAACGGGGCCTATGCCGTGGCCAAAGCCGGCGTCATCATGCTCACCAAGGTCATGGCCAAAGAGCTGGCCGGGGCCGGCATCCGCGTCAACGCGATCTGCCCGGGGCAGATTCACACCGATCTTGAAGACTGGCGCGCGCCCCTGGAGGCCGAGTTCACGGGGCAGACCGTCGAAGAGCGCAACGCGGCCGTGCGACGCACCATCCCCCTGAGCCGGGTCGGCACTCCGGACGAGGTCGGCCGCCTGGTCGCCTTTCTGGCGTCGGAAGCCTCGGCCTACATTACCGGTCAGGCCATCAACATCACCGGTGGCCAGCTGATGGAACTCTAGCGTTTCCGGCCGCCACCCGATCGGGATCGCATGCGGCGGCGCACAGACAAACCCTATTGGTCCGTAGTCTTTGGAGGGATTATGGCGGAGATCACGGGAGGCGAACTGCTGCTGAAATGCCTGCACGCCGAAGGGGTGCGGCATATTCACGCCATCACGGACGGCACCTATATGATGGTGGTCGAGGCGCTGGAACGGCTGGGCGAACAGCTCGATATGCGCCTGATCGTGCCCCGGCACGAGGCGGCCGCCGCCCATGCCTGCGACGCCTACACCCGGGTCAGCGGACAGCCGGCGGTGACCATGGCCTGCGCCGGTCCCGGGGCTGCCAACCTGCTGGCCGGTATGATGTGCGCCGAAGCCGAGGGCAGCCCGGTGGTGGCCATTACCACGACCCGGCGCAGCGACATTGCCGATGCCTATCTGCAGCAAGGGGGCATGCAGGTCAGCCGCCATCTGGAAATCTTCAAGCCAGCGGTCAAATGGAACGGCATGGTGGCGCACTGGCAGCGCATCCCCGACATGGTGCGCCACGCCTTCCGCGTGGCCTTGAGCGGCCGCCCCGGGCCGACCCATATTCTGATTCCGGAGGATATCATCTCCCAGCGCGGGGACGACACCGCCGTGACGATCCTGCCCCCGGACCGCTACCGCCTGACCACGCGGGTACCCGCCGATCCCGAAGCGATCCGAAGGGCGGCACAAATGCTGGCCGAGGCCGATCTGGTCAATATTCACTGCGGCAACGGGGCGGAACGCTCGGGGGCGGCCGACGAGGTCCGCCTTTTGGCCGAGCACCTGGGCTGCCCGGTCACTCACACGATAAGGGCGCGCGGCATTATTCCCGACGACCACCCCCTGTGCTTTCACCCCACCTGCATGTCCCGCATCGCCGCCAACGGCCAGGCCGACGTCGTCCTGGCGGTGGGCACGCGTCTGGGGGAATTGAATATGTGGGGGCGTCCCCCCATGTTTGGAGAGCCGGACAAGCAGCGCTTGATCCAGATCGATACCGAACCCACCCACATCGGTCTCAACCGGCCGACGGATATCGCCCTGATCGGGGATGCCCGGGCCGTTCTGAAACAGCTCCTGCAGGCGCTGCGGCAGCGGACGGCAAAAAAAGAGGCCCATGCGAAGGTGGCCGAATTCAGGGCCCTTCAGCACCAGTTCGACCAGGAACTGAACACCGCGCTTGAGGACACCGCACGCCGGCCCATGCTGACCGGCCAGATCCTCAAGGCCTGCAACGATTTCTTCGGTGATGACGCCATCTTCGTGATGGACGGCGGTAATACGACCCTGTGGGACATCCATTACCATGTCGCCCGGCGGCCGCGCTCGGTGATCTACTCCATGAACTACGGGCACTTGGGCACGGGCCTGCCCTACAGCCTTGGGGCCAAGCTGGCCTGCCCGGAAAAACCGGTTTACTGTGTCACGGGCGACAGCGCGTTCGGCTTCAACCTCCAGGAACTCGAAACCGCCGTCCGCAACGACCTACCGGTCATCATCCTCGTGGCCGTGGACGGGGCCTACGGCATGGAGAAAAGCGCCCAGCAGCGCCAGTTCGGCCGTGAAGCCCCTTGGTTCGGCCACGACCACGCCCCCGTGCGCTATGATCAGGTGGCCATTGCCATGGGTTGCCACGGCGAATTCGTCGAGACCGTGGCCGAGCTCCGGCCGGCCCTGGAGCGTTCCGCCGCTGCAGGGAAACCGGCCGTGATCCACGTCGTGGTCGACCCCGATGCCAACGTGGATCCGCCGGGCAACTGGCTGTGGGCGGCCGCACGGTCCGGTAAGATGTAGGCGGGCCGGGCGCGTTTATCGCCGCGAGGCTGTCGGCGCCCAGGCACCGGTCGCTCGCCGGCCCGATTCGACAATCCATCAAGGACACACGGAGTTCCGCTTATGGATATGGCCGCCGTCGATCAGGTTCGGTTGAATTTCAATCCTCAGGGCTTGTTCGTTATCAATGCGGCCATCGGGTTGATGATGTTCGGGGTGGCTCTGGATTTGAAATTCGAAGATTTCAAAAGAGTGGTGGTGAGCCCCAAGGCACCCGCTATTGGTCTGGCCGCCCAATTCATCCTCCTGCCGGCCTTCACCTACCTGTTGACCCTGTTGATCCGGCCCCACCCCAGTATGGCTTTGGGCATGATTCTGGTGGCCGCCTGCCCGGGCGGCAACCTTTCCAACATCATGACCTATCTGGCCCGCGGCAACTGCGCCGTCTCGATCAGCATGACGGCGGTGTCTTCGGCCATGGCGATCCTCATGACCCCTTTCAACCTCGCGCTGTGGGGGCGGCTCAATCCGGCCACCGCCGCCATCCTGCGAGAAGTCAGCCTGAGCCCCGTCGACGTCTTCGTGACCATCTTTGTTATTCTGGGCCTCCCGCTGGCCGCCGGTCTGTTCGCCAGTCGGATCTTCCCCGGCTTGGCCGACCGCGTGCGCAAACCGTTTAAGATCTTTTCGCTCGGCTTTTTCATCCTCATCGTCTGCGGCGCGCTGGCCGCCAACTGGCAGCATTTTCTTCACTATGTCGGCCTGGTGATTCTGGCCGTGTTTGTGCACAACCTGCTGGCGCTCAATATCGGCTATTGGGCGGCCCGGGCGGCCCGCCTGGACGAACGCGACAGCCGGGCGGTGTCGATCGAAGTCGGTATCCAGAACTCGGCGCTGGGCCTCGTGCTGGTGTTCAATTTTTTCAATGGGCTGGGCGGCATGGCCATCCTCGTGGCCTGGTGGGGCATCTGGCACATCATTTCCGGCCTGACTGCCGCCTGGCTTTTCAGCCGGCGAGGGCTGCCCGGCGGCGAGGACACGATCGATACCTGCCGGGCACACTGACACGAAAGGCCTGCCCTATGAACGTTTCCATCCCGCCGCGCATGCCGGCCGTCGTTTTTCGCACGGGGCGCGGCCTGGTGCGGGAAGACTGGCCGGTGCCCGTCACCGGCCCCGACGGCGTGCTGGTCGCAGTGGCTCACACGGGCTTCTGTGGGTCGGATCATGCCCTGATCAAAACCGGCGGGCTGGCCGACGGCACCATCCTGGGCCACGAAGTCAGCGGGCGGGTGGCGGCCTGCGGCGAGGCGGTTAGCGGCGTGGCCGTCGGGCAGCGCGTCATCATCCGGCCCAGCGCCTGCGGCGGCTGCCGCGAATGCCGCGGCGGACGCCCCTATTTCTGTCAGAACGACCGGCGCAGCATCGGCATCGGGGACATGCCCGGCGCCTTCGCGTCTTATGTTCGGGTGTTGCCCGCCATGCTCATTCCCGTCCCCGACGGTGTCGACGCCCGCAACGCCGCCCTGGCCGAAGCCTATGCCGCCGCCCTGCACGCCATCAACTGTGTCGGGCGTCGCCGGGGTACGGCCCTCGTCGTCGGGGGCGGACCGATCGGCCTGGCCCTGGTGAAACTGCTCAGCATGATGGATTTCGACCCGGTGGTGCTCTCTGAACCGGTGGCGGCCAAGCGCGATCTGGGAGTGGCTTTCGGTGCCCACGCCGTCATGGATCCCTTCGCGGACGACACCGGCCGGCGGGTGTTCGAACGCACCGCCGGGCATGGGTTTGATACCGTGTTTGAGTGCTCGGGCGTGGCCGCAAACATCGCCCAGGCGCTGGATTGGGTCGCCCGCGGAGGGGATGTGTGCATCGTCAGTCTCATTTTTGAAACGGCCACGATCACACCGCTGACGATCAACTTCAAAGAGGCCCGCCTGACGGGCTGCTACTCCAACACCCACGAAGAGAACCGACGCATCCTGGACTGGATGGCGGAAGGCCGCCTCGACGGAAGGCCGCTGATCTCGCATCGGACGACGCTCGAAAAGCTGCCGCAGGTCTTTCGCGAACACATCGCCCCGGGCCGCACGGTCAAAGTCATGGTGGACATCGGCGAGTCCTTCTGATGCCGGTCATGCATCGGGCCGCATGCCGATGGTTCACGTCAAGAAAAGGGATGGGACCATGGGGTAAAGCAACGTCGTCACCGCGAACGGGCCGCACGCCGGCACCAGATTCTGGATGCGGCCCGCCATCTTCTGCTGGAAAAAGGCCTGGCCGCGACCTCCGTCAACCAGATCGCCCGAATCGCCGAGCTGAGCATCGGCACGGTCTATTTCTATTTTGCCAACAAGGAAGACATCTTCGCGGCCCTGCAGGCCGAGGGGCTGGAAATCCTTCACCGGGCGGTCGTGGCCGCCTGCCGCCCGGTGGCCGATCCCGAAGCGAAGCTTTTAGCGGTCGCCGACGCATATTACCGTTTCAGCCAGGCCCACAAGAATTATTTCGACGTGATCCACTATTTCCTGTCGGCCACCGATGTGGTCTTCTCGCCGGCCGTCAAACAGCAGATCGACCGAAACGGTCTGCGCATTCTCATTCGGGTCGAAGCCGTGATCGCTGAAGGGGCCGCCGCCGGCCGTTTTCGTCCTGTACCGGCCCGGCGTTACGCCCTGCTGTTCTGGGGGCAGATCCACGGGCTGATTCCGTTTCGCAAGATGCGCACGACCCTGCTGGCGGCCGACAGCCACCGGGCGCTATACGATGAGGCGGTTGAAAACTTTATCGCCGGTCTGAAATACACGGCGGCGATGCCGGGGAACCGGCCGCCGGATAGCAGCGAGGAATGAAAAATGAAACTGATGGATCGCACCGTGAGGGTCGACATCGACCGGGACAGGTGCATCGGTTGCGGGGCCTGCGTCGCCGTCTGCCCTTCGGAGACACTGTCCCTGAAAGACGGGAAGGCAGTCGTCCGCGGCGCCCATTCCCTCTCCTGCGGCCACTGCGAGGCGGTCTGTCCGGAAGCCGCCGTGAGTGTGCGTGCGCTGCAGAACGACAGCCTGGACTTCCAAACCTTCAGTCAACGTAAAGCCTGGCTGGCACCCGGGGCCATGGATATCGCCGATCTGGTGCAGCTGATGCGCTCGCGGCGATCCTGCCGAAACTACCGCAACCGTCCTGTCCCGCCAAACGTTCTGCAGGACCTCGTC
>CAYMAR010000179.1:0-4410 GCA_964388465.1 uncultured Desulfobacteraceae bacterium
GGAGCGAGCTCCCGGTGAAGAATCCGCAGCAGCGTCGACTTGCCCGCACCGTTGCGACCCAAAAGGCCGATGCGCTCCCCGGCATCGATCTGCAGATCGACCCCGTCCAACAGCGTCTGTCCGCCGAATCCGTATACGATGCCCCGGGCTGTCAGTAAAACGGTCATTTTGAGGTTTGTCCGCCGTGTCCTGGCCTGCAGGACCAGCCGCCGACCGGACGAGCGTCCCGTGAAGTGCAGGGTAAATCCAACGGCATTCGACGTGAAAACGGCATTGGCGTCAATCGATGCGCATCGAGTGGAAGACCCTGATTTTCCGATCGAATTCCGAAAAAGGCGGCCGGGCCTCTCGACACGACCGCCTGATCAAGAGGCTTTGAATAGCCGAAAGACGCCGTCGTGTCAATTTGGTCCGATGGCCGCTGGCTTGGAGTTGTGGGGATCGATCTTGCGGTCCGGCACACTTGGGCCTGAGGTGCGCCGGATGAAAGCGGGAGCCGGACTGAGCTGCATGCGTCTGGTGTTTGGTCCTTCACCCCGCGATTGCAATCGCCCGCCCGCGAGGGTGGTCCGGCCGACGACCTTATCGATTTCATGCGGGGGCAGGCCGTCGCCCGGGCATTTGACGGTCAGGTCCTCCCTGCGGATGGCGTGGCCGGCCGGCAGCTCCCGTGCCGCCACGATTTTCTTGCCCATCTTGACCTGGGGCCGACCGATCAGCCCACCGCATGCTTGCGGGGCGCGGCACCCCGAGTGCGTGGACTCTCCGTAGAGCCTTCGGCCGCCTCCAGCCGCCGGAGATAGTCCCGGCGGGCTCTTGTACGGGAGAGCTTTCCGGAGGTGGTTCGCGGCAGCGTGTTGCGCGGCACCAAATCGACCGCACAAGCGATGCCCCACTCTTTTAAAACGCGGGTACGGATGCGTTCAGCCAGCTGATCCGCGCCCGCTTTGGCGACATTGCGGCACTGCACCACGAGAACGGCCCGTTCGCCGCCGGCCGCATCCCGGACCGCGAACGCCGAGGCGTCGCCGGTGCGCACCTCGGGTTCGGCCTCGGCCAGGCTTTCCAGATCCTGGGGCCAGACATTGCGGCCGTTAATGATGATTATATCCTTTTTCCGCCCGGTGATGACCAGACGACGGCCGATCCGGTAGGCCCGGTCGCCGGTGTCAAGCCAGCCCGCCGCATCGAGAACGTTCCGCGTGGCAGCGGGGTCGGCAAAATAGCCCGACATTACACTCGGCCCGCGGACGAACAAGTTCCCGATGGTGCGCTCCGGGAGCACCTCGCCCCGGTCGTTGCGGATTTCAAACTCATATCCCGGAAGCGGCTGCCCGCAGTCGACAAACACCTTGTCCGCATGATCCCCGGCAGGCGCCGGCGCGGCCGTGGGCCGTGCCTGGTCCCTTTGCGCCAGCCGTTCGCGGTTCACCCGGTCGAGCTGCAGCCCCCGGCCCAGCGGCGAAAAGCTGACCGCCAACGAACATTCGGCCATGCCGTAGCCGGCCAGGAAAGCACGCGCATCGAAGCCGGCCGGACGCAATCGATCGGCGAATTGCCGCAACGGTTCGGGCCGGATCGGCTCAGCGCCCAAACCGGCCACGCGCCAGGTGCGCAGATCGAGTTGAGCGATGTCCCGGGCCCGCAGGTTCTTCATGCAAAGCTCGTAACCGAAGGGCGGACTGAAAGACAGACTGGCCTTGTTGCGCGAAATGAGCCCCAGCCAGCGCTTGGGGCGGATGGCGAAGCTGCGCGGGCTGAGGTAGTCCACCGAAACCTGAGCGGCCAGCGGGGCCAGCACAAATCCGACCAGTCCCATGTCGTGGTAGTACGGCAGCCAGGACACCGCCCGATCTTCGGGTTGAACCTGCAAACCGTGCCGCACGATGAGGTGCAGATTGTTCATCACCTGCGCCTGGGTGACCATGACACCTCGGGGAAAACGCGTGCTCCCCGAGGTGTACTGAAGGTAGGCCAACTCCTCGGGACCGGTGGGCACGAGCGCTTCGCGTTGAGGGGGAAGACGGTCGAAATCCCCGGGGCCACCCACATACCGAACGCCCCGACCGCGGCAGGCCTCCTTCAGCAATGGCAGATAGGTGTCGGGGGCGAAAGCCGCCTCCGCCCGACAGGTTTCCAGTAAGCGGCCAAGGTTTTCGATAAACACCTTGTGACCGCCGATGTGGATGGCGGCCGGCAACGCTACGGGCACCCGCCCGGCATACTGGCAGGCAAAGAAAAACCGCATGAAGTCCGGGTCGGTCTCGGCCACAATGGCGACGCGCGCGCCGCGACCAGATGTTGTACCGATCAAACGGCGGGCGAGCGCGCGCGCCTCCTGGCGCAACCGCCGGTAGGGCAACACCGTGGCCAGTTTCCCCTTGCCGTTGTAGAAATTCAGACCGGTGGTTCCCCGAGCGGCATAGTCCAGCGCCTCCGCCAGGGATGCAAAACCAGCCGCGGAAAACGGTATGGTATTAGTCGTCGGCGTCGGTAACGTCATCGTCTGTCTCCCAATTGCCGGCAGCCCGCCAAATGCCCTGCACTTGACCGCATATGATTCCGGACCCGGCAGCGACGGGGCCGGAACGATTTACGCATCAATCCAATATTTCAATTATTGTAATATCGTAAATTCGGATATAATTATTATTGAATATATTTATTTGTCAATTGTTTTATATATAAATTATATTGATTTAGAAATTATTTTGTTTTAATCTATTCAAAATGGTGATTATTATCGGGCTTAGATTTGAGTCATGCTGGTTTATTACGGCATGATCGGTGCGGTGCAACCGCTCTACGGGCGGCGTGCAGACATGCGACCAGACAAAAAAGCCTGTTGCCGGCGAGCCGAAAGCGGGAAGATGTGATGGCGAAATCAATCGAGGCGATTCTCGCGGAAATGGGCCTCAGGGTCCGTTTGCTGATGTCGGCCAAGAATGCCGGCAAACGCATCGCGGGCCTCTCGGAAAGGGAGACCCTTCTGCTCGAACTGGTCGGCACGAAAAAGGAGATGTGCATTTCCGAAATCGCCGAATTCTTCGGCGGTGTGAGCAGCAGCACCGTGTCCATGACGATCACCAAACTCTGGCGCAAGCGCAAGCTCGTCAACAAGACGATTCTGCCCCGAAACCAGCGGGTGACCATGGTCAGCCTTACCGACGAGGGCCGCAGACTGCTCGATGCGATCAAGAAGGACCAGTTGATGATCTACAAAACGGTTTCCGAATCCATGCGTATCGCGCCGGAGCAGGATGAGATCCTGAAGGCGTTGCTCGAAAACTCGGTTCATTTTTTCGATGATCAACTCGGATTAAATCGAAGAAATCCCCACTGCGAGTAGCAGTGACGATGGTGCGTCGATGGGGGACAACCATGCGCTCGTTGGAGGGCAAATCATGACAAAGCGCAGACGACGGCTGACCGGGGTCCTGGCGGCACTCGGCCTTTTGTGTTTCCAAGGCTGTGCCACCCTGTCGGAGGAGGAGTGCCTTTCGGCCGACTGGCACTCGATCGGCTATGAAGACGGGGCCCGGGGCTATTCCACCCAGCGTATCGGCAGGCATCGCGAGGCCTGCGCCGCGCACGGCATCGCTCCGAATTTTCAGGCCTACATGGACGGCCACCGTGCCGGCCTGCGCCAATACTGCATACCGGCCACCGGATTCGCCCTGGGCCGCAGCGGTAAACGCTACAGCGGCATCTGCCCGGAGGAACTGGAGCCTGCGTTCCTGACCGCTTTCGAGGACGGCCGGATCGTTCATCGCCTGCAGCAGGAGATCGAGCAACTGCGGCGGGATATCCGGCAGGCCCGAAGCGATCAGGAGGTCTTGACCAAGGAAATCGAGGCCAACGAAGCCATGATTATCGCCGATGCGACCTCGCCCCCCCTGCGCCGGGAGCTCATGGCGCAGAACCGCAAACTCGAAGATCTGATCGAGGACAAGCAGCTGCTGATTGAACAAAGCGAAGCGGATATCGACTGGTTAGGCCAGCGTATCGAGAAACAAAGCCGGGCCTACGCCACGTATTAAC
Source organism: uncultured Desulfobacteraceae bacterium (assembly GCA_964388465.1). Taxonomy (GTDB): domain Bacteria; phylum Desulfobacterota; class Desulfobacteria; order Desulfobacterales; family UBA5852; genus JABZFP01. The sequence continues at coordinate 4,042 of CAYMAR010000179.1, forward strand.
CGGCCGTGAGCTTTGGGGCAGTGGGCCCGCGGCGGGCCTCTACATCTTCAAGTTTTTCTTCCAGACCGGTATTTCGGAATCGGGTATCTTCTCGGGATCATAGCTGAAGAGTTCGCAGGACAGGTATTCGGCCGGCGCCAGATGGTCCGCGATGATGCCGCAAATCTCGTCGGCCAGTCGATCGGCCCCGTCCATGGAAGTGAAGGGAAGGATAATCCCCAGCTGGTTCGCCTCATACCAGCCGATTTCGTCGATCGCCCGGATGCGCTCGCGGATGGTGGCGATGGCCTGGCCGATGCGCGGATCGGCCTCGCTTTCGATCGCCAGCGACAGGATCAGAAGGGAATACTTTTGATTGCTGCGATCCGA
>CAYMAR010000179.1:4510-7777 GCA_964388465.1 uncultured Desulfobacteraceae bacterium
GTTCTCCACAGCGCCAGCCTTGTTCCATGAGGCGATGGGCCGCAGCTACCCCATAACCCCCAGGCCCATCAGCACAATCCATCCGATGATAAAGCCTATAACCAGCAGAAGATAACGGTCCTCCTTATTCATCGCGTCCTCCTTTCCGGCCATCGCCGCTTGCCGGGTCATAGCGACAGGGACCGCTTTAGCCCCCGTCCGCCCGGAACGGTGCGCGTGGCCCTTGATGCGGTATCAGGTTTCCTTGACCACGATCATGGTGTCCGTATTGGCCTGCCTGATCTGCTCTTCGTTGGTCGTTGACATTTCGGCCTTGAAGCACAGGGCCCACATCATGATGATCCCTATGATCCACCACACCAGCTGCCAGGACCACAGCGGGGGAAAACCCGCAAACGCAAAGGCTTTGTTGCCGAGGATGCAGGCCGGGCCGATGGCAAACAGGTACCAGAGCGGCACCAGTACTTTCATCGCTTTGCGCCATTTCTTACCGGAATCGGACGGGGCATCCACACGGTCGAGCCACGCCCGGACTTCCTGCTGTCGCTCGCGGGTCGTCTCGCTGTCCCGAAACCCCATCAAGCGGCAGGCATAAGCCACCAGGAGCCCCACGCCGGTGCCCCAGGCGGCGCAGTGGATCGTGAGGGGCTCCGGGTAGACCCGATAGGTAATGAATACCGCCACCATGCCGGCCAGAACCCCCAGGACCGACCCGATGGACGGCCAGCGCAACCCCCAGAGGGTTCCCGAAAGCAGGACATACATGACGAAGCCGAAGGCGGTCGCCAGCCCCCCCAGCATGACCAGAACCGCTGTCGAGGTGAGCCCGACCCACAAGGCGGCGATGGTAATGATTGTGGCGAAAAGGCGATTGACCCAGATCTGCTCGGCATCGCTGCACTCCTGCTTGCGGACATAGCGCCACCAGATGTCCCTCAGAAGGATCGATCCGCCGGTGCCGATATACGGCGCCGCCGTGGAATGCATGGCGGCAATCGCGCCGATGAAGACAACGCCCAGCATGAACGGCGGGAGATAATTTTTCATCAATATCGGCACGACATCGCGGTCGCTGGCAAACTCGAGGATACCCGCCTTCTGGAGCATGATGGCGCCCATCCCCTGGAAGGCCGTAAAGAAAAAGAGGGCGAAGCCGACGATGAACGTCGACATGAAGACATGCTGCCAGGCCAGCGGTTTGGGGTCCTTGATCCCGAAGGTCCACATGGTGAACGCCGGCGACGACTGGATACCCATCAGGGCGAACATGTAGGAGAGAATCATCACCCCGGTCCAGGCGCGCTCGCCCACCGTAAAGTTGATGATCGAGGGAACTTCGAGATAGCGCGCTTCCAGTGTCGCCATCTGGGCGGCGAACTGGGTCCAGCCACCAAACTGGTGCAGGACGTAGGCCCCCAGAATGATGATGCCGCTCACCAGCAGGATAAACTGGATAACTCCGACCCAGGTGCTCGCCTTGAGCCCGCCCGTGCAGATGTAGAACCAGACGATAAAGCCCATGAAGATCGCACCGTAGGCCGCGGGCAGGCCCGTCACGTAATGGAACAACGCCCCGGCCGCCGTCAGTTGCAGCGCTGAATAAAAGGTGGCGTAAAGGAAGGCGGTCGCCACGACCAGAAAGCGCACGGCCTCGTTGTTGTAATAGTAGGCATACATATCCCCGGGTGTGACGAACCCGTAGCGTTTGCCCATCAGCCAGGTGCGCTTGCCGAAAAAGGCGCCGGTGATCGGTATTGTCAGGACGTAAAACGAGGCAAATGCATAGGCCAGACCGGAGAGATAGATGGCGCCCGGGTGGGATACGAAGGTCCAGCCGCTGAAAGACGCGGCGGTGGATGCCAGCAGAAACGCGAAAAAGGGTATCGAGCGTCCGGCGATCGCGTAGCCGGCCGAGGTCTTCTCGGTGAAATACCCCCTCAACCCCCAGTAAAAGCAGTAAACGATGTAGACGCCTAACATGATATATACCCAGGTTGCTCCACTCATATTGCCCCCCTTTCTGGATGTCCGGCCATTGGCCGCACAGCACGCATGGCCGCGTTAGAAGATTTAGATGGGTCACCCGCTATGGCCGCTGCACTTGGACGACCTGGGTGATTGATGCCAAGGGCTGTTGCCGGGAAAGCTGCGGCCATCCCTGGGTCAAAATGGTCGAATGGACTTTCCCGGCCGGCGCCCCACGATTGGGACATTTGTACCTTATAAATTATATATTGTACATTATGTCAAGTAAAAAATGTAAATTTGAGTATTTTTTGGTCAATTTGTGAAGCTCAAGAGGGGGGCATAGCAAACCCTGCGGCCCACCGGCTGTAATGCACGCTTGCCGGCGCATCATTTCAAACCGGCCGTGTGCGAGGTTTCGACAGGCCGGGAAGGACAATGGCGATCGGAATGACCGCCTGTTAGGCAAACGAAGGGGTTTTAAACGGGGCGCGGGCGCGGCAACCATTCCACGCGCACCCGGCGAACAGCCGCGCCATCATGACGACCACTGTTCGTGCGTGGCATGGCCGCTAAGGGCAGGGCTAGGCGAAGATATGGCAGGAAATCAACAGACCATAGACAGCCGCGAAGGCGGCGATCTGACCGAAGCCAAAACGGGGCCAGAACGGCAGATCTTCATTAGGAGCCGCTAACGAGCCACAGAAACGGCGGGGAAAACAGATGATCTCGCAGCCGGCCGAAGTCAAAGCCGGAGGGCGTCCGGCATGCCGCAACCGATTGCGTATCAGGCGCACCAGCTTTTTGTCCTCCACCCGCTGGGCTTCGCGCAGCATCTCCAGGTACAGGTCGGTGGTCTGACAAAAGGTTTCGCTTTGACCGGGCATGTCACCCTCCTTGTGCGGAAGCCTCCGAAGTTGCAAGGATCTCATTGGCCAGTCCGGCGAACAATCCGGCGAGTTTGTCCGCGATGTGGCCGATCAGTTCACGGTCATCCAGGCGAACCGCCTTGTTGAGCATCTCGATATAGGCATCGGCCCCCGGCAACTGCTCCAGCACGCGACGCTGCAACACCACGCCGGCTTCACGCTCGCCGAAGGGCGCCGCCGGCTTGACCCCGTTGCGCCCGGGGTCCAGTTCGGAAACCGGTACACCGAGGACCGCCGCCATTTTTTCAAGATCGTCCGGCGTCGGTGCCTGACGGCCAAGCTCGATGTTTTTGATTTTCGTCCGGCCGGATTCATAGGACGTGTCAAACGCCGCCGCGCCGAGGGCGCCCTGGTTGAGATTGCAACGGCGTCT
>CAYMAR010000180.1:0-1511 GCA_964388465.1 uncultured Desulfobacteraceae bacterium
CCGGTGGTGCCGCTGGTGTACATCAGGAAGAGCGGCTCTTCGGCGTTCATTCTTTCCGGCTCGACCCGTACCCCGTAATAGTCCTTGAGCAGGTCGTTGACGATGAAGTCCCGGCCGTCGACCATCGGGGTCTGGGCCGAGTATTTGCCGGGATAGCGCTGCCAGATGAGCACCTTGTCGACCTTCTGGCCGTCTTCGGCCGCCTTTTCGCAGGCCTGATTGGACTTGATCTTGTGATCCAGCAGTTTGCCGCCGCGATAGTAGGCGTCCATGGTGATGAGCACACGGCTGCCCGAGTCCACGATGCGGTCGGCGGCGGCGTTGCCGCTGAACCCGCCGAAGACCTGGGAGTGAATGACGCCCAGGCGTGCCAGGGCCAGCATGGTGATGGGCAGCTCGGCGCTCATGGGCATGTGCAGGGTGACGCGGTCGCCGTGTTTCAGGCCGGCAAAGTCCCTGAGAAGCGCCGCCATTTCATTTACGCGCACATAGAGTTCCTGATAGGTGATGTGGTGGACGCGCTCTTCCTCCAGTTCGGGGACGAAATGGATGGCCGTCTTGTTCTTGTTCTTGGCCAGGTGGCGATCGACGCAGTTGTAGCTGGCGTTGAGCTTGCCGCCCTTGAACCATTTGTAGCAGGGTGCGTCGCTGGTATCGAGAATTTCATCCCAGTACTCGTACCAGTCGAGCAGGTCGGCGTACTCCTTGAAGCAATTCGGGAAGTTTTCGAGACTGAAACGATCGTAGATGCTTTCGTCGGTCATGTTGGCCTGGGCGACGAAATCCCGCGGCGGATAAAAATAGTCTTCCTCCTGCCAGTGAACAGCGATTTGAGCTTCCGAAGTTTCTGCTTGGCTCATACCCCACCCCCATTCGTTGAAAGTTAATGATTAGAGTCACACGCAAGACCAAATCCACCCGATGGACGCACGGCAGTTGCCTCTGCTAGACCGGCGCACCGCCAGCGTGCGGCGGTGCCCAGCCGCTTGTGTCCACCTTAACTAAAGCAAAAAGCCCCGCAGGGCTTTTTGGAACGGCAGCAAGATCGAACCAGGCATCCACCCACATAAGCGGTTCGGGTGGAATGGCACCCGATGGATGCGATTGTCGATTGAATCGGAACGGTAAAACGGTGCTCGCTTTTTCCATTTTCTGGTTTCGCTTGCGATGGAAATCATCAATCAGTATAATCATAAATAAAACAATAGGTTGAAACGTTATTAGACCAAGGATCGCATGAATGGATGAAAATATGTAAAACTGAATACATTTACTGGATATAATTTGTCAAGTGAATTTTATTCATTTATTAATCATTTTTTGTTTCCACGTGTCCGAATGGCCGCCGACAGATAAAAATATCTGAAAATAGATAAATTATTTAGTCGGTCGCCCCAGGTGGCATCAAAAGGGTGGGAGGATTTTCAATCCGATCATCAGCGGGCACCGGCAGAGCGTAAATTTAATACAATTCATTATTTGATTTTTGTTAAATAGATGGGTATCGTTCA
>CAYMAR010000180.1:1611-7754 GCA_964388465.1 uncultured Desulfobacteraceae bacterium
GAATGCCCAGGCCGCCGCTAAATCGCCGCAACGTGATCGCCCGGAGCGGTTTCCAGACCGACCGGCACGTGTCCTTGCCGTATTTTATTCGCGACGATGGTAGGTTTCACGAGCGCCATGATGTTGAACCCCTAAGAACGTTCCCCAACGCCCAGCGAGGTAGCCATGGCCGATCAGATTTCCCAGAAAATCATTCGTAGAGCGTATGTCAAAACCGTCGTGCGCCGGGTTTTTGCCTTCGCCGTGTTGTGCGGCCTTATCTATGGGCTGGCGGCGCTGATATACGCCACCAAGACGTTCTACAAGGTCAAGGAAAATTATGCGGTGGTCCTCGAACGCTTCGGCGGTCAGCGCGAGGCGGTCACCGCGGTCGGGTGGCACCTGCGCCTGCCTTTCTTCACGCGCATCGAGCAGGAGGTGCCGCTGATGAACCAGGATCTCTACCTCGGGGGGTCCAACGAACCGATGCGTATCATTTCGGGTGAAAACGTCGCCCTGTGGACCTCGGCGCTGATGACCTATCGCATCCGCAATCTGCAGCGCTGGGCCATCGAGAACCTGCAGCCCCAAAAATTACTGCTGGGCGACTACGACGGCATCGTCAAGGATATCCTCCAGGCGCAGCCGGTGAACAACCTGATTAGCGACCGCGAAAAAATCAAGGAAGAGATCTTTAAAGCGCTGAAGAAGCGGCCGATCAATGTCGGCGGCCCGACGCTGGAACAAAAATACGGCATCGAAGTGGTGAGCTTCGTTCTCAAGGAAACCCGCTTCGGTGATAAACTGGTGGCCGCCACCGAGGAGAAGAAACGACGGGAGTTGATTGCCGAGGCCGAAAACTATGCCGCCGATCAGGAGGCGAGTCGGATTCGCAAGCTTTACGCGGCCTATCTGGAAGGTGTGCAAGCCCTGCAGAATGGCTTGGGTCGGCCCGACGGTTCCACCGACAGGGCCATTCTGCAGTTTTTGGTTCAACAGCATTGGGCCTCGGCTTACGAAAAAAACCAGGAAGGGCAGAACACGATGGTCATTCAAAATACACCCGGTCAGACTGCGCTGGCCCTTCCGGCCCCCGCACCGCCCAAGCCGCCGGAGGGGGAGTAACCCATGGCACGGCGAATCACCCGGCAATCCAAATATGTCCGTCTGCCGGAGCGCAGAATCAAGGAAATCCAGGACCTGATTGCTTCCTGGCCTTATGAAAGCCGGGCCTTCATGCGGGCGCGCCTCAACCAGTACCGGCCGAAGACCGGCCTGCTCAATTTGCTGGCGGACACCACGGTGGCCCTGCTGCAGACCGAGCGTGACAAGCGGTTTGAAATCCTCAACGACCCGGATGTCATCACCGACTGGCAGATGCGCTTCGAGATTTCGGGTCAACGCAATCCCCAGGACGCCTGGAACAAGATTCTCGACAAGGAGATATCGGCCCGCGACCATATGCTGATGCTGGCGCTGCTCGATAAAGAACTTCAGGATATTCATATTCCCCTTGAACTGCAGGAACTGTTCGAAAAGATTTATCGGGCCCATATCCGCAAGGAATACCTCGCCGATCCCCAGGTGCCCAAGTCACCTCTCGTGCTGATCACCGGCCCCAGCGGCAGCGGCAAGTCGGCCACCGTGGAGCGGGTCATCGAGGACGTCATTTTCGCCAACGCCGTGTTGCCGGAAATCGATCTTAAACAGAAAAAAGAAGAAATCCTGGCCGATCAGCCCTTCTGGAAAACCATCGAAGAAATCGATCCCAACCTCGCCTTTGAAATCTCGCGTCGCAACCGCAGCCGCTTTTACCAGGGACTGGGCCGCATCCCCATCATCAACCGGATCTTCAAGCGCCGCATCGCACTGAACCTGGACGAACTGGGCGAGCAGGGGCAGCCCGTGGATTATTCCGTCGTCACCCCCAACGAATACCAGACCGCGCTGGCCGGTGAGCCGGGCAACTATTTTCGCAAGGCCATGGGGGACCCCAAAAAGCCGGCCATCCGTCACATCGAGGAGGCGCACAGCGCCTTTGGCAAGGCCAACGAGGATCAAAGCGGCGTCCAGCGCCAGCAGCGAACCCTCGTGGACGCCTCCAACATCGTGCTGGACGAGATCGCCACGGGGCGACGCGACTGCGTCCTGGTCGCCACCACGGATCAGCCCGAACGCATCGACGCGGCCATTTACCGGCGTTTCGTTGAAAAAGGGATAATCATCGATATCTCCGAATATTGGAAAAACCACGCCAACCTGCGCGAAGTCATCCGGATCGAACTCCTGCGCAACGATACCCGCATTGAAACGACCCCCCTCATCGATCAGCGGGCCTCGTCATCCCGGTTGACCCTGGCCGACCTCGACCGCGCCGTCGAAAGCGTCTATGAGCTGTTCCGCGAGCGTACCCTGGTGACCACCCCGGCCTACGTGCGCAAATTGATTCATTCGGTGATTCAGATCAAAGGCGACTTTCGACCGGCATACCTGGATGACGCCGATCTGGTGCGCCGGGCCTTCGAACTGGTGGCCCAAAACTCCTACGGGGATCTTTTCAAAAAAGTCGTCGACCACATGGATCGCCGCGTCAAATGGGAAGAGTACATCGGCGAAGTCAAATACGTCTTTTCGGAGATGGCCAACAATTGCCTGCAATACGGTGTCAGTGAAGAAAAAGGGGTTGTGCTCAACGGCCCTCCGGGCGGTGGCAAAACGTTTCTGGTACGCACGTGGTTGAGCGAAAACAAATCCGTGCATGACATCGCCACCAGTGCCAGCGCCCTCCAGGATCCCAGCAATCCCGTGGAAGGGGCGGTGGACAACCTCGGCAAGGTATACGACATCGCCAAGATGATCGCACCGGCGGTTATTTTTTTTGACGAGGGCGACGCCTTGGCCCCGAAGCGCAGCAGCTCCGGGGGATCCCCCCAGGACAAATTGACCAACAAGTTTCTCAGCCTGATCGACGGCGAGATACCCATCAACCGCGTGTTCACCGTGCTGACCACCAACCGTCTGGACATCCTGGACCCGGCCCTGATTCGTTCGAAACGACTCAAGGTCCTGGAGATTACCGGGCACCTGCGCAAGCGCGACATCGAGGCCATCGTCGAGGCGGCCCTGGCGGGGGTGCCGCTGGCGCCCGGGCTCGAAGCCGCAATGGTGGTCGAGGCCGCCAAGAATATCTGCAATACACCGGCGGACTTCACGGCTTTTGTCGAAAAAGCCCGTTCGCTGCGCAGCACCGAATATGAGATTCTTTTGCGTCTGCGGGATATCGGGAACCATGACGATGAAGAAAATTTAAACTTCATCAAATTCAACCTTAAAACCCTGCTCGGTCTACTCGAAGCCATCGAGGCGCCGCCAGAGGCGGTCAAATCCGTTCGGGATGAACCGCGCCGCTTCATTCGCGAATACGAGCAGGTGGTGGGGCTGATCGCCGCGATCCAAAAACCGGAAGACTACCCCCTCAAGGTTTCGCATCTGGATTCCGCTCGCAGCGAAATCTCGCAGAGCCCGATCAAAAAGGGCAAGGTCCAATTGGACGAATTTCTCGAATCCGAATTGAGCGAGGAGCCTCAGGTGGGGTTCATCGTGGGGGTCGGGGCCAACGACGTCACCGGTGTCCTCCTGCCCATCGCCACCAGTCTGAATTACAAAATGGCGCCTGAAAAAGTCCTGGTGACCGGGGCGGTTTCCACGGCGGCTCCGGGCGCGGCCGAACTGGACATGTCGGTCAAGATGACCCAGCAGTCGGCCCAGGAAGCGCTGACATTGGTGAAGAATTACCTGCAGAACCTGCAACCCAAAGTCAGCATTCCGCGCCTCTTCGGCGAATTCCTCGACCACTACACCATCCACCACCAGCTTTTAACGGCCTCCTACAACGTCGGCGGGCCTTCGGCCGGCTATGCCCTGGCCCTGAATACCATTTCGGCCCTGCTGATGATTCCGGTCTTCAACGATTTCGGCATTACGGGCGCCCCCTGGACCCGGGGCGTCAAAAAGGGCGAGATCGGCGGGTCCGTCATTATTGGCGGCCACAAGAAAAAAACCGAAAAAGTGCTTTTGCATTTGCGTCGGATGTACATGCCCCTGCAAAATTACAGGGATCTCGAAATCGACTACCTGGAGAATTACTGGAGCCAGGGCAAGGATATATTGGGGGTGACCCATTTCGGTGACCTCGTCCCTGAAGTCCTGTGGCTGGGTCCGGCCTACGAAGCGAAAGTCGACCGTCTGGCGGACATCCGCATTAAGTACAAATTGGCCAAGTGTCAGCGCGGGCGCCAACCCGAAGACATCAAGCAGGAAATCCTGGCCATTAAATCCGAGTTGCGGACCGAAATCGAAGCCGAAATGATTCGGCGCCTGCAGGCCTTGCGGCAATATATGCGCAGCCCGGCGCGCGACCCTCATATTTCACTGGAGGAAATCTTTCGCACCGACCGGAAAAGCCGCCGGCTGGGCTCGGTGGCCAATCTGGTGCGCAACAGCCTGAGACGTCTGCGTCAAGGCAAGGAATGCCGGGTTGACTGACGGCAGGGGGGAATTCGGCTGGTTGCATTGGGGCTAATGCCGCCAGGCGTGGACTTCCTTCAAGCGGCGAAGGCCCTCGGGGGTCAGCCCCAGCCGATTCCCGTGGCGGACCAGGATCTGCCGGTCACCGCATCCCGCAAGATAACCGTTAATGCGTGCCGCGGCCGTGGCGTCCATCATCACACGGTTGTTGGGATAAAACTTTTTCAGTTCCCGCAACAGGTCGATTTCCCTGCGCAGGTAGTATTTCTGATGGTAGTCCTCCGCGCGATAGAAGGACGCGAACGGCCGTATTTCGGTGTGCAGGGGCTCTGCGCGCCGGGCGGTCTCACGGTCGAACGATGCTTCGGCCTGGCGTTGCTGGGTTTCGTCATGATAGAAGACGATGGACTTGTACTGGGTCGGCCGTCGGCGGGTCGGATCGTGGCTTTCCCAGAAGTGCATCAGCAACGATTCGTAACGGATGCGCGTGGGGTCGAAATCAACCTGAAGGGTTTCCGTGTGATCGCCCATACGGTGATAAACGGGGTCGGTCTGCCGGCCGCCGGCGTACCCCACCCGTGTCCGCCTTACACCTTCAAGACTCCCGAACCGGGCGTCCGGACCCCAGAATCAGCCCAGGGCGAAGGTGGCGGTTTTTAATTCAGTGGTGACGCCGCGGTCGATGGCGGGCCGACTCGCCCGGATTTCTGCGGTGGTTGTCGTTAGGGTCATGGCGTTATCGTTCAGAGGCTCATCCTGCGGTATGGTGCGTGGCATGGGGTCACAGGCGACCATCCATATCGTGGCCGTTATCGTGACGAAGAAAGACACCATCTTTGATCGGGGCCGCCGATGCGCTGTCAATATTCAAACTCCCCGGGGCATTGCTTCGGACACCCTTGGGATGAATGCTCAGATCCGTAAAAGCGGTTTCAAAACCCCATCGAATGCCCGATAGCGGCGTTGCCCGCGTTGCTGGATTCAGCGCAATTTTAGTCGACGGATGTGCTTTGCAGTCATCCTGGCATATGCGTAGGGTTTCTTCCCTACAAACCTGCATACCTAACCAATGCATAGGTGCCGGTATTTCATAAGACCGCGTTATGTTGTCGAACGCGATTTGGGATGATGAAACATTTATAGGCAGATTTCACCTACAGCGAGAATTTCAAGCGCTTCGCCGAAAAGCACCCAATTGGCATAAAAAGCGCCGGCGCAGTCTAATCCGGCGGCGAGACATCTTTCTGGATGGCCAGGTAATGGGTGATATCGTTGAACGCATTTTTTATCGGCACGATTTTCCATTCCATCATGAATTCCGATCCATCCTTGCGATAGTTGATGGCCCGGCCGTGAAACAGGCGGCCAGCTTCAATTTCGCGAGACAGGCGCTCGACAACCGAGGGGTCGGTTTTGGGGCCCTGCAGCATCGAAGGCGATTGACCCATGACTTCTTCCGGCGTGTATCCGGTCATTTCGCTGAAGGCGGCATTGGCATAGACGATCGGGTAGCCGGGACCGGTTTCGGTGATCAGGACCCCATTGAAAGATTCGGCAATCGACGCTTCCAGTAGCCTTTTCATGATTTCGCGGAAATTTTCATCATGTTCGAAGACGTTGAAGATATCGGTGCTGAA
>CAYMAR010000181.1:0-7746 GCA_964388465.1 uncultured Desulfobacteraceae bacterium
GGGATGAACAGTGTTCCCATGACAAGTACAATCAGGTTCAAAGGGATTCCCAGTTTCAAAAAGTCGCTGAATCGGTAACCTCCCGGGCTGTAGACCATCAGATTGGTCTGGTAGCCGATGGGGGTGGCAAAACAGGCACTGGCACCGAAGCAGACGGCCATGATGAAGGGCTTGGGATCGACCCCCAGGCCGGTGGCCGTGGCGATGGCGATGGGCAGGATCAGAATGGCGGTGGCATTGTTGCTCAGTATCTGGGTGCTGATGCTGGTCATAACAATGACCGCCGCCAAAATCCAAACCGGCTCGGCCGACGTGAAGATTTGAAGAAAGGTCTGGGCATAGAGCGCACTGGCCCCGGTCTTCTGAAGGGCCGTGCTCAGGGCGAAAGTGCCGACGATGATCAGGAGCACACGGGCCTCCAGCGATCGATAGGCGTCGCGCAAGGGAAGGCATCCCACGATGACCATCAGAAAAGCGGCGGTCAGAGCGGCCGCCATGATGTCGAGCCAGCCCGTAGTGGCCGTTGCCACCATGGCGCCAAAAATGACGATGGCGCGCCGGGCCATATGCTTGTGCTCGATTTCGTGGTGAACGTCTTCGATGATGATGAAGTCGGACTGTCCCCGCAGACGCTCAAGAGCGGCCTCGGGCAGACGGACGAGCAGGATATCGCCGATTTTCAAACGGACATCCTGCAACTTGGGTTCCGAATAATGCAGCTTGCGGTGCTGGAGGGCGATAATGTGAATATTCGGTTCACGGCGCAGGTGGCTTTCCAGAAGGCGCGTGCCCAGCAGCGATGACTGCGGTGGGATCAGCAGTTCCACGATCAGGCTTTCGTCGTGGCCGCCGTTGAACGTCATGTCGGATTCGGACAGCGGCAACTCCACCTGCCCGGACGCCAGCAGCGCCACCAGATCGCTGGCAGATCCCTTGATGAGCAGCAGGTCGTGGGGCGCAAGGATGACCGCATCCCGATCGGGGTAATAGACATGGGAATAGCGGATCACCTCGATGATTTCGATGCCGGGAAAGCGTTCCCTGAAAGCCGCCCGCGGTTCGTGGTCGGCGAGCGGACTGCCGCGGGGGATCAAGATTTCCGCCAGGTAGCGTTGATGCTGTTTGTCGGCCAGCTCGCAGGCGGGATTGTGGACGCTGGGCATCAGCCGCGGCGCCGCCCAAAAGATAAACGTCAAGCCGATCAGGGCGATCGGCAGGCCCAGGGGGGCCAGTTCGAACATTCCCAGGGCGCCGTAGCCGTACGCCGCGCTCAAATCGCTGATGATGATGTTGGTTGAGGTGCCGATCAAGGTGCAGGTGCCGGCAAGAATCGAGGCATAGGAGATCGGAATCAGGTACTTCGACGGGCTCACGCCGATTTTGCACCCGATGCTCAGAGCGATGGGAATGAAAAGAACCACCACGGCGGTATTGTTGATGAACGCCGATGCCAGGGCGACGATGAGCAGAAGGGTCAGCATGGTCAGTGCCGGACGATCGCCGGCGATGCGCATCACGATACGGGAGACGTAACCGACCGCCCCGGTGCGAATCATGGCCCGGCTGATCAGGAACATGGCGCCCACCGTGACGACGGCCGGGCTGGAAAGGCCGGCCACGGCTTCGGCGGGCGTCAGAACGCCCGCGACCACCAGCACGACCATAATCCCGATGGCCGTCAGATCCACCGGAAGTTTTTCGGTCACCAGGAGGTAAAGCGTCAATATCAGAAGCACACTTACAAAGCCAATCATCATCTTTCAGCCTCTTGCATACGGCTTTGACGGCGCCGCCCGGGATGCGTTGCGTTAAAAACAATGCCACCGCTGGGAAACATGGCCATCAAACGGTGGTTGGCAATCCAACGCGGTCGCCTCGGGCGCGGATTCAGTCCGCTTCGCGGTAGAGGGCCAGAATACCGGAACGAGCGAGCTTCTTGATGCCCATCGGCGCCAGAAGGCGGATCAAGGCGTTGATTTTTTCCTGGCTGCCGCTGGCTTCGATGATGTAGTGGCTGGTACCGGTGTCCACGATACGGGCGCGGAAGGTTTCGACGATGCTGCGGATCTCGGGACGGTCCTTGACGCGCGCGCGCACGCAGATCAGGGCCATCTCACGCCTTACGGCCTCGTCCGCGGTCATGTCCCGCACCTTGATTACATTGACCAGTCGCCGCAGCTGTTTCATGATCTGCTCGATCTGCTCGGGGTGGGTCCGCGTCGTGATGGTGATTCGCGACATTTCAGGGTTGGCCGTGGGTGCGCCGCAGATGGTCTCGATGTTGTAGTTGCGGCTGGCGAAAAGGCCCGATACACGGGCGGTGACCCCCGGTTCGTTCTGGACCAGCATGGTCAGGGTGTGGAATTCTTCTTGCATACGCGGTCGCTCTCAATCGGATGGGCAGATACGCATGTGTAGCAAATATGGCCCTTGCGGGCAAACCCTTGCGATAAAGGACGACATGGTTTACGACGTCAGGACAGAACCCTGTCGACCCGTTTGCGAGGGACGCTCGACCATGCCCGCCCCAATATCCAGAAAGCGTCGGCGGCAGCGAACGCCTGCCGCCATTGGGCTGTTGCGGTTGCTCTGCTGTCTGGGGGCCATCGTTGGCGCCAGCTGCCAGCCGGCACCCCAGGGGGATGCCATTCATCTGCGCTCCCCCGGTGTCAGCGAAACGGAGATTCTCATCGGTTCATCGCTGGCCCTGGAAGGGCATGCCGGCTATCTCGGCACGCAGATCCTCCATGGCGCCATGTCCTATATCCGGCATGTCAACGCTGGCGGCGGTGTCCACGGCCGCCGCATCAAAGTAATCGCCTACGACGACGGCTACGATCCGCCGCGCTGTCTCTACAACACCCAACGCCTGCTGATCGAGGACCAAGTCTTCGCCCTTTTCTGTTACGTGGGCACGCCCACCACCGTCAAGATCATCCCCCTCGTCAGCGAAGCCCGCATTCCCCTGGTGGGCATGTTCACCGGCGCGAATGCCCTACGCGAGCCCGTCAATCGCTACCTGATCAACATTCGCGCCTCCTACTACCAGGAAACCGGTGCCATGGTCCGTTACCTGGTCGAAGATGCGGGAATCAAACGCATCGGCGTTTTCTATCAGTATGATACCTACGGGTTCGACGGGCTGCGCGGCACCGAGCTGGCCTTGCGCCGCTATAATCTCTTCCCGGTGGCCACCGGGACCTACATCCGCGGCACCCTGGCGGTCGAGGAAGGGCTCCAGCGCATCATGGATGCGCAGGCCGAAGCCGTCATCATGATCGGCACCTACGAACCCTGCGCCAAATTCATCCGGCAGGCCAAGACCCGGGGGTATCACCCCGTCTTCAGCAACGTCTCCTTCGTGGGGGCGGATGAGCTGGCCCGCATCCTGGGCGATCAGGCCGAAGGGGTGATCGTCACGCAGGTCGTTCCGCTGCCCAACACCCATGCGGACGGTGGCAACCTTTGGGGTATCGAGGAATACACGCGCCTGCTGCAGAAGTTCTACCCGCAAGACATTCCCAATTTCGTGAGTCTGGAAGGCTATCTCAACGCCCGCGTGCTGGTGGAGGGGCTGCGACGCGCGGGGCCCGACCTCACCCGGGAGCGTTTTATCACCGCCCTCAAGTCGGTGCGAACTTACGATCTGGGTATCGACAACGCCCTGTCCTTGAGCGCGCAGGACCACCAGGGCCTGGACCGGGTTTATTTCACGCATTTCAAGGATGGGCGTTTCATCCTGTTCAACGAGTAAGTGAGGCCTTTCCGCATGTTGCCGCAAAGCCTTCTGGAACGGCTGAACAACATCAGCCTCAAAAACAAGATCTATTTTTCCACGACGGTGGTGATCGTTTTGATCAGCGTGCTCATCGCGCTTTTCACGCGCTGGATCTTGATTTCCAGCCTCACCGGTGAGCTGAAGCGGCGGGGCCTGGGCATTGCCCGCAGCATCGCCGAAAGCAGCCGCAGCTTTCTTCTGACCCGCGACATTCCCCATCTGACCAGCCTCATTTTCGATGCCCGTCTGGGTGAACGGCGTTTGTTGATCAACTATGTCTACATTACCGACAAGCAGGGGGAGGTCGTCAGCCACACGTTTACGCGGCCTTTCCCGGCGAAGTTGCGCACGGTCAATGTGCTGCCGGCCGGCCAGTCGCATGCCATCCGACTGATCAATACGGGGACCGAGGACATATACGACGTGGCCGTTCCAGTGCTGGAAGGATTGTACGAAGTCGGCAGCGTCCATATCGGCCTCTACAAAAAGCACATCGACCAGTTGATCGGAAAGCTGCGGACCACCTTCCTGGCCTTTATCTCCGTCGTGGTCGTCATATTCTTCGCCATCAGCCACTTTCTGGCACGGTACATCACGCGACCGATCGCCCAGCTGACGCGGTTGTCGGACGCCATCAGTCGCGGGCACTTCGATATCATGCCGGAGTTGGGGGTGCCCGATCGCTGCTGGGAGTTTAAGAACGGCGGCAAGGTCGAATGCCAGGCCTATGCCAACAGCGAAATGCCGTGTTGGACCATGGCAAAAACAGGGGGGCATCAAGAGCGACCTTCCGAACGGGATATCACCGATCTGGCGACGGAGTGCCTGGCCTGCCCGGTCTATAGTGAAGGTGTCAAGGACGAAGTGCGGCAGCTGGCCAACTCCTTCATCAATATGACCTACCACATTCGGTCTTCGCAGGCACAACTCAAGGAATCGGAAGAGAAATACCGCTCGCTATTTGCCAGCGGCCCCAACCCGATTTTTGTTCTGGACTGCCGCACCCGCGAAATTCTGGATGCCAATCCCGTAGCCGAAGAAATCTACGGCTACAAACGTGAAGAGCTGGTAGGGCGGGATTTTTCCGACCTGGGGCCGCTTGACCTGGAGCCGCCGACCGAGATTGGCCGCGCCTACAATCTAAGCCCCAAGCTCCAATACCGTCGCAAGGACGGCCACACGCTCTATGTCAATGTTCATGCCTGCTCCTCCCGCTATATGACCCGCGAGGTGCTGATTGTCGCCACCACCGATATTACCGAAATGGTGGAAAAGGATATCCAGCTGATTCAGGCCAGCAAGATGAAAAACCTGGGCGAGATGTCGGCCAGCATCGCCCACGAACTGAACCAACCGCTGAACGCCATTAAAATGGGAAGTGAATACCTGGAGATGATAAACGAGACGGGTCGCGTGATCCCGGTCCAGGATCTCTCCACCGTGGTGGTCGAAATCAGCCAGCAGGTCGATCGCGCCACCCAGATTATCAACCGTTTGAGGGATTTTGGCCGCAAATCCGACATGAGCAAGAAGACGGTCGATCTCAATGATGCGGTCCGCAGTGTGATGGCGATCCTGGGACGGCAGATGAAACTACAGAACATCGTGGTCGAAACCCGCCTGGCCGAAGCGCTGCCCCGCATTCAGGCCCACACCAACCGCCTCGAGCAGGTGGTTTTCAACCTGCTGACCAACGCCCGGGACGCCATCACCCAAAAGGCGGAAACCAGTGGGGACGAGGATGAACGGCGCACCATCCGCGTGGATACCGTCAGTGAAAACGGACGGGTGGTCCTGATGGTGGCCGATAACGGTGCCGGTATCCCCCAGGACGTACAGCATCGCATTTTCGAGTCCTTCTTCACCACCAAAGAGATGGGCGAGGGGATGGGGCTGGGTTTGGCGATCTCGCTGGGGATCGTTGAAGACTACAACGGTGATATCGATGTCGAAAGCCGCGTTGGGGAAGGGACCCGCTTTCGTCTGACGTTTCCGGTGGCGACCTGACCCGAACCGGTTCGCCGGGTGGCGCGGTTGCGGCCCAGGCTTGATTGTGCCGCATTCATATTTAGATTTCAACATTACACCAAAGGCATTCGAGTCGATCCAAACCGAGAACAGCAACAAAGGAAAAAAAGGCATGGTCACGTACCTTACAAAACGGATGACGTCAGCGTCCCGGGCGATCCTGGTGCTGGGATGCATCTTGCCTGCAGCCGTCGGTGCCCACGCCGTCGCCGCGCCTACCGGCCCGCCGGTCGTGGGTCAAACCCTTCCCGACATTCGGTTGGAGGTGCCTGCCGATCCGGTTCATCAGGCCTATTTGGGAATACAGGGGCTGCAGACATTTACCATTCCTGAAATCGCCGCCGATATCGTTATCGTTGAAATCTTCAGCATGTACTGTCCGCATTGCCAGCGGGAGGCGCCCACCGTCAACCAGATGTATGAACGCATCGAAGCCGACCCGAAGCTCAGGGGCAAGGTTAAAATCATCGGCATCGGGGTGGGCAACTCCGCCACGGAGGTCGATTACTTTCGCAAGGCCTACGACATTCCCTTCCCATTGTTTACGGACGGGGATTTCAGCATTCACAAACGCCTGGGTGAGGTGCGGACGCCTTACTTCATTGGCGTGCGCAACATGGCCGACGGCGCACATGAGGTTTTCTACTCCGATCTCGGCGGCCCCCGCGATGCGGGCGCGATGCTATCGGAATTATTGGACAAGACCGGTTTAGACGGTCGGTGAGGAGATCGTGATGACCCGCGCATTCAATATCGGACTCATATGCACCCTGCTCCTGCTGCTGGGTACCGGGATTAGTGGCGGGGGCGTGTCGGACGTCCTTCCGGAAAACATTTACAACCCCGGAAATCTTAAACCGATCGACAGTACGCTCAAGGTCAAGATCGGCGAGCCGGCTCCGGATTTCACCCTGCCGTCGATATCCGGGGAAGATGTGACGCTGAGCGATTATCGCGGGAAAAAGCATGTGGTGCTGTCCTTCGTCCCGGCGGCCTTCACCCCGGTCTGTTCCGATCAGTGGCCGGGTTACAATATCGTCAAGGGCTTGTTCGAAGAAAATGAAGCCATCCTTCTGGGGATCACCGTCGATAATATTCCGACTCTCTATGCCTGGACACAGCAGATGGGGGAACTCTGGTTTCCGGTCCTGTCCGATTTCTGGCCGCACGGAGCGGTGGCTTCGCGTTACGGCGTCTTGCGCTCCGACGGGGTTTCCGAGCGGGCCCTTTTTGTGATCGACAAGGCGGGCATCCTGCGCGCCATTCACGTGGCCGACATCAATGTGCGGCCGGACCTGGAGTGGTGTGCCGTCGAACTGAAGAAGTTAAACCCCTGAGAGGGCCAAGGCGGGCCGTCTTAACTCGAGAGGTGTCGCTGTGACGGGTGGTTCTTCCAAAACAGGCTGTGAGACATGACGTCAAGGGACGCGACCAACTTTCTGGCCGGTCTACTGATCTGTTGGTTTTTCCTGGGGGTGCCCCTGAAGCTGAGCGCTGACGATCGGCGCCCTTATGAAGTTCAATCCATCAGCATCGAGAAGATGGATGCGGTCATTCGCCGCGCGGGCGATTGCCTCGTGGTGGTGATGGCTGCCTGGTGTCACCCCTGCATCGAAGAATTACCGGCTTTGAAGGCCCTGAATCAGAAATACGCCCGGAAAGGGCTGCGGATGGTGGGGCTCAGTCTGGATTACGGCGGTCCCCAGGCCATGGAGCCGCTTCTCAAGGCACAGCAGATCCGTTTTCCGGTATACTGGACCGGCGAAGCCGCCATCGAAAAGTACGCCATCACCAAAATCCCCCTGCTCATTTTCTTCCGTGACGGCCGCGTGGTACAGCGGCTTCAGGGCCAACGCAGCCGGGCGGCGCTCGAAAAAGAAATCGTACGTTTCCTGAAAGACGCCTGAATATCCGGCGGCGGTGCGGCACCATCAGGTGCC
>CAYMAR010000182.1:0-7716 GCA_964388465.1 uncultured Desulfobacteraceae bacterium
TGTGTTTGGGGGGGTGGCGTTGCGGGCCATGCGGCGGCGGCTCATCACCTGACGGTGGCGCCAGAGGCCCAATCTCGGCGTTGCCCGGCGGGCCTCGTTGCTGCGGCGTACCGGTGTACGCCTCGCGCCTCGACCCTTGGGCGCCTTGACCTTGGGCCTCTGGCGCCACCGTCCGTGCGTGCTTGTTGACCGCGGGAAAACGGATATGGGAGACGAGGCCATCCACCGCGGCGTTGCCCGGCGCCGCCGATAGGAGAGAATATGTCCACCCGCGCCATTCAATGGCTCCGGAGGCAAAGGATAAACTTTGCGGTCGTGGCTTACAATCACCAGGTCAAGGGAGCAGTTTTCGCGGCGCAGGCCACGGGCTACCCCCTGGCTCGGACGGTCAAGACGCTTGTCATCGATCTGGGCGAGGGTTCCTTCGGCCTGGCCCTGATGCCCGGGGACCGCCAGCTGGCGCTGAAAAAGCTGGCCCGGGTGCTGGACGTCAAGAAAGCGGCGCTGGCGGATGCGCGCGGCGCCGAGCGCCTGACCGGCTACCACGTCGGCGGCATCAGCCCCTTCGGCATCCGCCGCCCTCTCGTCGTGGCCATGGAAGCGAGCCTCATGGCCCACGCGCGGGTGCTCGTGAACGGCGGGCAGCGCGGGGTCATGCTGGAGATGCGCCCCCGGGACATTGCCGCCGGACTGAATTGCCGTATGGGCGATCTGCTGGCGGAGAGCGTCCGGCAGCCGGACGGCAAGGCTAGAAGTAGATGAGGCCGGCCAGGGCCACGGTGACGGTCATGGCCAGCAGCAACAGGGGCAGGCCCACCTTAACGAAATCGGTAAACCGGTAGCCGCCGGGTTCCATGATCAGCATGTTGACCGGCGAGGATACCGGGGTCACGAAGGCGGCCGAGCAGGCGATGGCGACGGTCATGGCAAACGCCTGCGGCGGCACACCGATGGCCAGGGCCGCATCGATGGCGACCGGGGCGATAATGACGGCCGTGGCCGTATTGGAGATGAAGAGCCCGATGAGGGCGGTCACCATGAAGACGACCGCCAGCATGGCAAACGGCCCAAGCGGGCCCAGAGTGTCGACAAGCCCGGATGATATCAACTGGGTCGCACCGGATTTGTTCAGCGCGGTGGCCAGGGGCAGGATGCTGGCAATCAGCACCACGGCCGGCCAGTTGACGCTGCGGTAGATACCGGCCAATCGGACGCAGCCCGTCAGTGCCAGCGTCACGGCGGCCAGCATGGCGGCCGTCACCGTGGGCACCAGGCCCGTCACCATGGCGGCCACCATGGCGCCGATGATGACCAGCGACCAGGAAGCCTGTTGGCGGGCCGGGGCGATATCCTCGTATTCCTGGGGCAGTGTCAGGACGACGAAGTCGCGGCTTTCCTCGCGCAGCCGCATGATGTCGGGCCAGCTGGCGTTGACGAGCATGGCGTCGCCGAAATCCAGGGGCTGATCGATCAGGTTTTCGGTGATCAGCGTACCGCGCCTTTGGATGGACAACACCGTGGCCTTGAAGCGTGAGTGAAACCCGATCGCTTTAAGGGTCTTGCCGATCAGTTTGGATGCCGGTGCCAGCATGATTTCGGCCACACCCACTTCTTGCAGCAGGTCTTGCCGCTCGCGGTCGCTCAGCAAGGGCAGCCGCTGCAGACCGCTAGCGGCGGCAAAGCGGTCGGCCTCCTCTCTGCGGCCGACGATGAAGACAGCATCGCCGGCTTCAAAGACCGTTTCGGCGGAGGCCTGAAGATACAGTGGCCGGCCGCCCTGGCGTTTTTCGAATGCCAGGAGGTGCAGCCCGAAATGCTGCCGCATCTGGATGCGGGCCACCGCTCGATCGACCAGCGGCGAGTTCGGCATGACCCGGAAGCGGTTCGAGCGATCGGCCAGACCGTAGCGACCCACGAGTCCCGCGACCGTGAATCCCCGGTTTTGCGTCTGGATATGTTTCTGGCGGTCCAGCAGGGAACGGCCAGCCGCAATCATGAAGCCCGTGCCTGCAACCAGAACGGCAACGCCGAAGGGCGTTACGCTGAAGAATCCCAACGCCGGCAGGCCCTTTTCCTGGAGGACCTCGGAGACCACCAGATTGGGGGCGGTGGCGATCAGGGTCATCATACCGCTGATCAGGGCGCCCACCGAAAGCGGCATCAGCAGACGCTTGCGGCTGAGATTCGCCTTTTGGGCCACTGAAAGGGCCACCGGGATGAATATCGCCATGGCCGAGGTGGAACTCATGAAGGCGCCCACCAGGGCGATCACCACCATGAGCAGGATGACCAGCCGGGTTTCGTCGCCACGTCCGAACTTGAGGACGGCGGCGCCGATCTGCTGCGCGATGCCGGTGCTTACCAGGGCCTCGCTGACGACGAACATGGCCACGATGATCATCACCACCGGATTGGAGAATCCAGCCAGGGCCTCGTCCACGGTCAGCACGCCGCTCAGCATCAGCGCCAGCACGACCAGGATTCCCACGATGTCGCTGCGCACGCGGTTGGTGATAAAAAGCACGGCCGCAACGGCCACAATGGCCAGCACGACATAGGTTTCATAGCTCAGGGGCATGCGGGCGGCCTTCCCTGAATTAAGATGGTCGGGTTGTTGGCGAAGGGACGAATCAAACTAGCAAAATTAACGACGAAAGGCTTTGAGGTCAATTCCATTGTGGCCGGGCGCCAATGACTCTTGCTCTCCGCTTTGCTTGACATGCCCGAAGTGATGCAATAGGCTCGCTCATCCGAACCGAGGTGCGGCGCTAGCGCTTCGGTGTTGCCCGTCAACCCGTACCGGAACGCAATGGCTTCCACATCCCATCACAGTGCCGAGCAGCGCGGAGGCCGCGATCGGCGCAAAGTCAACCTCGGACCCCCGGCCCACGAGCGGCGTTCGGGCAAGGACCGCCGCCGCAAAATCAAGATCCCCATTTTTATCAAGTTCGTCCTGCTCTCCACCCTGCTGACCATCATCGTCAGTTCGATCATCAGCGGCGTTATCCTGCGTCGTCAGGCCAAAGACTTCCGGGAACAGCTGATCACCATGGGCGACAGCCTGATCCGCATCATCGCGGATCAGTCCCCCGACAAGCTGTTGAACGAAGAAGAACTGGTGCTGTTCCAACTCGTCAAGGCCGTGGCCGCGGAGGATCAGGTGGAGTTCGCCCAGATTACCGATGTCAAGGGGATCATACGGGCCGACAGCCGCAGCGAGCAGATCAACACCCCTTTTCAGATGCCGCCCCATTACCAGGATCTCGAGGAAATCGAGGGTACCCGCATCGGCATGTTCGCCCGTGCCGGGGAGAACTATCTGTACTTTGAAAAACCGATTACCTTCCAGGATATTTCCATCGGCAAGGCCACGCTGGTGATTTCGCAATTCGAAGTGCAGGAGAACATTGCCGGCGCCACCCGCTACATCATTGTCGTCACGGTGCTGATTATTCTCCTGGGGGTTTTTATGAGTCTTCTGGCCAGCCTATACTTTTCCAAGCCCATCGATCGGCTCATGGACGGCATCCGTGCCATCCTGGACGGGGATTACGACTACCAGGTGCAGATCGATCGCAACGACGAACTGGGCGACGTGAGCAACGCTTTTAACCAGATGTCCCAGGGCCTCAAGGAGCGGCAGATCATGCGCCGCTCCCTGGCACTGGCCATGGAGGTTCAGCGCAGCCTCTTGCCCAGCCGCGTGCCGCGGATCGACGGTCTGGATATTGCCGGCAAGAGCATCTACTGCGACGAAACCGGTGGCGACTACTACGATTTTATCGATACCGGCGGATCCGGAAGTGGCCAAATCGGCTTGGTGCTGGGGGATGTCTCCGGCCACGGCATTCCTTCCGCGCTGCTGATGGCCACCGCCCGGGCTTTCATCCGGCAGCGTGCCAGCATGGCCGGCAGCATTGCCGAGGTGGTCGGCGACGTCAATCATCTACTAACCCGGGACGTCGAAAACTCCAGCAGTTTCATGACCCTTTTCTACCTTTCGGTGGACATGCCCGCGGGGCGGCTGCGCTGGGTCCGCGCCGGCCACGACCCGGCCATCTATTATGATCCCGCGAACGACAGCTTTGACTATCTCGTGGGGCCGGGGGTCCCGCTGGGCGTCGATGCGGACTGGCCTTTCGAAGAGAACCAGAGGGACGACCTGCGTCCGGGACAGATCATCGTAATCGGCACCGACGGCATCTGGGAGTCGCGCAACGCCGATGGCACCATGTTCGGCAAGACCCCGGTCCTGAATCTGATTCGCCAGAATCGGGAGGGTTCCGCGCGGCAGATCCTGGAGGCGATCATCGAGGGCCTCGACCGCTTCCGCCGCGGGGTGGAACTCGAGGACGACGTCACCCTCCTGGTCATCAAGATCGAGCCGTCGTCGAATGGCACAACGCATGGCAAAACGTGACCGCGGCCCGAGCCGCAACGACCGCCCGACGCGGCCCGGAGTACTGGTCATCGGCCGCGGCTGCCGCGACCACATCGCCGTCGTCGATCAATACCCGGTGGAAAACACCAAGGCGGCCATGCGCATCCACCTGATGGAAGGCGGCGGCCAGGGCGCAACGGCCGCCTGCTGCATCTGCCGCCTGGGCGGGGCCGTGCGCCTGGTGGGCTATCTGGGGGACGACCCCGCCGGCGAATTCTGCCGCAAACGTCTGGCGGCCTTCGGCGTCGATCTCAGCGCCCTGCGAACCGTTTCCGGCGGCCGCACACCGGAATCCTACATCGTCGTTACCCGCCCCTCGGGTCGGCGCACCATTTTCTACCAGCCCAACACCCTGCCCCGCTTGACGCCGGCGGATCTGCCGCCGGATCTTTTTCAGTCGGCCGGGGTCGTTCTGCTGGACCCCGAAACGACCTATCTGGCGGCGCACCTGCCTCCGCGCGGCCCCGGTGCGCCGACCATCGTCTATGACGCCGAGCGTTGGCGCGAAGGGCTCGACGGCATGATGGCGCGGGCCGACTATTTCATCCCCAGCAGCGAATTGTTCGCCGACCCGCACTTTGACCTCGCCGGTTTGCCGTTCGCCGCGCAGTTCGACCGCCTGGCCGATCAGATCAGCGGCGCTCTGATCGTCACCCGCGGCCACCGGGGGGCCTATTTCCGGCGCGACGGACACCTATGTCGTGTTCCGGCCCCTCACATCGAGGTGCGGGATTCCATCGGGGCCGGCGACAATTTCCATGCCGCTTTTGCCCTGGGCCTGCTGCACGGCGATGACCTCGCCCGGATCGTCAAGTTCGCCGTGGCCGTGGCCTCCCTTTCCTGCCGGGCGTACGGCGGTCGCGCCGGCCTGCCCGACCGCAAGGAAGCCCTGGAGCTGGCGGCGACCTTGCCGCTGGAAGCGGTTGTCGCCTGAGGGCCCGCCCCGCGCAACGGCCTAATTGCGGCGCCCGCATCCGCATTCACGGCGGAAGCGGCCCGTCCACCTGCAACCGAGGTCCGACGCTACGTCCCTATCCAGGTCCCGACCCGGGACCGGGGCCTTGATCCGGTCCATCGGCCGAAACGGATCATGTCCATCGTGATCGGTCCGGACGGCATCTGGGAAGTTCGCAACGCGCAGGGCGAATATTTTGGCAATAATCGGTTGATGAGCGTGGTCGGCGCCCATGCCGACCAGCCCCCACCCACCCTCGTGGCGGCCGTGCTTAAGCGACTCAATGCGTTTCGCGGGGAATTGCCGGTGGAGAACGAATGCTACCCGGGCGGTGGTCAAGACGGTGCCCTGACAGCGGATGGGGGCGGTCCCGGCCCCTTTCCGTCCGGAGACCGATACCCAACCTTGGGTCGCTTTCCGGGGCGCTGCACCTCAGCCTGACCGTCTCGCGCATGGCATGCGGCGTCATCGTCAAGGCCGAAATAATTGATCTCCAACAGGCGGGTCGTCAGTTGACTTTCGATTCGCGGGGCCGGGCGGGCGATGTTCGGCGCGAGGGCCATGCGCAGGCATCGGGGCGGCAGTCAAATAATTTGGCCTGGGGCAGGGGGATTTCCTGGCCGTTGGCCATCCAGGACATCACGACGCCGAGCGCGGCCAGGATCTGGGCCGGTTGCAGGTCGCCCAGATTGGCAACCGGGGCCTGGGCCGTGGCGCAGGCATTCGTGACGGCTCGCGAATGGCCGCGGTTCAGGCACATGGACATGAGAAAGCGGCCCATACGGGCCAGGGCGGGGCGCCGGACCGCTGTCAGCGACCGGCACCAGCGTTGAATCTCGATGCTGCCGTGGCGCGGAAAATGTTTGAAATCGGCAATGACGAGTTCACCGGGCCGCAAGCTGGTCTTGGCGGTGCTCAGCTCGTTATCCAGCAGAAGAACTAAGGTCCGGCAACACAGAAACAGCTGCCAGTTGGGCAGGCTGTCGATACGATCCAGAATCTCTTCGTGTTTTCCCGTTTTCATGGCATCGGTCAGCGCGGGTCGTCGGAAAAAGATTTTGAAGAAACAGTATAATAATAACCATAAGCATATCTCGTACCATGGAAAGGGCGTTCCATTAGAATCTCGAATCTTCGCTAATTGTGTCGGATTATCGGTAATCTAAGCCTCCGGTTGCCACCCAGCGCCAGGACGGTACCGGGCCGGGCTGACAAGGCGCTTGGCAGTTCGGGCATCAATCCTCTTGTCAGACCCACCGCCAGCAACCATTGATCAGCCCGTGCCGATGCGGCTTTGGGGCCGCATCAGATCCGACCGAGATGCCGCTGCCATTCCGAAGGCAGGCAGCGGAAATCAAATCCCACGGCGGCGCCGAAAGCTGTCAGGCGATCGGCATCGCAATTGATGCTGGTGGTCCGCCTTCCGGCGACGACATCTGCAATTTCCTGTTTTAGAAAAGCCTTCAACGCCGCTGCGATTTCATTCTTGAGATCCCGTATGGCAACCCCTTCGCGGGTAGCGAAACGGCAGAGCCTCTCCCAGTTGGTGATGCTGCGTGCGATCCCGCGATAGACGCGCTTGTCCCTCAGGCGCGGATCGAGGTCCCGCAGGATGATCCGCCGGTAGCGCCCGATCACGGCCTCGTTCAGCCGGCGGACTTCGTTCGGTCGCAGTTTCAAGCCCGGTCCTTCGGGGTCCCCGGTGAGGAAATGCAAGGCGTTGTGCAGGGCGACTTCAGGAATTTCGCCACTGTGGCGGATCATGAGGCATTCGTCGTCAAGGATCGACATCCGGTTCTCGATGGTCACGCGGCAGCTCCTCGGCCGTCGGGCGTCCACCTGTAAAGGTCGGTGGCCGCTTCCGTTATGGCGTGATTGTTGCTGCAATTCATGACGGCGCTGTTTTCGATGACCTGAACGCCGATTCACGGGCTGAAACGGTCGTCAGGTCGTCGCGCCGTGTGATCGGAATGATACGTCGAGCGTGTTTTTTTGAGCACAATACGGACTCGACCGGCCGTCTCAACCGGGCGGCTCTCCAGAATATCGAGATAGGATCATGCGCGACCATGCTGACCACCACCGCAGAATTGCTCCTGAGCCCCGACGACACCGCTTCCCGGCCGGCTGAAGCGCCGGTGCCGATCATCCGGGAAAGAATTTTCGGTATTCCCGTCGATCCGGAAGTGCTGTTTACCGATGCCGGCAATGTCTATCGTGCGCGGATCGAAAAAAGGCAGGACCAAGCGATTCCCGACCCCATAGGCTGATGTCAATGCGCCAGCCCGGCGGCGGGGACCAAGATCCTTCCCGGGTGGCG
>CAYMAR010000183.1:0-1776 GCA_964388465.1 uncultured Desulfobacteraceae bacterium
AGTAGACGGTGGACCCATCCCGGCCGAAATGAACGCAGATCCTACCGTCTTCACCGGCACCGGTCAAGGACATAGGCCATACGCCCGGCAGCGAGCCATTCGGGCGTTAGCGGAAAAGCGGTCATATTGCTTGGACCAAGCCAAGGACGGTTGATCATATGCCGCCGGAGGCATCCGCGCATGCTCGATTTCCAGTAGGCGGCGGATTCGTTCCCGGGTCGGCGGGTGGGTCCTCAACATCACGCTCCCGGCCGGTCTGGCACCCGGCCAACGCAACAGAAGACGGCGATGCCGTCCCTGGTTATACTGCTCGATCCTGGCCAGGGCGGAGGACAGCGCTTGGGGTGATCCCATCAAAGCGGCCGCGTCCGCGTCCGCCAGATATTCCCGCGAACGGGAGAGGGCCAACTGGAGCAAGAAGCCGGCATAGGGTGCCAGGATCAGGAGCAGGATACCGCCAAAGCTGATGATTTGATGGCCTGTCAGAATCAACGGCAGGTTGAGGATCAGTAATAGCTGCCCGACAAGGGACATGCCCTGGATCAATTGAGACAGAAGGGCGGCAAATCCCATCATCCGGGTGTCCTGATTGCGGATGTGGGCGATTTCATGCGCCAGGACGCCGGCGACCTCGTCTCGGCTCAGCTGCCGCAGCAGGGCGCGGGTGACGCCCACCACGGCCTGGCGTCCGCCTCCCACCGTGAAAGCATTCATCACTGCGCCCGGAAGAACATAGAGCTGGGGTGTTTGTTCCAGGCCGGCCTTCCGGGCCAGG
The DNA here is from genome assembly GCA_964388465.1 of uncultured Desulfobacteraceae bacterium. Lineage (GTDB taxonomy): Bacteria > Desulfobacterota > Desulfobacteria > Desulfobacterales > UBA5852 > JABZFP01. The sequence goes on from CAYMAR010000183.1 coordinate 776, forward strand.
ACCCGAACCATCTGGTGCAGAACGGGCGCCTCGCGAGGCGCGAGCGGCCGCCCGCCCTGGGCGCGAAGGATCAGGTGCGGCGCCATCAGGGGCTGCAACCCATAAAGCCCCACCACCGCGATGAAGGCGGCCAGTGCCACTTCCGTCCCGCCCAGCATCCAGCCGGCCAAGCCCAGCATGAGAGCTAAGGCGGTCACGAGCGCAAAGGCCTGTAGCCGGGCCGCTATCCGTCGAAACCAAACAAGATCGTCACGCATGAGACCCCCCCCCGATAATTTCATTACTATCTATATAATTAATAAATAGTAATGATTGATGATGGAGAATCAAGCGGCTGGCGGCCAAACGCGCGCTGACGCGGCCGGCTTACTTGAAACGCGTGTCGGCATGTTGGGTCCCGGCCCGGCGTTGGGCCTCCTCCAGCCAGCCCACACGTTCCGGTTCGCGATGATCGAACGCCGGCACATAGGGCTTGATGTCCAGCAAGGGGGTGCCATCGAGGATATCGACATCCTCGATGCGGAGATGCAACCCCTCGACGGCCAGCAGGCGCACGATGGATAGGCCGATGGCGTTGGGATGATTGGGGGACCGGGTGGCGAAGACCCCCCTGGGCTGATCGTCCAGATAGGGCCTTACCGTGAGCTTTTTTTCGCGGGTGCTGTGAAAATGATACAGCAGGATGATGTGAGAGAATCCATCCAGGTCCTTGAGTCCTTCGCCATACGCAGGAAATATCCTGATGGCGCCGCGGACGCCCCGGGCGCCGGACGCCTGAATGGGCATCCCCTTGCGAGTGGCGTAGGGTGAAGCGACAATCCCGACGGGCTGGTAGACGATGGCGTTCATGCCGGCGCTCCTCCGGAAACAAGACGATCACGTGCTGGGCCGTGCGGGTGGATGCCGGGGGCAACGGGGCGCGAAGCCCGTGAGCGGCCGCGACGCACTTCCCGGCGAAGGTCTCCAGCGTTACGGGGCCGAGATTCGTGTCCTGGATCAAC
>CAYMAR010000183.1:1876-7712 GCA_964388465.1 uncultured Desulfobacteraceae bacterium
ATCCGCGCTTTCGTCCCTCCGGGGAGCAAACCCATGGCGTTTTAACTTGTGATCCCCCGCCGCGCGATGCTAAATGACGCTATTCTCCCCCACGGCGAAGACCGCCGCAGCACGGATGCGCTTCCGTCAAGGAGAGACGCAGGTATGCCCGCCCGCCCCGATAATCCGACGATCGACACGGAAAAGCGCGCGACGCTCTTTGTGACCACGCTGACGTCGTTCATGGGGCCTTTTATGATTTCCTCGGTCAACATTGCCCTTCCGGACATCCAGAAGGCGTTCAGCGTCCACGCGGTTTTGTTGGCCTGGATTGCGACCGCCTACCTTCTGACCATCGCTGCGGCCCTGGTGCCGGCCGGCCGCATCGCCGACATTCACGGCCGGCGCAGCCTGTTCAGCGGCGGCCTCGGGCTCCTGGCGATCGCCTCGGCGCTGGCGGCGGCATCTTCTTCTGTGGAAATGCTGATCGCCACCCGCGTCCTTCAGGGGCTAGGCGCCGCCATGGTGGTCACCACCGGCATGCCCATCCTGATTTCGGTTTTCCCGCCGGAAGAACGCGGCCGCGCCATCGGCATTTATGTCGCCGCCGTCTACATCGGGCTTTCGGTCGGACCGCCCGTGGGCGGGTTGCTGACGGCGCACCTGAGCTGGCGCTGGATTTTCATTCTGGTCATTCCCCTGAACCTGGGGGCGCTTGTCGTCACGCGGCGCCACCTGCCGCGGGAATGGGTCGACGCTCCCGGCGAAAAGCTCGATGTGCCCGGAAGTTTTCTATACGCCCTTGCACTGGTTTTGCTGGTCTATGGCGCTTCCCGCCTGCCGCACGCTTCAGGCGGCCTGATGGCGGGGGGCGGCATTCTGGGTCTGCTCCTCTTTGTCCGCCGGCAGCTGCGCATCGACCATCCGGTCTTCGAGATGCGGCTGTTTATGTCCAGCCGGGTGTTTACCTTCTCCAGCCTGGCCGCCCTGATCCATTACGGGGCCACCTTTGGGGTCACTTTTCTGCTGAGTCTCTATCTGCAGTACATCCACGGCCTGCCGCCACAGGGCGCCGGGCTGGTGCTGATGATCCAGCCGGTGGTCATGGCGCTGGTCTCCCCTCTGGCCGGCCGGCTTTCGGATCGCATCGAGCCCGGCTGGATCGCCACGACCGGGATGGTTTTGACCGCTTTCAGCCTGGGTCTTTTGGCCGTCTCGATCGGCGGCGCGCCGCCACCGTTGCTCCTGGCCGCCGACCTGGCCCTCCTCGGCCTGGGATTCGCTCTGTTTTCCTCGCCCAACATGAACGCGATCATGAGTTCGATCGCCAGACGATATTACGGGATCGCCTCAGGGGCCGTGGCCACCATGCGGCTTCTGGGGCAGATGGCCAGCATGGCCGTGGCCACCGTCCTGTTTGCCGTCACCATCGGCCCGGCCGAAATCAAGCCGCCGATCTATCCGGCCCTGGTGCGGAGCATGCAGATCTGTTTAGCGGTTTTTACGCTCCTGTGCCTGATCGGGGCTGTTTTTTCCGCATATCGCGGGCGGCTGCACTCCGACGGGTCGCCACAGAAGACATCGGGATGACGGTCACGGCCGACGGGTGTTTTCAAGAAAAAAAAGGTTGAAGGACCCGGTGTTCAATCAGGATTTTAACGGCGATCCCCAGCAGCACCACACCGCCCAGAACCTCGGCGATGGGGCTCAGGCGCTCGGCCGATCCCACCGATTTGCCGAAATAGAGCCCCAGGATGGTGAAAAGCCCGGCCACGATGCCAATGATCAGGGCCGGCGTCCAGATCGAGACTTTGAGCATGGAGATGGTGAGCCCCACCGCCAGGGCGTCGATGCTGGTGGCCACCGAAAGCATGACCAACGTCAGGCCCCGGGTGGGGTCTTTGTGCGGCCGGGCGTCCTCTTCCAGTTTGAAGGCTTGCCGGATCATGTTGACACCGACGTAGGTAAGCAGGCCGAAGGCCACCCAATGCCCGAAGCGTTCGATGGCGTCGCGCACGGTCAGACCGGCCGTCCAGCCGATGATGGGCATCAGCGCCTGAAAAAGACCGAAATGCCAGGCCAGCCGGAAAAACTGGCGGAAAGACACGCGTTTGAGCCGGACGCCGGAAGCGATCGCCACGGCAAAGGCGTCCATGGCCAGGGCGACGGCGATCGCGACGACATTTAAAAAGTCCATGGTGCAAGGCCCACGATCAAACGGGTTGCCGGTTCGACAGAACAAAAAAGCGCCCCATCTTAATGGTGTCCGGGGGCGTTGTCAAAAATTGACCGCCGCGATGCGTTTGACAGGGGGCCAGGGAATCGCGATGATGCATGCCGCTGGCGGTTCCGTTCCGTCGGAAAAGGCCCCAAGCGCCTGCCAGCAGGAAGGGAGGATGAATGGGACAAGAAATACTACCCTTGCCGGCCCACTACCAGCCCGAGCAGGCCGGAGAGATCTGGCGTGTGGCCTATCAGGAACGCGCCGCCGAGGCCGGAGCCTATCGTAGGCGCCACCGGATCGCCCCGGCCGCGACCGATGCCTTTCGAGTCGGACTGCTGCTCGTGGACGTGCAAAATACCTTCTGCATCCCGGGTTTCGAGCTGTTCGTGGGGGGGCGCTCGGGCAACGGGGCCGTGGAGGACAACCGTCGTCTGGGTGCCTTCATCTACCGCAATCTGAATCGCATCACCACCATCGCCCCCACGATGGACACCCACCAGGCCGTCCAGATCTTCCACAGCATTTTTCTAATCGACGATCAGGGCCGGCACCCGGAACCCTACACCCTGGTAGCGGCCGCCGATATCGAATCCGGCCGCTGGCGCTTCAATCAATCCTTGGCGGCCGGCCTCGGCATCCGGGATGAAGACGGCCAGACCTTTCTGCGTCACTACACCCGTTCACTGGCGGATGCGGGCAAGTACAGCCTGACGGTTTGGCCCTACCACGCCATGCTCGGCGGTATCGGCCATGCCCTCGTCCCGTCTGTCGAGGAGGCGGTTTTTTTCCACAGCATCTGTCGGTTCGCCCAGCCCGATTTCCAGGTCAAGGGCGACAATCCCTTGACCGAAAACTATTCCGTCCTGAAGCCGGAAATTCTCACGGGTCCGGACGGCCGGGCGGTGGCCGCCGGCAATCAGGCCTTTCTTCAACGCCTCCTGGACTTCGATGCCCTGGTCGTGGCCGGGCAGGCCCAGAGCCATTGCGTGGCCTGGACCATCGAGGATCTCCTGGCCGCCATTCAGGCCACCGACCCCGGCCGGGCCCGCCGGGTCTATCTACTGGAAGACTGCACGTCGCCGGTGGTCATCCCCGATGTCATCGACTATACGGACGCGGCCGAGGCCGCCTTCGAGCGCTTTGCCCGGGCCGGCATGCACCGGGTGCGCTCGTCCGACCCAATGGCCGACTGGCCCGGTTTCCCCGCGGGCTGAAAGGCCGGCCCCCAGCGCCGCTCCGGACCCTGCCCCCGGCCGGGCGGCGGGATTGTTTTATGAAGGGGAAAAGAGGACGCTGTCGACATGCAAACCCATCCAATTGCCGGTCCCTTGTTCACCGATCTTTATGAGCTGACCATGGCGGCCGGTTACCACCGCCACGGCCTGCACCGGCAGCCGGCCACTTTTTCGGTTTTCGTCCGCAATCCCGGACACAAACGCAACTATTTCGTGGCCGCCGGTCTCGACAACGTTCTCATGGCGTTGGAACGCTACCGCTTCACGCTGCATGATCTTGACTATCTCCGCAGCCTCGGCCTTTTCACCGCGGCATTTCAAGACTATCTGGCCAGACTGCGCTTCAGCGGCGATATCCGGGCCCTGCCCGAGGGCACGATTTTTTTTGCCGAAGAACCGCTTATGGAGATCACGGCCCCCCTGGCCGAGGCCCAGCTGATTGAAACCTTCGTACTCAACACGCTGGGGCTGGGCACGCTGATCGCCACCAAGGCGTCGCGCTGCGTGTATGCCGCCCGGGGGCGGCCCCTGGTGGATTTTGCCCTGCGTCGCACCCATGGGCTGGATGCCGGCGACCAGGTGGCCCGCAACACCTATCTGGCCGGTTTTGCGGCCACCAGCAACGTCCGCGCCGGCCAGCGTTTCGGCCTGCCGCTCGCCGGCACCATGGCCCATGCGTTTATTTCGGCCTTCCCGTCCGAGATCGAGGCCTTCCGGGCTTTCGTCGATACTTTCCCGGAAGATGCCATCCTGCTGATCGACACCTACGACACCCTCGAAGGGGCCCGCAACGCCGCCGCCGTGGCGCGTGAAATGAAGGCCCGCGGGCAGACCCTGAAAGGCGTGCGTCTGGACAGCGGTGACATGGTGGCGCTGAGCCACGCCGTGCGCACCATCCTCGACGACGAGGGCTTACAAGAAGCCAAGATTTATGCCAGTAGCGGGTTCGACGAATTCGGTGTCGATGCGGTCGTCCGGGCCGGCGCGCCGATCGATGCCTTCGGGGTCGGCACGCGGGTGGGGGTTTCGGCCGATGCCCCCTACATGGACATCGTCTACAAGCTGGTGCGGCGGGGTCGCCGGGACGTGCGCAAACTAAGCCCGGGAAAGGTGACCCTGGCCGGGCGCAAGCAGCTTTTTCGCCGCCGGGAAGATGACGGTACGTATAAGGAAGACATCATCGCCTGCCGGGACGAGACGATCGACGGGGCCGAGGCCCTCCTGGTCCCAGTCATGACCGGGGGGCGGCGTCTTCAAACGGGCGTTTCACTGGCATCGGCGCGACAGCATTTCGAGGCCGAATTCGCCTGCCTGGATCCACGCTTCAAAGACATCCACCACTACGCCGCCTATCCGGTGCATGTCAGCGCCGAGTTGCAGCGCCGACAGCCCGCGTGAAGGGTCGGGGACGATAGAAAGTGGCAACGGCGCCGGGGTTTAGATGCCAAGATAGGCTTTGCGGACGTCTTCGTTGGTCAGCAGGTTGGGGGCCCGGTCGCTCATGATGATCCGGCCGTTTTCCATGACATAGCCGCGGTGGGCGACCTTGAGGGCCAGGTTGGCGTTCTGCTCCACCAGGAAGATGGTGGTTTTCTGCTCGGTGTTGATCTGGCGGATGATTTCGAAAATGCGTTTGACCACCAGCGGCGCCAGCCCGAGCGACGGTTCGTCCAGGAGCAGCATCCGCGGCCGTGCCATCAGCGCCCGGGAAATGGCCAGCATCTGTTGTTCGCCGCCGCTCAGGGTGCCGCCGGCCTGGTGGCGTCGCTCGGCCAGAATCGGGAACAGTTCAAAGATGTATTCCATGTCCGCCTTGACCCCGTCGCGATCGCTGCGCAGAAACGCCCCCATATCGAGATTTTCGGCCACGGTGAGATAGGGGAAGATCCGTCGGCCCTCGGGCACCTGGGAAATGCCCAGGGCCACGATTTCGTTCGGGCTGAGGTTGTCGATGGCGCGCCCTTCGAATTTGATCGCACCGCTGCGCGGCGGCGCCGCGCCGCAGATGGACATCAGGGTCGTGGTCTTGCCCGCCCCGTTGGCGCCGATCAGGGTGACAATCTCGCCCTCGGCGATTTCCATGCTGACGCCCTTCAAAGCCTGGATGTTGCCGTAAAACGTCTGAATGTCCACCAACTCAAGCATCGATTTCCTCTCCAAGATAGGCCTTGATCACGGCCGGATCGTTCTTGATGACCTTGGGGGCGCCTTCCGCGATCCGTTTGCCGTAGTCGACCACGTAGATACGGTCCGAAAGGCTCATGACCAGCTTCATGTCGTGTTCGATCAGCAGAATCGAAACCTTTTCCTGATCGCGGATCCTTACGATCAGCTCGTCGAGTTCCTTGGTCTCCTGGGCGTTCATGCCGGCCGCCGGCTCGTCCAGCAGGAGGATGAA
>CAYMAR010000184.1:0-7697 GCA_964388465.1 uncultured Desulfobacteraceae bacterium
GATGGATCTCGCGGCCCCGCCCGCCACCGTCCGGGCGGAAGCGCCGGTGGCGGGCCCGGCGGCGGCGACTGGCAGGTGGCCGTGAGCGGGGGCGCCTGCACGGTCGCGCCCGGGCGGGCGGAAAAACCCACCTGCACCCTGATCATGGCGGCCGCGGATTTCCTGGACATGAATGCCGGCCGGCTCGATCCCATGCAGGCATTCACCACGGGCAAGCTCAAGATCGAGGGGGATGTCATGAAGTCCCAGTTGATCGGTAAGCTTTTTCGTCTTCAGCCATAAAGGGTCGATTACGGTTCAGTCCAAGACCGCAGCTGTGGCCTGAACCGAAAGATGCTTTCTAGGGCGCGCGCGCCACCACCGGCTGAGCGGAGGAAGAACATGGCAACGGGCATCAAAGACAAAGTGGCGGTGATCGGCATGGGCTGCACCCGGTTCGGGGAGCGCTGGGACGTGGGCGCCGAAGAGCTCATGGTGGAGGCTTTCGAGGAGTGTCGGGCCGATGCCGGCATCGCCAAGCAGGACATCGGGGCGGCCTGGCTGGGGACCTGCTTCGAAGAGATCAGCGTGGGCAAGAGCGCGCTGCCGCTTGCCATCAGCCTGCGCCTGCCCTTCATCCCCGTGACCCGGGTGGAGAATTTCTGCGCCACCGGCACCGAAGCTTTTCGCGGGGCGGTTTACGCGGTGGCCTCCGGGGCCTACGACATCTGCCTGGCCATGGGGGTGGAGAAGCTCAAGGACACGGGCTACGGCGGGCTGCCCAGCTTCACGGGTTCCAATGCCGGCAGTCTCAACTGGCAGTGGTTTCCCAACATGACGGCCCCGGGCTGCTTTGCCCAGCTGGCCTCGGCCTACGCGGCCAAGTACGGGATCGTGGACCGGGATCTCAAACGGGCCATGGCGCACGTCTCCGCCAAAAGCCATGCCAACGGCGTCCTGAATCCGAAGGCGCACCTGCGCAAGGCCGTCACCGCCGAGCAGGTCATGGCCGCCCCCATCATCGCCCACCCGCTGGGGCTCTTCGACTGCTGCGGGGTGAGCGACGGGGCGGCCTGCGCCATCGTGGCGACGCCGGCGAAGGCCCGGGAGCTGGGCAAAAAGGCCTGCGTCACCGTCAAGGCGCTCGAGTTGGCGCTGAGCAACGGCTCCGAGATGGGCTATGACGACTGGGACGGGGAGCACTTCGTCACCACCCGCAAGGCCAGCGCCCGGGCCTACCGGGAAGCCGGCATTGTCCACCCGCGGGAAGAAATCAGCATGATGGAGGTGCACGACTGTTTCTCGATCACCGAACTGGTGACCATGGAGGACCTCCACATCTCAGCGCCCGGTCGGGCGGTTCACGATATCATGGATGGTTTTTTCGACCGCGACGGCCGGGTGCCCTGTCAGGTGGACGGCGGCCTCAAGTGCTTCGGGCATCCCGTCGGCGCTTCGGGCCTGCGTATGCTCTACGAAATGTACCTTCAGCTTCACGGCCGGGCCGGCGATCGGCAGCTGGACAGCCCCCGCTTCGGGCTGACCCACAACCTGGGCGGGTTTCCGCAGATGAACATCTGCTCGATCGCCATCCTCGGGCGCCACGGTGACTGATCACGCGGGTCGCCCATTACAGCCGTCGTATCGGGAAGCAGCGATGTTGACCATCACCCTCATAATGAATTCCGCCGCCGCGGACATCTTCGCCGTCAAATGCTGCGGCGGGGCGCTGCCCGATCAGAACCTGGAAATCCAGATTGAAAACCGGGGAGCGGCGACGGTGGCCGTGGCCAACCGGATCGTGCTCGAAAACGCGGATGAGACCCGCACCGTCGACGCGGTCTGCCCGGTCGGCGGCCGGGCGTTGCCGCCGGGCGACATCGCCTCGCTATACACCGCATTGGCACCAGAGGTCCTGGACCGCTACCGGCACATCATCCTGTTTGACCGGACAGGACGGACGCACCGGTTTCCGGTGCGACCCGACAGCAAGGCCGAGCCTCTGACGCACCGGAGCAAAAGAGACGCCCAATGGATATTCTGAAATACACCGACGCCCACCATGCCTTTCGTGAACGTCTGCGGACCTTCCTGGCTGCGGAGATCACCCCCTTTGCGGCGCGGTGGGAAGCAGACCGCATGGTGCCGCGGGAGATTTGGCGCAAACTGGGACGGGCCGGTTTCCTGTGCATGGATCTGCCGCCCGAATACGGCGGCATCGGGGGGGATTTCCTCTACAGCTGTATCCTGATCGAGGAGATGTCGCGCACCGGGATCACGGGGGTGGCCGCCGCCCTGCACAGCGACATCGTGGTGCCCTACATCGCGGCCTATGGCAGCGCCACACAGAAGGCGCGCTATCTGCCGGGGTGTGCCGCGGGCGACATCGTCACCGCTGTGGCCATGACCGAGCCCGATGCAGGATCCGATCTGGCCGGGATGCGCACCCTGGCCCAGGCCGACGGCGACGCGATCGTTTTGAACGGCGCCAAGACCTTCATCTCCAACGGACTCCTCGCCGATCTTGTCATCGTGGCTGCCCGTGAGGTTGATATCGACGATCCCTACCGGGGGCTTTCGCTTTTCATCGTGGAGGGCGGCGCCCCCGGCTTCAAGCGCGGGCGGCATCTCGCCAAAATGGGCTGGCACAGCCAGGATACGGCCGAGCTTTTTTTCACCAACTGCCGCATCCCCCGGCAAAACCGGTTGGGGCCCAAAGGCGACGGATTCAGCATGCTCATGGAAAAGCTCCAGCAGGAGCGCATCGTCGCGGCCATGGGTGCGCAGAACGCGGCCGAGCGTATCCTGGAGTGGACCCTGGCCTTCTGTGCAAGCCGTAAAGCGGGCGGCAAACCCCTGAGCAAGCAGCAGGCCGTGCAGTTCGCCCTGGTGGAGATGGCCACCGAGGTCCGCCTGGGGCGTACGTTCGTGGAGAAGCTCGTGGCCGATCACATGGAGGGCCGGGAAGTGGTCGTGGACACGGCCATGGCCAAGTACTGGACCACCGAGATGGCCAAGCGGCTGGCCGACCGGTGCCTCGATCTGCTGGGGCCATACGGCATGGTGGACGCCAACCCGATTGCCCGGGCCTTTCGCGACGTGCGCGTCATGTCGATCTTTGCCGGCACGAACGAGATTATGAAGACGATTGCCGCCAAATTCATGGGTCTTTAACGAAACCGTCCGGGGCGATTTTTGTCTTTGGATTCATGCGTCGCGCTGCGCCCTGCCTGACAGCCTAATGCTTGCTTCATCATCCGATTTTTATGGCGGCGCGTGTCGGCATTCGCTTGGCTCAGACAGGCCGACACGCTTATATCCGCCCTTGCCCCCGATGCTTGGCGCGGGACAAAGGGGTTTTAAACCGAAGGTAAATATTATCCATCGATTGGAGAACACCATGGCCCAACCGATCGCCGACCGCCGCGATGTCGACTTTGTCCTCTACGAGCAGTTCCATGCCGAGGCGTTGTGCCAGCATGAGCGTTATCGGGATTTCGACCGCCGCACGTTCGATCTGATCATCGATGAAGCCCGCAAACTGGCCGTCAAGGAAATCCTGCCCACCCTGGCGGCGGGCGACCGCGAGGGCCTGGCTTTCGTCGACGGCCAGGTCAAGGTGCCCGCCTGTTTCCATCGGCCCTACCAACGCCTTCGCGAGGGGGAGTGGACCGCCATGACGGCCGACCCCGCGGTGGGTGGCCAGGGCCTCCCCTATCTGGTGGCCCAGGCCGTGTCCGACTACCAACTGGGGGCCAATTGTGCCCTCACCCTTTTCGGCTGGAGCGGATTCGGCGCGGGCGAGATGATCGAGATCTTCGGCACGGCCGAACAGAAACGCCTGTTCCTGGAAAAGATGTATACAGGGCAGTGGGGCGGCACCATGGTGCTGACCGAGCCCCAGGCCGGATCGGACGTGGGGGCGCTGACCACCACGGCCCGCCGGCTCGACGACGGCACCTACGCCATCGCCGGCAACAAGATCTTCATCACCGGCGGCGACCATGACCTGACCGAGAATATCATCCATCCGGTCCTGGCCCGCATCGAGGGCGCGCCCGCCGGGATCAAAGGCATTTCGCTTTTCATCGTGCCCAAGATCTGGGTCGAACCGGACGGCGCCCTGGGAGCGCCCAACGACGTGGTCTGTACCGGCATCGAGGAGAAGATGGGGATTCACGCCAGCCCCACCTGCAGTCTGGCCTTTGGCAGCCGGGGCCGGTGCCGGGGCCTGCTGTTGGGCGAGGTCGACAAGGGCATGAAAGTCATGTTCCACATGATGAACACCGCCCGCCTGCTCGTGGGGGCGATCGGGTTCACCAGCGCCTCGTGCGCCTACCAGCACGCCCTGGGCTACGCCCGCGAACGCCACCAGGGGCGCGACTTGGCGCAAACCTTCGAGCCGAACGCCCCCCAGGTGCCCATCATTCGCCATCCGGACGTGCGCCGTATGCTCATGTGGATGAAGGCCCACGTGGCCGGCATGCGCAGCTTCGTCTACTACGGGGCGCTTCTCATGGACCGCATCAAGACGGCCGAAGATGCGGCCGAGCGGGAGCGCTGCCAGGGTCTTCTCGATCTCCTGACGCCGGTGATCAAGGCTTACTGCTCGGACCGCGGTTTCGAGGTCTGCTCCCAGGCCGTTCAGGTTTACGGCGGCTACGGCTACACCCGCGAATACCCCGTCGAACAGCTCATGCGCGACGTGCGCATCACCTCGATCTACGAAGGCACCAACGGCATCCAGGCCCTGGACCTGCTGGGTCGTAAGATGGGCCTCCAAAAGGGCCGGGTATTCATGTCTTTCATGGAAGAGGTGGGGGTGATCGTTGCGCGGGCCCGTGGAATCGAAGGGCTCGAGGCTCTGGCCGGGCGGGTGGCCGAGGCCGTGGACCAACTGGGGGCCACCGCCCTCGAACTGGGGCAGGCGGCCATGAGCGATCGCTACCGGGCGGCCTTTGCCCAGGCCACGCCGTTTCTTGAGGTCATGGGCGACGTGATCATGGCCTGGATGCTCCTCTGGCGGGCCGTCGCGGCCCAGCCGGGGATCGAAAAGCACCTGGACCGAGGAAAGGACAAGGACCGCGCCCAGGCCTGCGGGGGCAGCCGCCAGGCCGCCTTTTACACCGGGCAGGTCGACACCGCGCGCTATTTCATCAACACCATCCTCCCGGTGACGGCAGGTAAAATGGCGGCCATCCGGCGTCTCGACGATGCGGTGGTCGCCATGTCGGAAACCGGTTTTGGGGGCTGAACCCGCCTATGGCGAACCTTCCTGATTCCCGCCGCTGTCTGCGCCGGTCGTCCCGCTTCCGCCCCTGACGGCCGGCTCCCGCCCCCCTCGTCCGGCCAGCGCACTAAAGTCGTTCCCACAACCAGCCGATAAAATTAAGGAAACGTATGGCATCCGGGCTTACGCGCATGCCGGCACCAAACCACCTAATGGACGGAATATGCCTTTCCCGTTGAAATCAATCGGATTTGCCGCCGGAGCTCTCATCGCCGGCACGGCCTTCATCGGCGCCTGGCGGTTCGCCGGACGATGGGCATTCGACAGCAGGAGCTTCATGGTCCTTGCCCTCGCGGCCGGCGTCGGCATCTTTTTCGGCCGACGGCTGGCGCACCTTCGCGCGCGCAATGACCGCCTGGTGAAGCGCGCCGCCGCACTGTCCCGGTCCGTCGAGCGGCTCAAAGCGGAACTCGGCGAAAGCCGTGAGGTGGAAACCGCGCTGCGGCGGCACAGAAACCTTCTCGAAATCCAGCTCAAGGCCGGCACCTGCGAACTCCAGCGGGCCGAGGCCGACCAGCGCCAAACGGCCGACGTGCTCAACGAATACCAGATGGCGCTGGAGGCATCCGACGACATGGTGGCCGTGCTGGACCGGACCTTTACCTACCGCATGGCCAACAGGGCCTTTTTGGAACAGCGCGGGGCCGCCCGCGAAGCGGTTATCGGCCGCACGGTGGCCGATGTCATGGGGCCCGAGGCCTTTCACGCTCTGCGACCGCATCTGGAGGCGTGTTTTCAGGGTGAATCCGTGGAATACGAGATGACGCCGGATGCCGCCGGTCAGGCAAGCCGGCAGATGCTGGTGCGCTACTATCCGGTCCGCTCGTCCTCCGGTCGGGTGGACCGCGTGGTCAGCGTGATCAAGAACATCACGGCCCTCAAAAAAGCCGAGCAGGACCGCGAAAGGGTTTTCAGCCTGTCGCTCGACCCCATCTGCATTGCCGGGTTCGACGGCTACTTCAAGGATCTCAATTCGGCCTGGAGCGACATCCTGGGCTGGTCCCGGGAAGAGCTGTTGAGCATCCCCTGGTTGTCCTTTGTCCATCCCGACGACGCCGAGGAGGCCCTGGCTTCGGCCCGGAAGCTCATGCAGGGGCAGATGCTGCGTGATTTTCGCAACCGCTACGTCTGCAAGGACGGCCGCATCCGCTGGTTGGAATGGAATGCCCTGCCGGACGAGGGGGAAGGCCAGATCTACGCCGTGGCCCGGGACGTCACCGATCAGATTGCGGCCCAGGAGCGCATCCGGCTCAATGAGGAGCGCCTGGACTCGCTTCTGAAGCTGAGCCAGATGAGCGGAGTCAGCGACGAAAAAATCCGGGCTTTCGCGCTGGAGGAAATCGTCCGGCTGACCCGCAGCAAAGCCGGCTACCTCCACCTTTTTAACGAGGACAACGGGGCGCTGGAGCTCGTGTCCTGGTCCGAAGGGGTTCTCAAGGCGTGCCGGGCCGAACCGAGGCGCCATTACCCCCTGGCGCAGGCCGGCGTCTGGGCCGACAGTGTGCGCCTGCGCCGCCCGGTGGTCCACAACGATTTTGAAAATCTTGCGAGCCGCAAGGGCCTGCCGGAAGGACATTTCCCGATCAAACGCCATATGAGCGTCCCGGTGCTCGATGACGGGCGCATCGTGGCCGTGGCCGGCGTGGGCAACAAGGAGGAGGCTTACGACGAATCCGATATCAACCAGCTGTCGCTGTTCATGCAGAGCATGTGGTCGATTCTAAAGGAAAAGCGCGCCCGGCAGATTCTGCGCAAGTATTCGATGGAAGACGGCCTCACGGGTCTGGCCAACCGGCGGCGGCTGGACGAGGTTCTGGAAAGTGAGTGGCAGCGGGCCCGTCGCCAGCGGCAGCCGCTGGCGCTGATCATCCTGGACATCGACCATTTCAAGGCCTTCAATGATTTCTACGGCCACCAGGCCGGGGACGACTGCCTGTGCAAAGTCGCCGCCAGTCTGCGCGAAAACGTCCGCCGGGCGGGCGATCTGGTGGCCCGCTACGGAGGAGAGGAATTCATGGTGGTGCTGCCGAACACCGACGGGCGCGGAGCGGCGGAGGTCGCCGAGGCCATGCGTCGTCGTGTGATGCACTTGAACCTGCGCCACACGAGGGCACCGGACACACGGCAGGTCACGGTCAGCGCCGGGGTCGCCGCGACGGTGCCGGTGCAGGGAGCCGCGGACGGCGTTGCCGACCTGGTCGCTTCGGCGGACAGGGCCCTTTACCGGGCCAAGCGCGACGGGCGCAACGCGGTCCGCGGGCACGATGGACCCGCCCCGGTCGATGGCGCCCCCCAGCCTCTCAAGACGGCCGACATCCCCGGGGCGGCGGTCAGGGGCATCAACCGCATGCAACTCCTGGGTTGATACGATAGGTTCTACCTATTTAAAAACGCTTGTTACGACCGGCTTGAATCGGCGGCCGACGGT
>CAYMAR010000185.1:0-7668 GCA_964388465.1 uncultured Desulfobacteraceae bacterium
CCTGGCGGCAGTGGCGGTACGTCTGGGAGGGGGTTGCGCCCGGCGGCTACACGCTGCTCGCCCGCGCCACGGACAGCCGCGGCATTCGGCAGCCCGCAAAGGCCGCGTGGAATTTCCTGGGCTACGGCAACAATGGCGTGGCCGAACATGCCGTCACCATCGAGGTCAGGTAACGCTTGCGTCAATCGCCATCGTCCTGATTGAGCAACCGGCCGGCGGGCAGCGCTCCCGGCTTCCCGCTACCACATGACGACAGACAAGGATCGCATCTTGATTCACGGTCAAGATGCGATCCCTGTTTTTTCCCCGCAAGACTTTGGCCATCGTTAGGGATTGTTCTCCAGGTAGGCCTCGAAAGCCGGAATACCCGGCTTGCCGTCCGCCGTCGTCACGCCTTCCAGCCAACCCTTGTAGGATTCCGGATGCGCCTTGACCCACTGGAGGCCGGCCTCGAGATGGGTCAGGGATTTGTCCTTGTAGAGGGTCGTCATGATCTGGTTCATCATGGCGACCGGGAAGACCATGTTCTTGAACAGTTTGGCCACGTTGGGCTGATCTTCGGCGAAACCCTTGCGGATGTTGGTCCAGACGGTGGCCGTGCCGTCGTTGGGGCCGAAGGTTTCGTTCGTGCTGCCCGTGAGATAGGTCATGTCGATGCGCTCGTTCATGCTGTGGGGCGCCCAGCCCAGAAAGACGATGCAGCGCTTCTGCTTCTCGCGGGACTGCACTTCGGCCAGCATGGCCACCTCGCTGGAGGGCACCAGTTCGAACTTGCCCAGGTCGAACATGTTCTTCTCGATCATGTCGCGGATAATCAGGTTGCCGTCGTTGCCGGCCTCGATGCCGTGGATCTGGTGGTCGAGGTCTTCGCCGAATTGGGCGATGTCGCTGAAATCCTTCAGACCGGCTTCGGCGCAGAACGTCGGTACGGCCAGCGTGTATTTGGCGCCGGGCATGTTGGCCACGTAGGGGATCACCGACCCCTTCTGGAAGAACTTGTCGGCGATGCTGGCCATGGAGGGCATCCAATTGCCCAGGAAGGCATCGACGTCGCCGGCATCCAGGGCGGTGTAGACGAAGGGCACGGCCAGCACCTTGTTCTCGGCCTCGTAGCCCAGACTCTCCAGTACGGCCATGGCCAGCTCAGTCTTGATCGTGACGCCGGTCCAGGTCACGCTGGCCAGTTTGATTTCGGGAGCGGCCGAGGCGGCGGCGGTAAAAGACACCAACAATAACGCAACCAGGACGGCGACCAGAAGCATCCGTTTGTGTAAATGGGACATACGACCTCCTCTAGTGGGGTGAATACCAGTGAAACCGGAAACAGCCGCGGTTTCAGGCGGCCCGCGCGAGGCCCTAAACGCCGAACCAGTTGATCGCGCGGGTCTCGTAATTGCGGTAGATGTGTTTTATTTCGGTGTATTCTTCGAGGCCCGGGCGCCCCAGCTCCCGGCCGATGCCGGACTGCTTGAAGCCGCCCCAGGGGGCCTGCACAAAGTAGACGTTGAAATCGTTGATCCAGACCGTGCCGAAGCGCAGCGCCCCGGCCACCCGTTCCATGCGGTCCGGATCCCGGGTCCAGAAACCGGCCGAAAGGCCGTAGATGGTGCCGTTGGCGAGGGTGACGGCCTCGGCCTCGCTGTGAAACCGCTCCACGGTGACGACCGGGCCGAAGACCTCCTCCTGCACGATGCGCATGGTGCTTTCACACGCCGTGAAAAGCGTCGGTCGGTAGAAAAAGCCGGCCTGAAGGTGCGGATCGTTCGGTCGCGCCCCGCCCAGCACCAGGCGGGCCCCCTCCTGACAGGCGAGGGCGACGTAGTGTTCCACCTTGTCCCGGTGCGCGGCGGAGATAAGGGGGCCCATCTGGGTGCCCTCGTCCAGACCACTGCCCAGGACGATGCGTTCCATGCGCTCGTACAGTGCCGCCACGAAGCGGTCATGCACACCATCCTGGACCAGGAGGCGCGCCCCGGCAGAGCAGATTTGCCCGGCGTGGAAAAACACGCCGTTCAAGGCGTAATCCACGGCCAGCTCGACGTCCGCGTCGTCGAAAACGATGTGGGGATTCTTGCCCCCCAGTTCCAGGGCCACCCGCTTGACGCTGTCGGCAGCCGCGCGCATGATGCCCTTGCCCGTGGTGATGCCCCCTGTAAACGAAATCAGGTCGACGTCCGGGTTTTCGGCCAGTTCGGCCCCCACCGCGGGGCCGGGTCCCAGGACCGTGTTCACCACCCCCGGTGGAAAACCCGCCTCCTCAGCCAGGGCCGTGACCTTGAGAGTCGTTAGGGGTGTGATCTCGCTGGGTTTCATGATGATGGTGCAGCCGGCCGCCAGGGCCGGCGCCATTTTCCAAGAGGCCTGCAGAAGGGGGTAGTTCCAGGGGGAAATCTGGCCGCATACCCCCACCGGCTCGCGCACCACCCGGCTGGTGGTCCCGGGGTGCGGGGAGGCCAGCACCTCACCGCCCTCCTTGTCGGCCAGCCCGGCGTAGTAACGGAAGATGCCGGCGATATCGTCCATATCCCAGCGGCTCTCCGTCAGGGTCTTGCCGGTGTCCAGGGTTTCCAGGCGGGCCAGTTCCTCCCGATCGCGCGCGATCAGACCGGCCAGACGCTCCAGCAGACGGCCCCGATCCAGGGCCGGGGTGCGGGGCCAATCCCCCCGATCAAAACAGCGACGGGCCGCGGTCACGGCCGCCGCGGCATCTTCGCGGCCCCCTTCGGCCACCCGGGCGATGGCCGCACCGTCGCAGGGATTGATGACCGTGCGTTCCCGGCCGGAAGCGGCCGATTGCCAGCGGCCGTCGATGTAGTGCTTGCCCAGGATCATTGGCACCCTCCTTTAATTGGCGTACCGATGGTAAGGCAGCGGCTCCGGTGCCAGGGGCGTGTTGCCCCGGATCAGATCGGCCGCCTTCTCCGCGATCATCATCACCGGGGCGTAGATGTTGCCGTTGGTGACGTAAGGCATGATCGAGGCATCCACGACCCGCAGGTTCTCCACGCCGTGCACGCGCAGCTGGGGGTCGGTCACGGCCATGGCGTGGGTCCCCATGGCGCAGGTGCAGCTGGGGTGATAGGCGGACTCTCCTTCCCGGGCCACGAAATCGAGAATTTCCGTGTCGCTCTGGATCTGCTCGCCGGGCGCGAGTTCCTGGCCGCGGAAGGGATCGAAGGCCGGCTGGGTCATAATCTCCCGCGTCGTGCGGATGGCCTCCACCCACTCCCGGCGCTCCTGCGCGGTGGAGAGATAGTTGAACCGGATGCGCGGATAGTCGAGCGGATTGGCCGACTTGATCTTCACGTGCCCGCGCACGTCGGTATTCATGGGACCGATGTGCACCTGGTAGCCGTGACCCTGGCGGGGCGAGGTGCCGTCGTAACGGATGGCCAGGGGCAGAAAATGAAACTGGATATTGGGGTAGGCCACCTGGTCGTTGCTGCGGATGAAACCGCCGGCCTCGAAATGATTGGTGGCGGCCTCGCCGGTACGGCCCACCAGCCATTTCAGCCCAATCCAGGGCTGGTTGTACCACTTGAGCGCCGGATACATGCTCACCGGCTGCTGGCAGGCGTACTGGACATAGAGTTCGAGATGGTCCTGCAGGTTCGCCCCCACCCCGGGCAGGTCGGCCACCACTCGGAGGCCCAGGTCGGATAACGCAGCCCCTGGGCCGATCCCCGACAGCTGCAGGAGCTGGGGGGAATTGATCGCCCCGCCACAGCAGATGATTTCCCCGCCGAACGCCCGCGCCCGCTTTTTCCCCCGGACATACTCCACCCCCACGGCACGCCGTCCCTGAAACAGGATGCGGGTGGTCAGCGCGCGGCACTTGACCGTCAGATTGCGGCGGTTCTTCACGGGGTGCACATAGGCCCTGGCCGCATTCCAGCGGCGGCCGCGGTAGGTGGTGCGGTCGAAGCGGCCGAAGCCTTCCTGCTGAAAGCCGTTGACGTCCTTGGTGAGGGGATAGCCGGCCTGCTGAACCGCCTGAAAGAACGCATCGAAAAGGGGGTTGTCGCATTCCGGCGTGGTCAGGTAGAGGGGTCCCGTGGCCCCCTGGTACTGATCGGCGCCGGCCAGGCGGGATTCGAAGCGTTTGAAATAGGGCAGGCAGTGGGCATACGACCAGTCTTGGAGTCCGTCTTCGCGGGCCCATTTCTCGTAGTCCATGGCATTGCCGCGGATGTAGATCATGCCGTTGATACAGCTGGAGCCCCCCAGAACCTTGCCGCGCGGTTGGTAGATGCGGCGGTTGTGCATGAAGGGTTCCGGTTCGGACGTATACCACCAGTTGTAGGTTCTGCCGGCCAGGGGATAGGTCAGGGCGGCCGGCATGTGGATGCGGAAATCCAGCCGGAAATCGGGGAGCCCCGCCTCCAGGACCAAAACGCGCTGTTTGGGGTTGGTGCTCAGGCGGTTGGCCAACACGGACCCGGCCGAGCCGCCACCGACAATGATGAAATCATAGGACGACATAAACAAGCTCCTCTAAACCAGGCGGCTGGTGTCGGGGAACAGGAGGGGCATTTCCTGGTCCGCAGCCGCATCCCGCATTTCCGCCACACACTGCCTGAGCAAGCCGTAATGGCGGCCGATGTGGGACAGGGCCCGCAGCGGTTCGTTGTCGGCAATGGCGCGGGCCGTATGGCGCCAATTGACCGCCGCCCGGTCACGGTACCGGGGATCTTCGTACAGGGCATGGTCATGGGAGCTGAAGCCGAGTTGCAGCGCTTGCATCACCCATTCGAACAATGAATTGCGGGCCATGCGCGCCAGCATGATGTTCAGCCGGCGATCCTGTTCGCCGGTCGCGGCCAGATCGGGCTCCGGTTCCCGCAGCAGCCCCTCGAAGCGAAGGGCCTCTTCCAGCAGGTGCGCCTTCTCGTCGGGCGTCGCCCGGGCGATCGCCAGGAGGGTGATGGTCCGATCCATGCTCTCGCGAAATTCGATCAGCTGCTCCTTCCCCACCGGGTGCTGCTTGAGAAACAGGGCCAGCGATTCGGAAACATTGGCCACGTCCAGCCGTCGCACATAGGCCCCGCCTTTGGCCCCCTTGCGCACCTCGAGCAGGCCTTTCTGCTTCAGCACCTGGATCGCCTCGCGCACCACCCCGCGGCCCGTGCCGAACTGGCCCTGCATCTCGCGCTCGCTGGGCAGCCGCTCGCCGGGATTGAGTCGACCCTCCAGAATGGCGGCCTCCAGTTTCAGGGCGATGTCCTCACTGGCACGACCGCCCTGCACGGGCGAAAAGACTTTTTTGGATGAATGGCCTGCGCCCATTGGTACTACCATATTTGGCATAAAATTAAAATTTACAGCATTTTATTGCCGATTAAGGGTAAATTTGCAATAAATGGTACGACCAATAGCTGCCATATCCGATGCGCCCTGTCAACCCCCGGCAGGGCGATTGGAAGGTGCGGAAAAGCCGTCCATTGCGATAGGGATTCCCAGGTCGACCCCACCGGCGCCCGGATCCCGGCAGCCCCCCGGTTCCGGAGCGGCCGACGCTCGCCGCATCACCTTACCGAGACCCGGGCCGTCGGCCCAAGAGCCGTTCAAGGGCCGCTCGAACGCCCCCCATCCAAAAATCTGCACCCCGCGCATCGGTGCCGTCCGCCTGAAGGCGAAGGGCGGATCGACTCATTTTCGGTTAGAGCCTCGACCTGCCCCTGCCGCCCCGATCACATGGCCCGTAAGCACGGCAATGGCCGGGGCGTCACCGGTTCGATGCACGCGGTTGGCTTCAAACCTGGGAAGCCAATTCAAGAGGTTGTCAAAAAATTCCGAATTTGTAATACTTTGTATCTTTTTACACCAAATTGTTGGCAGGCGTTGGACAAATCGGAGACCTGAGGCGTCAATGAAACCATCCCGGCGCCAACCCGATTGATTTCTTCATTTTAAACAATATGTTACATATTGTACTCGCAAACGCCGCCATCGTTGGCATGCATCATGCGAAACAGTTGTGTGCCGACAGCCGCATCAACGCCGTTGGGCTCGTCGGGGATCGAACACCATTTGATCCATTCCATTGAATCTGCCGTGCATGGGAAGCGGGGAGCGTCATGAAGACCTTTGAAACCTACGACCCGGAGGATTATTTCGACGAGCTGATCGATTCCGAGGGCAACCCGCGACCCAGCGCGCAGCTGTTGGTGGACAAGATCGAATCGCTGCCGCCGGGTGACCTGACCCTGCGCCAGAAAGCGGCCGAAGCCCTGCTCTTCAAAATGGGCATCACCTTCAATGTGTACGGCCGCGACGAAGGCACCGAGAAAATCATGCCCTTCGACATCATCCCCAGGATCGTCCCGCATGACGACTGGCAGCAGATCGAAAACGGCCTGAAGCAGCGCATCTTCGCCCTGAATGCCTTCATCCAGGACATCTACAACGACAAGAAGATCCTCAAGGACAAGGTCATCCCCGAGGAGCTGATCTTTACCAGCCGCACCTACCGCAAGGCCTGCGAAGGTTTCACACCCCCGCGGGGGGTCTGGTGCCACGTGACCGGCACGGACCTCGTGAGGGATCGCAACGGCCGTTTTTACGTCCTCGAAGACAATCTGCGCTGCCCGTCGGGGGTCTCCTATGTGCTTGAAAACCGTCAGGTGCTCAAGCGCACCTTTCCCCAGGTGTTCGAAGCCTCGCGGGTACGCCCGGTGGACGACTACGCCTCCAAACTGCTGGCCATGCTCGAATACCTGGCGCCGGATCAATTCGAATCGCCGACCATCGGTGTGCTGACGCCCGGTATTTACAACAGCGCCTACTTCGAGCACTCCTTTCTCTCCCAGCAAATGGGCGTGGAACTGGTGGAAGGCCAGGATCTGGTGGTGGCCGACGGCTATGTCCATATGCTCACCACCAAAGGCCTGCAGCGGGTCGATGTGATTTACCGGCGCATCGACGACGACTTTATCGATCCGGCGGTGTTCCGTCCGGATTCCCTGCTGGGCGTGAAAGGCCTGATCGGTGTCTACAAACGGGGGCGCCTGGCCCTGGCCAACGCACCGGGAACGGGAATCGCCGACGACAAGGTGATCTACGCCTACGTGCCCCAAATCATCGAATACTACACCGGCGAAACGCCCATCCTGCCCAACGTGCCGACCTACATCTGCCGCGAAGAAGAAGACCGGGCCTATGTCCTCGCGCATCTGGACGAGCTGGTGGTCAAGGCGGCCAACGAGTCCGGCGGCTACGGCATGCTGGTGGGACCTCATGCCACCGCTGCGGAGCGGGAGGCTTTTGCCGCCAAAATCCGGGCCGAACCCCGCAACTACATGGCCCAGCCCACGATTTCCCTCTCGCGGGTACCCACCATCGTGGGCGACCGCATCGAGGGGCGCCACGTGGATCTGCGGCCCTACGTCATTTTCGGCGAGGAAATCTACGTTCAGCCCGGCGGTCTGACGCGTGTGGCCCTGCCCAAGGGCTCGCTGGTGGTCAACTCCTCCCAGGGTGGCGGCAGCAAGGACACCTGGGTCCTGGACAGTCATACGGGAATGTCGGGCCAATGAACGGTACCGGCCACGGGCCGCCAAGGGTACCGTCGGTATATGATCGTACCGCCGGAAAAGTATATCGAAGGGGGGCATGATGCTCAGCCGCGTCGCCAATTCAATCTACTGGATGTGCCGCTATATCGAACGG
>CAYMAR010000186.1:0-2537 GCA_964388465.1 uncultured Desulfobacteraceae bacterium
TATTTGGCGCTCCACATTAATTCGAGCATGTTGATAGCCGTTTATGCGGAGTGCGGAATGGGGTTGCATGGTTCCCGACAGGGTCAAATTCTGCGATGAATGCGGCTTGCGGTTTGAGCCCAATTTAACATAAGCTGAAACAATCAGATTTAGGTCATTAAAGAGCCGCAAGCCTGCACGCCTCGCCACCTGGCAGGTAAAACCCTTCAAAACGAGGCGCAATTGAAGGTGAACGCAAGATCGAATCAAAGAAGCCATACGAGACCCCGATGAACCCCGTGTCCGCAAAGCCTACCGTGACCCGCATGGAGCGATGGGTGGGATTCGGCGTACTGATGGCATTGGCGGCTATTGCCCTGGGGATATACACCGTCCAAAATCGGTTCAATCCGGCGGTGACCGCCCGGGAGGTGCTGTCGGAATCGGCAACCCCAACGGAATCGTTCTCGCTGACGGATCTGGCGCCCGCCGCGGTTCAGCCGTTCTCGCCTCCGGAGCACTTCGATCCGGCCACGCTGTCCGACAAGATCAATGGCAAGGCGGAACTCTATTTCAGCGCGGGTTTCCAAACCCTGCAGGCCCAGCGGTTTGCCCTGACCAGTGATCCGGCCCTCTGGTTCGAAGTGTTTGTTTACGATATGGGCACCGCCCGCAATGCTTTTTCCGTGTTCAGTATGCAACGCCGGGGCGATGTGGAGACCGGCGGCCTCACCCCGTTTGCCTATGCCACGCCCAATGGCTGGTTTCTGGCACACGGTCGCTACTATTTAGAGGTGGTGGGCGCCGAAGCGTCAGATCCCCTGATGGCAGCAGCCGAGGCCATGGCAGCGGCTTTCGTTGACCGGGTCGGAGCGGACGCCGCCAATGTGACGGAAATGGCCCTGTTCCCGGAGGACGGCCGGGTGTCGGGCAGCCGGTCCCTGGTGACCTCCGATGCCTTTGGTATCGACGGATTCGACCAGGTGTTCACGGCGCAATACCAGCACAATGGGGCCGCCATTACCGCCTATGTGGCCCGGCGGGAATCGGCGGCGTCGGCGCAGTCCACGGCCGAGACTGTTCGAGATTTTTACCTTGAGTACGGCGGCGTCTCCCTGAACGGGCCGGAAGGCGTGGCCGTCATCGATATTCTGGATACCATCCAGGTCGTGCTGCACCAAGAGCGGTTCGTGATTGGCGTGCACGAGGCCCCGGACAGGGAAACCGCCCTGGCCCTTGCCGAACGAATCCGTAATCGGTTACAGGAGATTGGTGATGACGGGTCTTAATCGCCGGGAGTTCATCCAGCGGTCGGTCAAGGCCGGGTTGATTTCGGCTTCGGCGCTGGGGGTGGGATGGTGGCGGCACGCCACCGATCCTCCGGCATTGGAGCCATCCACCGAGGCACTCAGCGGCATCCCCGACTTTTCCAAACCACCCGATAGCGGTCCGACCATGGCCATTGCCAAGGGAACGGATCGTGCCGATATGGTGCACCGGACTCTGGGAGCCTTGGGCGGAATAAAGCGGTTTGTCCGACCCGGCAATCGGGTGGTGATCAAGGTCAATGCGGCCTTTGCCTCGCCGCCGGCGATATCGGCCACCTCGCACCCGGACTTGGTGAAGGCGGTGGTGATGGCGTGCCGCGAGGCCGGGGCTGCCGATGTGATCGTCACCGACAACCCCATCAACGATCCGGCCAGTTGTTTTCGACTCACCGGGATCGGACCGGCCGCCGAGGCCGCCGGTGGCCGGGTGGTGCTGCCCACGGCCGACCGGTTTGCCGCGGTCACCCTGGACGGCGCCCGGTTGATCCGAGACTGGCCGGTGCTGGTCGGACCGCTGGACCAGGCGGATTGCCTCATCGGCATGGCGCCCCTCAAGGATCATCATCGCAGCGGCGCTTCCATGACCATTAAAAACTGGTACGGTTTGCTGGGCGGTCGCCGGAATGTCTTTCACCAGGACATTCACACCATTATCGCCGAACTGGCGGCCCTGGTGCGCCCGACCCTGGTGATTTTAGATGCCGTGACCGCCATGATGCACAACGGGCCCACGGGTGGGTCGATATCGGATTTGGCCGCGACCAACACCCTCGTGGCCGGCATCGACCCCGTGGCGGTGGACGCTGCCGGTGTGGAGATTTTAGGCCGACAACTGGATCAGCTCCCCCACCTTCAGCAGGCGGCGGATGCCGGCCTGGGCACTCTCGATTACCGGACCCTCAATCCTGTGGCGGTCCCATGAGACTCGTCATTGTCAGGCGTATTTGCCAGGCCTTTTTTCTGTTGTTGCTGATATGGAGTTGCCTCGTCACCACCGTCGGTGACCGGTGGTTCGAACTGCGGGGTTGGCCGGTCAATTGGCTCCTGGAGTTGGATCCCCTGGTGGGGCTGGCCACGGTGTTGACCACGGGGACTCTCTACAAGGGGTTGCTCTGGGGGGCAGTCACGCTGGCGGCCACCGCCCTGGTGGGCCGCTTTTTTTGCGGATGGCTCTGCCCGCTCGGCACCCTTCAGCAAATGGTCGGGGCATGGGCCGACAAGCGGCGCCGG
>CAYMAR010000186.1:2637-5514 GCA_964388465.1 uncultured Desulfobacteraceae bacterium
CTGGATCCTGCCCGGTGCGGCGATCGTGGCCGGTCTGGTTCTTATGCGCTGGGGCCGTCAATCATGGACCGTGTCGGCCGGATCGGCCATGGCCGTTGCCGGCGGCATCGGTCTGGTGCTGGGGGTGATCCTGCCGGGACACCGTTTATTGGCCGCCGGGTTGCAAACCGGGCTCCTGGATCCCACACCCCTGGTTTACCGGTCCGTCTCGCTGGTGGTGTTGCCCCTGCTGGCCCCGGGGGGGGAAACCATTGCCGTTGCCGGTGGATTGCTTACCGGCGGTGTGTTTGTTCTGGTTCTGGGTCTTTCAGCCTGGCGCCCCCGGTTTTACTGCCGGTATGTCTGTCCGTTGGGGGCCTTGCTGGGGATTGCCGCCAGATGGTCTCTGTGGCGCATGGGCCGACGGGACACGGGCGGTGATGCCTGCACCGGCTGCGGGCGCTGCGATCATCATTGCGAAGGGGCCTGCGCTCCGGCCGAGCAGATCCGGTGGGCGGAATGCGTGCTCTGTTACAACTGCCCGGGCGACTGTCCGGAGCGGATTCTAGGGTATGCGACCCCGCCTTCGACCACAGGCGAGATCGCCGGCCCGGATTTAAACCGCCGGGCCGTGATTGCCGCCGGCGCTTGCGGTGCGATCCTTCTGCCCCTGGCCCGTTTGGGGGATCCTTTGGGGGTCGGGTGGCGACCCGACCTGGTGCGACCGCCCGGCGCGTTGACCGAATCCGAATTCTTGAACCGCTGCATAAAATGCGGGCAATGCATGCGGGTCTGTCCGACCCATGTGATTCAACCGGCGCTGTTGGAAGCGGGTGTGGAAGGCCTCTGGACGCCGCACCTCGATTTCCGGCTGGGTACCAGCGGCTGCCAGCACAACTGTATCGCCTGCGGTCATGTCTGCCCCACGGCCGCCATCCGTCCCCTGGCATTGGACGAGCGCATGGGCCGGGGCCCTTTTAGCGACACGGGTCCGGTCCGGATCGGGACCGCCTTTATGGATCGGGGCCGCTGTCTGCCCTGGGCCATGGGAATCCCCTGCATCGTCTGCCAGGAGAACTGCCCGGTCAGCCCCAAGGCCATCACCACCCAGACCGTGTTGGAGCCGGTGGCTGGGCTGGACCGGTTGGTGGTGACCCGGGTGGGATCGCGGTCCATTTACTTGAATCTCCCCCCGACCCGCAGACCGCTGGCTGGCGGCGACTATTTTCTGGTCGGGCCCGCAGGGCCGCAAGATGCGCTGCGGATCGCCGGCCACCAGGCCGACCGGATCGAATTGACAGGCGATCCGGCCATGGCCGCGCTCCGGCAGGAAGCGTCGGCCGCTGTGCACGTCCGGTTGCAGCAACCCTTTGTGGACCCCCACCGGTGCATCGGCTGCGGGGTCTGCCAACACGAGTGCCCGGTGCGCGGCCGGGCGGCCATTCGCGTGACTTCCGAAAACGAAACTCGAAGCCGGGCCCATGCCTTGCTTGCCGGCGCCGGCCTCCCACAACCAAAGGAGTAGTGTCATGACCACAGAGAAATCAGGCATCAAGCGTCGACAGTTTCTGCAGGTCCTCGGGGCCGCCGGTGCCGGCAGCATGATCGGCACGGTCATGGGGCCGATGGCGGCCGATGCCGCCGCCATGCAAGTGGGCAACCGCCCTTTTGGCCGCACGGGTGTTCAGGTGCCGATCCTGTCGCTGGGCACCATGTTCGATACCGGTGCCAACCAGTTGTTGCTCCGGCAGGCGGTGAAATGGGGGGTGACCTATTGGGATACCGCCCAGTACTACAATCGGTGGGGAAGCGAGATGGGAATCGGCAAGTATCTGGCCAAATACCCGGAAGACCGGAAGAAGATTTTTCTGGTATCCAAGTCAGGCAACCGGGATGCGAGCGGCTTGAGCGCGGAACTCGAGGACTCCCTGAATAATCTCAAGACGGATTATCTTGACCTCTTTTTTATCCATGCGGTGGATGATGCCGCGTCGGAATTGACGCCGGAGATCAAAGCCTGGGCCGAAAAAATGAAATCCAAGGGCAAGATCCGCCTGTTTGGGTTCAGTACCCATGCCAATATGGCCGAGTGCCTGTCCCACGCGGCTACCCTAGGTTGGATCGATGGGATCATGACCACCTACAACTACAAAGTCATGACCACGGATGAAATGAAGCGGGCCATCGACGCCTGCCACAAAGCCGGCATCGGGCTGACGGCAATGAAAACACAGGCCTCTTCATCATGGACCTATATGGGAATGGAAAGTGACGCAAGTCAGGCCCTGGGCAAACGTTTCATCGACAAGGGGATGACAGAGGAACAAGCGCGATTGTTGGCTGTCTGGACCGACGAGCGGATCGCGGCCATCTGTTCCCAAATGAACACGATGACCATCCTCAAAGCCAATACCGAGGCGGCCGTCAATCAGGCGCGCCTGACCGCTTCGGATCGTCGCTATTTCGAAGCCGAGGCCCAGGCCACGGCCGCCAATTATTGTGCGGGCTGTACGACCACCTGCCAGCCCTTGCTTGCGGCAGCCGTTCCGGTGGGCAAAGTCATGCGATGCCTCATGTATGCACGCAGCTACGGCGATCATTTTCGGGCGCAGGCGGAATTTCGCGATATTCCGGATTCGGTGCGCGCCCAATTGGCGACTTTGGATTATTCGGCAGCCGAACGTCAGTGCCCCCAGAACATGCCCATCGGCCGGCTTATGGCCGAGGCGGTGGAAGAACTTTCTTGATCCGTCATCGCCCTTCGGGCTTCGCCGGGCAGACCCGCCTTCTGCCCCTTGGCCGGCCATAATTTTTCACGGGTAACGAGGAAGTAGGGAGCAAGTCTCAACATTTAACCTCATTACGCCTTGAGCTGTAGCGAGAAAGAAAGCTATCGTC
>CAYMAR010000186.1:5614-7663 GCA_964388465.1 uncultured Desulfobacteraceae bacterium
GCTTTCTGCCTTTATTTTTTTGGGGTAATAATGTCTTTATCTGGCTGTTATCAAATCCAAAAAAATATCCCTTCAGAAAGAGACCTCATTAATGGAAAGGTTACGTTATTATGGGAAGAATTTCCAAGTGCAATATCATACAATGTCTATCTATCCACTTCACCAGGCGTCAATAAAAACAATGGTTATAAAATTTCTAATGTCACAAATCCCACCATCGTAGATAAACTAGAACCTAAAGAAACCTATTATTTTGTAATAACTGCAGTCAATGAATCAGGAGAAAGCATAGAATCAAAGGAATTATCCTATGATGCAGTTGCAGATAAAACCGGGCTTATTTATTGGAAAACCCTTTTTGATAAATCAAAACAGGAACATATTTTCAAAACTGCCGAAATCGGACAAGAAATTGAATTAGCACCTAATGGCAACTTGACCGATTCCGACAAAAATAATGTAAAACATGAACAAATTGATGAGATTTCTGGTCATGAAAAAACGTTAAGTTCATCGTCCGATGAAGACTTGCAGCCATCCAAGACAGTGGTGACTGAACCTGCAAAAATCGAACGAGATCCTACCAAGATTTTGGAGACGAGTATCGCTCCTACCAAGACTGACAGTGACCGCAACTCGCTTAGATCGGAAGAGATGCGCCTACAAGCCGCTTTAAAGTTGGTTGACTCTCACTTCTACATATTTTTTGATCGAAATTCAAATGACCTTTCACCGAGAGCCATAGAAAAGTTGGACCAAATCTACAAAATTTTGTCAGTTAATTCAAACGCCAAGGTGGCGCTTAATGGCTATTCAGATTCAAGTGGCGCCGCTTCTTTCAGCCAAATGGTCTCTGAGGTCAGGGCCTATTCAGTCAAGAGCTATCTGACGGCTAAGGGCATTAAGCCTTCCCGAATAGAGGCTTTAGGTCATGGGGCTCAGAAAACTTTAGCCAGCGATAAAAGTGCCGAAGGAAGGCGTTTAAATCGACGAGTGGAAATTGAAATCATTCTCCCTTGATGCGAAGCATCCCAATTTACGGTGATAATTATGCTAACCGGCAAGACTCTACATATTTATGCCATTTTATGTATCTTTGATACCCAAGCACAACACTGTAGCTTTAAAAATGCAATCCTGCCATGAACCGGTTTGAAGATCCTTTTATGTACACGAAGGGGGTTTTCCATGTGTGCCAAGGTTAAACGCTTCTCGATGATTATACGTATCATTATTATCATTTGTTTTGTTTCTATTAAGGCAGGATTTGCGGCGACAATAGTACCTATGGGAAAAGTTTCTATAGTAAGAGACAATGATGTGATCGGATATTTCAACCAAGTTGCCCAGTTACCCGAAGGTTACCTATTAAGATGTGAAGCGAAGTGCCTTATCCAGTTGGACAACCTTGATTTTGAGGTGGAACCCAAGACTACATTTTCCCTCAGCCAGATGACAGATCATCACTCTTTAAGAGTAGAACAAGGAACAGTTTACTATTCACTAAACCAATATTCCCATCCCCTACATTTCAAAACGCCAGTTGAGACAATCACTATAGGCAATCTTCAGATGGATAGCGGTGAGTTGAAAGGTTATGTGCGTTCAGCGAAAGATGCCACGGAAATCGGTGTTCTGGGCGGCGGCAAAATGACGCTCGAAATAGGATCGGACAAGATGCCCGTCTTATCCGGGGAAAAACTTACTATTTCCGCTGCAGTTGAAGAGAAAACGGCCAACGCAACCCAAAAGACCAGAAGTGGTGCCACAAACAATAGCTATACGATCGAAAGCATCGACAACAACAATGATCGTTTTAACCGGGTATTTAGCGATGCCAGCCGCGGCGGTAGGGCCGGAGATGGCGGTTCCGACGGTGGTGGGGCCGGTGACGGGGGTTCCGACGGCGGTGGGGCTGGTGGCAACGGTTCCGACGGCGGTGCGGCTGGTGGCGACGGTTCCGACGGCGGTGGGGCCGGTGACGGGGGTTCCGACGGCGGTGGGGCCGGTGACGGGGGTTCCGACGGCGGTGGGGCTGGTGGCGGCGGT
>CAYMAR010000187.1:0-7642 GCA_964388465.1 uncultured Desulfobacteraceae bacterium
TCGCGACCAGCGTCCCGCCGGGCTTCAGCACGCGTACGATTTCGCGCGCGGCCCGTTGGTGGTCGGGGATGTGCTCCAGGACCTCGCTGCAGATGACGATATCGAAGGATTGGTCGCGGAAGGGCAGGGCCAGGGCGTCGGCGGCCGCCAGGCACCAGGCGCCGCCGCCGTGGGCCCCCAGGCGTTCGTGGTATTCAAGGCGGTCGCGGGCGGCGCGCAAGTCCTCAGGGTTGCGGTCCGCCCCGACGGCGGCCACGCGGTCATGGCCGTAGGCCGCCGCTGTGTGCCGCCCGTTGCCGCAGCCGATGTCGAGCAACCGCTGGCCACTCTGCAGGCCGGCACGCCCGAGGTCAGCGGTGATCACGGATCACCTCGTGGTAGGCGTCCACGGTTTTTTCCGCGGCCCGCCGCCAGGTAAATTTCTTCTGGACCCGGGCGTAGCCCGCCCGCCCGAGCGCGGCGGCCCGTTCCGGGTTATCCAGCAGGTCTGTGATGGCCGCCGCCAAGGCTTCGTGGTCCTCGGGCGGCACCAGGAGGCCGGCATCCCCCACCACTTCCGGCAGGGCCCCCCCGGTGGTGCTGACCACCGGCACCCCGCAGGCCATGGCCTCGCCGGCCGGCAGACCGAAGCCCTCGTAAAGGGAGGAAACCACGGCCATCGAGGCCCGGGCGTACTGGCGCACGAAAGCGTCGCTGCCGATCCGGCCGGTGAAGCGCACCGTGTCGCCCAACGCAAGATCGCGGATCAGGCGCACGATGCGTCCGTTTTTTTTGGGCTGGCCGACCACGACCAGTTCCACGGCCCGTTGACGGCGCACCGCGGCCACCGCCCTGAGCAGGTAGGCCAGGCCTTTGAGCGGGGTGTCGGCGCTGTTGGTCGTGATGATGCGACCGGGTTCGCGGGGCGTGCCGGGCAGCGGGTGGAAGCGGGCCGTGTCGATCCCGTTGGGTACGATGCGGAAACGCTCGCCCGGGATCCCAAAATCGGCGGCGATGTCGCGGCGGGCGCAGTCGGAAACCGTCAGGATGCAGGGCAGCCTGCGGGCCACCTGTTTCTGCATGCCGATGAAGGAATACCAGCGAAGCTGTTTGAGCTTTTTCCAGAAGCGTTTTTCGGCCTGCACGGCAATGGCGCGGTCCCGGGTAATCGGGTGGTGGATGGTGACCAGGGTCGGCATGCGGCGGCTGAGCGCCCAGACGCCGTAAGAGAGGCTCTGATTGTCGTGCAGTACGTCGAAGCGCCGGGCCTGTGTTTTCAGGAAGGCGAAAGCCCGGGCCCCGAAAAGGAAGGGCTCCGGAAAACCCATGGTGGACACGTTGATCCATTCGTACAGACTGGCGGGGTCGTCGAGCTCACGCGGGCGGGGCGTGCGAAAGGGGTCGGCCGGGTCGTAGAGGTCAAGCGAGGCCACCCGGTGGACGCGCACGTCCGGGTCGAGCTGCGGGTCCGGCGGACCGGAAACGACTTCCACCTGGTGGCCCAGATCGCGCAGCGCCCGGCTTAAATGCCGCAGGTAAACCCCCTGGCCGCCGCAGTGCGGGTTGCTGCGGTAGCTCAAGAGGCCGATGCGCAAAGGGCGTTCGGCGGCGGGCGGGATCGTAGTGGTCGGGTCGCGTTTCACGGCGGGTTTCCCAGAGGTCCGATCGAGCGTCGCTGCTCAGAAACAGAAGCGGCAGATTATCCCCGGGGGGGGAAGGGGTCAAGCGCTTTTTAGGGGCGATCATTCTCCGGCGGCGGCCGGGCGGGACCGATGCCGGCCCAATCAGCGGAGGCTTGCCAGCGGATCACGCGGCGGTGCCGCGGCGGCCGCTTCCAGGCGCGCGTCGAATTCCGGGATGCGTCTCTTCCAGGCGTATCGCTCCATGGCCGCCTGCAGCGCGGCGGTTTCCTTGCGGAAGGCGTGGCGGTGGTCGAGAAAATGCGCCAGCCGGGCCGTCAGGTCGGCCTGGTCCGCATACAGACACAGGTCGTGAAAACGGCCCGGAATGATCTCCGGATAGGAAAGCCGCCGCGGCAGCAGCGGCAGGCAGCCCAGACGCACGGCCTCCACCACGGCATACCCGAAATTCTCCTGCCGGGCGGTGCTGACGACGACGTGGCCACGCTGCAGCCAGCGATGATAGTCGTCCTTTGCGGGCGCGAACCCGAAGTGGACGATCCGCTTTCCCAAGCGCTCCCGGGCGGCCAGAAAGCATTGGGGCTGATCCTGGAAGCACTCCCCCAGCACGGCCACCTCGAATGCCCGTCCCCGGTCGGCCAGCGTGTAGAGGGTCTCGAAAAACGCTTCCGGGTTCTTGTCGAATTCCCAGCGGTGGTTCCAGATGATCAGCGGGGGGGGCTCCGGTGTCGCCGCCGAAGGCTGGGGTGGGGCGGGCGGTGGGAATTCACACCCGGGGTAGAGCACGCTGGCCCGGCCCTTGATGGCCGCCGTGATCCAGGCGGGCCGTGCATCCGGCATCTGCCGCACAAAGGCGGGCAGGGCCGCCAGAAACGCGTCCCGGTGGCTGTGCGAGTTGAACCAGATCTCGTCCGCCGCCAGGGCGGTGGTGATGTCCGTAAACCCGAAATGCACATCGCGCCGATCGCCGGAGGCCACCGGGTAAGTCAGCTGGTTTTCATGAAAATAGACCACCGCGGGCAGGCGCCCGGGGGCCAGCAGGGCCATCAAGTCGGACAGGCTCACCAGGTTGGTGGCCACGATCAGATCGAAGCGCGTCAGGGGCGGGAGGCGCGGGGCCAAATAGAGGGCGGCGCCGCGCATGCGCCATTTCCAGAAGCGGTCCGGCAGGGTGACCAGTTCGATGGTGTGGCGCGTATGGCGCTGGAGTCCTTCGGCAAAAGCGCGGTGCGACCCTCCGAAAAAGGCTTCCAAGAATAGGATTTGCATGTCATCTTCGCAAGCGGCCAGCGTCGGTCAACGGCATTGCGGTCGACAGGCGATCGTCTTGACTAAAAGCCGCTTTGTGGTGATAATTGCGTTTGGGGCCTGCTTTCCCTGGCGTTTTGAAAACCACAGACCGGATGCCGCCCGGAGGCTTGTTCCCGGGGGCACCCTGCGAAGCCGCGCGATACTACCATGAATGCGGACGATATAAAAGAAACGCTGCTGTTCGTCGACGACGAAGAGAACATCCTGGATATTGCCTGCGAGTACTTTGAGTTCAAAGGCTATGCCGTGCTCACGGCCCGCAACGGGCGCGAAGCGGTGAATATCCTCTCCTCTAAGCACGTGGACTGCTGTTTCACCGACATCAATATGCCTGAAATGGACGGATTGGCGCTGGCCGAATACATCCACCAGACCGACAACACCATTCCGGTCATCGTGATGACCGGGTACCCTTCGCTGGACAATTCGATCGCGACCCTTAAAAACGGCGTGGTCGACTTCCTGATCAAGCCCGTCAACCTGGAGCAGATGGAGTTGGCCGTGCGCCGGGTGCTGCGGCAGCGGCGGCTGTTCATCGAGAACATCCTTCTGCAGAAGGAGGTCGAACAGAAGGCGCGTCTGGAAAAGCTCAACCGCGAACTAATTTACAAGGTGGAGGAGCTCAACCTGCTCAACCGCATCATGAGCGATTTTGCCGCCATCGGGTCCACCACCGACGTATTCAAACGCGTCGTGGAAATGGCTCTGGAGGTCGCGCACGCCGATACGGCCCGCTTCCTGGTGGTCAACGAATTCGTTCAGCAGCCCTTCGAGGTTTGCCGGGCCGGCAACGGATCGCAACCCGAAACCGATCTGCCGCCCTATGGCGATGCCCTGCTGGCCGATGTCACCCGCGACGCCCTCCCGCTTCTGGTGGCCGAAAACAGCAACGATGGCCGGCTCCCGGAAGCCATCCGTTCGGCCGTTTTCGTGCCCATGAAAATCCGCGACCGCGTGTTCGGCGTCCTGACGGCCGCGATCTGCGGTGGCCGCCTGCGTTTCAGCGAGCGCGACCTCTACTACCTGTCCTACATCACGCTGAACGCGGCCCGCTCGATCGAGAACCTGGCCCTGTACGAGAACATCTACCAGAACCTGTTCGCCACCCTGTATGCCTTCGTCAACGCCCTGGAGGCTCGGGATCGTTACACCCGACAGCACTCCGAGCGGGTCGCCCGCCTGTCGATGCTGATCGGGGAGGTCCTCGACTGTTCGCCCGAGGAGCTGGACGTGTTGCATTTTTCCGGACACCTGCACGATATCGGCAAGATCGGCATCCGCGACGACATTTTGCTCAAATCCGGCGAGTTGACCGAAGAGGAGTACGAAAAAATCAAGGAGCACCCCCAGATCGGGGCCAACATCATCGGTCAACTGGGGCTTTGGGACCGCGAAAAGGATATCATCCGCTACCACCACGAGCACTACGACGGCACCGGTTACCCGACCGGGCTCAAGGGGGACAAGATTCCCTTGCTGGCGCGCATCATGGCGGTGGCGGATGTTTTCGACGCCATGGCTTCGGGGCGCTCCTATCGCGGCAAGATCGACGAAAGCGTCGTTATGGCCATGATCAAAAAACGTGCGGGTACCCATTTCGATCCGCGCGTGGTCGACGCCCTGATGCAGCTCTACCGCGACGGCCGCGTGCCCCGCATCGCCGAAGCCTGACCCTTACCGCGCCGCCGCACGAAGATTCACCCCCCCCTTTTTGCGTTACCAACGAACGGATTCAACCCTGTTTCAGCACGCGACTATCGGGATTGCGATCCAGGTCGTCCAGAGCGAATTTGAGGGCTGCCTCGAGCAGGGCCGACTTGGTGCCCACGGGGACGCCGGCCAGCTTGAGCTCGTAGAACTTGCGCTCGAAGCGGTTGAGGACCTCCAGGGAAAGGTAGAAGCCGGCCTTCTTTTTGGGGGCCGCCGCCGGGGGCCTGCCGCCCGTGGCCGACTGCACCGGGTCCAGTGGCGATGGTTCGAAAAAATCAGGTGGATTTTTTGGGTCGCTTGCCATTGGCTATCCTTCCGACGAGCCGGGCGTAATCCACTGCGCCGGCCGCCTGCTGACGGTATTCGAAAATGCTCTGGCCGCGGGTGGGGGCCTCCGACAGGCGTACGTTGTAGCGGATCGGCTCGCAAATCTGCTTGCGGAAGAGCTTTTCCAGCTTGCGGTGAATGACAGCGCTCTGGCGCGTGCGCCGGTCGTACATGGTTGGCAGGATGTATTTCAACTCGAGCACGGCGTTGAGCCGCTGGGCCGACATCAGGTAACCGAAGAAGGTTTTGAGCCCCTCCAGCGCCGGGCCCTGGAGGGCCACCGGGCAGAGGACTTCGCTGGCGGCCATGAGGATATTCACGCTCAGCACGTCCCAGCCCGGGGCGCAGTCGAAAATGAGATAATCTAAAGCGCCGTCCCGGGGCACCAGCGCCTGGGCCAGCACGCTCTGGCGCACTTCCCGGGGCTGCTCACCCAGCCAGTGTTTCAACTCCACTAAGCCGATACCGCCGTTCAGCAGCCAGAGATTCTCGCGGGCCGCGGCGATGGTTTCCTGACGCTTCACGGGCTGGCCCCGGGCGTTCTTGCCGGTGATGAACTCGTAGAGCCCGTAGGGCGGGTTGATCCCCAGAAACTTGGCGGTCTGTCCCTGGGTGTCGCAATCCACCAACAGGACCCGATGGCCCTGCATGGCCAGGCCGTGGGCCAGGTTGACCGCCGTGGTTGTCTTGCCGACCCCCCCCTTGGCCATGGCAACGGCGATTTTTCGCATGGCGATATCGTCCTTTCGATGTCTCGGTGTATTTCCGGCTCGTTCCCGCGCAGGGCGCAAGAGCCAGGCCGGCACGGAATCCGGGTATTAAGCCGCGGTGCCGTTCGGTTTTTCGGTCTCTGAGCCCAGGGCGCCTGAATGCCCGGCAACCGCATAAGAAATAAAGAAAAGAAATATTCAATTATTCTTCTATTATGCTATTCACGAATTGATTGCAACCCCCAATACAGGCTGCGGCGGTATCGGCCGGGCCGCCCCGACGGTCTCTTAGCCCGACGCTTTCTTGGCTGACCGGGGGATGCCCCTGCGGCGTTTTTCTGGTATAAGGCCGTGGGTGCCTCCCCGCCGCGAGGCCGATGCACGCGGCGACGTTGTCATTCCGCGAGCCATGGGAGATCTTGATGCCAACCGAATTACAGACCCGCCACCGGGTATTTCAGGGGGATGCGCGCCGGATGGCAGCGGTGGCCGACGCCAGCGTTCACTTGGTGGTGACTTCGCCGCCCTATCCGATGATCGCCATGTGGGACGGGGTCTTCAGCCGCCAGGATGTGCAGATCGCGCCGGCGCTGGCCGGCGGGCGGCCGCGGGAGGGTTTCGAGCGCATGCATGCGCTCCTGGATCCGGTCTGGAAAGAAATTCATCGGGTCCTCCTGCCGGGCGGGTTCGCCTGCATCAATATCGGTGATGCCGTGCGCAGCTTCAACGGCGAGTTCGGGCTCTACGCCAACCACGTGCGCATATTAGCATATCTGCAGCGCATCGGGTTTACCTGCCTGCCCGTCATTCTCTGGCGCAAGCCCACCAACGCACCCACCAAGTTCATGGGCTCCGGGATGCTCCCGGCCGGGGCCTACGTGACCCTGGAACACGAGTACATCCTGGTCGTACGCAAGGGCGGCAAGCGCCGCTTCTCGCCAGAAGAGCAGCAGCGGCGGCGGGCAAGCGCGATTTTCTGGGAAGAGCGCAATATTTTCTACTCCGATATCTGGACGGATATCCGGGGGGCGGGGCAGACCCTCGAGGGGGAAGAGCCGCGCGCGCGCTCGGCCGCTTTTCCCTTCGAGCTGGCCTTGCGGCTGATCCTGATGTACGCCATCAAGGGGGACACGGTGCTCGATCCTTTCTGGGGCACCGGCACCACCACACTGGCGGCCGCGGCCGCCGGCCGCAGCAGCATCGGCTGCGAGATCGAGCCGCAACTCGCCCGCTTCGGCGCGCGCTTCGATGCCGCCGTCCTTGGGGCCATGCAGGCGCATCTACGCGCGCGCCTCGAGCGGCATGCGTCCTTCGTGCGCGAACGAGAGGCCCTCAAAGGGCCGCTGAAATACTGCAATCGCCACTACGGGTTCGGCGTCACGACGCGACAGGAGCAAGCGCTTTTTATCGACCGCCCTTGCCGCTTCGCCCCGCGTTCACCGAAAGATCTCGTGGTGGCCTATGACGACGCTTTCCTTTATGGATTCCCGTCCGTCGATTGCAACGAGCGGCAGACCCTTGATGCAAAGGCGGTGACCGTTCCGCCCTCAACACTTCCCGCCCCGTTGCAATTGAAGCTTTTCTGAGCGCCGCCGTGCACCCCAATCCACGAAAAAAGCCCTAACATTTTTCTAACAATATGCTAATATGCGCCGCTCCCTTCCGCCGGTTAGCGGTGGCGGCCGATGCCGGGGGCCAACCCAACGACAACCGCAGGGGATTTGATGGAACTTTATATCGTCGCGGTCTTGGTGTTGTTCGCCATTGCGATTATGGATTTGATGGTGGGGGTCAGCAACGACGCCGTGAACTTCTTGAATTCGTCGGTGGGATCGCGCGTGGCGCCCCGGCATGTCATCATGATCGTGGCCAGCCTGGGGATCCTGGCGGGGGTCACCTTTTCCAGCGGGATGATGGAGGTGGCCCGCAAGGGCATCTTCCACCCGCGCCTGTTTCTGATGCCCG
>CAYMAR010000188.1:0-3210 GCA_964388465.1 uncultured Desulfobacteraceae bacterium
CAGGCGGTTGGTGTAGTCCAGGTAGCGCCGACGGGCCGCCACCGTCCCGCCCCGCGCATGGGTGAAGTTCTCGATGCTTACATACGGCGTGTCGGCCGGGAAAACCTGCCGTTTGATCCGCTCGGCCAGGGCAATGGCCTGCCGGATATCCTCTTCTTCGACATAGCCCTTGGCAACCACCAGGGCAATGCGCTCTCCGATCAGGGCGAACGAGGTCACATAGCTGCCGGCGGCATTGCGATAGAACCAGTCGGCTTCCGCCCGGATGGGCAGCCCTGAAACGGGGCATATGGCCGGGAAGGCCTCCGCCCGGTCCAGCTCGGGAAAATCGTGTGACGTGCCTACGGTCGGCATGGTTCCGCTGACAAAGGGTTGTCGTCCTGATGATTGAGCCATCTGCGCAACTGTCGATGGGTTCCGGTCAGACCCGCTTTTTTCCGCAGACCCGCTCGGTAGCGCTCCACGGTACGCGGTGAGGTATTCATCACCGCGGCCGCTTCGCGGGTTGTGCAGCCACGCGCCACCAGATAGGCGGTCAGGGTTTCGCGCGGCGTCAGTTTGAGTCTGCCGATCATGGGATTGGGAACGAATGCCCCGCCGATAGTGGCAACGAGATCGCGCAGCAATTCCGCCCGGCGGCGTTGGGCGGCATGCATGCGTTGGTCGGTTAGGCCCTCGACGATCGGCCGCAGCAGATCCGCGAAATGCTGATCGGCGCGGGCGGTCTGCTTGCGGCGTTCCTCCCGCCGCTCACGCAGCAGGATCTCCAGTGTGGTCTGCGTCTCCGCCAAGGCGGCATTTTTGGCCAGCAACTCCCGCTCCTGCCGCTTGAGCCTGAGCCGGCTCCGCTGGTAGCGCGCCAGGATTCGTTCCATGTCCGTATGGATCATGCCCAGGGCATCGTAAACCGCTCGAAACGGATGATCGGAAGGGTGCTCGTCTTCCACCGCCACCACGCCGTAGCGGTTCAGATTGAGCTGGCCGACATGCTGGAACAATTCACGCGCATATACCGCCAGCGCCCGCTCCCGCGTCCTGTCGGGAGTGCCCGCATCCATGTCCGTCGTCTTGGTCGCGGGCCGCATGCCATCAGTGCCGGCGTCGGACGAGAAGCTGACCCTGTTCCGGACACCATGCGCCTGCCATTCCACCGCCGTTCGAACGGCCTGATCGTAATCGGCCGCCATCTGGATCTCAAAATGAAAGAGGTTCATCCGGCGGGCCAGATTCAAGGCCAGTTCAAAAACGGACGCATCGCCGTAGGCGATATAGCCCTGCCAATCCAACTGGCGTTTGAATTTCTGCGCCAGAAAAGCACGGGCATTGAAGCTGGCCGCCCGAATGCCGGAGTGATCGTCGATGATGACGAACGGCTCCTTGGCGTCGGGCGCATCGGCCAGGGCTTGGTGGAAAACGGTCCAACCGCGGCGGGCGTTCTCCAGATTGACATGCCCCCAGCTCTCGATGCTGATGATGCGCGCACCGATGCGCGACACCCGGATGCCGGAACGCCCCCCGGCATCCGCCCAGCACCATCGCGGCGAAACCGCCACCGGCAACCGGCTGATCCGGCAGCAGGCCGGGCGATCTAAAGGTCGTGCGTCAGTCTTGGACGTGCTGTTTGTCATGCATTCATGGGGGCAAAAAGCCGTTTATTCGCTTCCCGGCAGCCATCGACCGGCATTGGCTTAGCGGCCCCTGCCCAAGCAGCACCGCCAGCCCGGGGGCTGGCGGTCGTTGACGTTGCAGGCGGAAAACCGGCGTCTCAGGGATAGGGCCCCAAGTATTCAACGCCGACCTGGTAGGCCGCGGGTTCCTGACCGTCCACGGGCTGGCACCAGCGTACCTGGGCAAGCCCCATCCCCCGCATGCCGCGGCAGGTTGAGTGCTTGAAGCGCTTCTGGGCGAACGAATCGGCACGGAAATAAATCGTGGTGCCGGACTTCATGGGCTCCTGGGTGATAAAGGCCAGTCCGCGTTTGCAATGGTTGAGGCTTCGACCGGAATAAACGCGCGAGCCTTCGAGGTGGGTGCACATCAGGGGTGACTCGCACACGAAGCGTGCCGTCCGGCGCTGCTCGACAAAATGATCCATTCAAACCCTCCTCAGCCTGGTGGCGAGGCTTCGTTGGAAAAGCGCACGCCGCTGGGTGCGCGCCGATCGTTCGGATTTTCGATATCATCAGGCGCTACGCCAGCAGCATGGCCAAGA
This sequence comes from uncultured Desulfobacteraceae bacterium, assembly GCA_964388465.1. GTDB lineage: Bacteria > Desulfobacterota > Desulfobacteria > Desulfobacterales > UBA5852 > JABZFP01. Next base: position 2,213 of record CAYMAR010000188.1, read on the forward strand.
TTACTAATGGTCTATGCCTGCATACCCGCGCTTTGTCAAGATACTTCACGGGGGCGCTGTCCATCTCGCCGCTGCAATCGAACGCCAGGCGCATCGGCCCTCGCGGACGTGCTCGTGGCCAGCGGCGACGCGTGCGCACGTCAAGTCCTGCCACCGCGCCAGCGACACTCTTCATCATGCCCTTGTCAACCCAACGGCGGCTGATGCGTTCATCCTATTAGCACGGGTTAAACGGGGGCACACCCGCCGGAGCCATCGTGGGGTTGACAGCCAAGCCCTGTCAGGGCGTAAACTGGTCTCAAGCCATCGCCGGCGCCCGGGATCGGCCCCCGGCCGAGACACCCAGAGGTGTCCAGCGGTCGCACGGCACCGGAAATCTGAAACCATATGCCTGCTCTCAGTTCACGACTGGATACCTTTCTGGCCGGGGTGGAAAAACGCGCCTATCGCATGGCCCAGCTGGCCACGGGCGACCGGGAAGATGCGCTCGACATTGTTCAAGACGCCATGTTGGCCCTTTCCACACGTTACGGCGGCAAGTCAGAGGCTGAATGGCGCCCCCTGTTTTATCGCATTCTTCAAAACTGTATTCGCGATTGGCGGCGGCGCAACATCGTGCGCACACGGTGGCGGACCTGGCTGCCGTTCTCAGGGGACGGCGCAAGCCATTGGGAGGCCGATCCCATGCAGCAGATTCCGGACCAAACCTACCGCCCTGACCAGGAAACCATGCGCGGGCTGGCCATCGGCGATCTCGATGCGGCCCTTGCAAGCCTGCCGTTGCGCCAGCAGCAGGCCTTTCTCCTGCGGGCCTGGGAAGGGTTGAGTGTCGCGGAGACCGCGCGGGCCATGCGATGCTCAGGGGGATCGGTCAAAACGCACTACCACCGCGCCATCCAACGACTGCGTCACCTCCTGGAGGGTCACGATGACGAATAAAACCAACGAGCGGCAGTTTGTTGCCCGTATTCGCGCGGCGCTCGATCAAAGCGTCGAGC
>CAYMAR010000188.1:3310-7612 GCA_964388465.1 uncultured Desulfobacteraceae bacterium
TGGAAATGCTGGCCTCGAGCGATCCGCTCGAAATCTATGAAGACATGGAATTCTACAGCTGGCTGTCCGATATGGAAAATGAAATCGAAAACAGTTGACGCCGCCATGGGGCTGATCATCGCGGCGCTGATCGCCGGGGCTGCACCGGCTCCGGCCCAGGACAATGAAATCGCCGTATCGGAAGGCGATGCCTCCCCGGCGGCGGCCCCATCCCTGGAACTGCTTGAATTTCTGGGTGAGTGGGAGACCGACGAGGGGCACTGGATCGATCCGACCCAGTTCGACCCCACGCCGGCGGAACATGCGGAGATGGAGAATGACACGCAGACGAATGATTAGAGGCCATCTCAACCACCCTGTTCTGACTACGAAAACAAAGGGCTTCACGCGCGGAGGATGCAACGCCCCTAAGGCGGCGGCCCGGGCGTTGACCGCCTTGGTCTGTCTGGCGTGCCTGGTGGGCCTGCCGCTGGCGGCCGGCGCGCAATCGGCCGGCGTGCCGTGGGAGTCGTTGACAGCGGAGGAGCGGCAGGTTCTGGAACGCTTTCAAACCGAATGGGATGGCCTGCCGCATGCGCGTCAGGAGCGTCTTCAGCGGGGCGCCCGCCGCTGGTCGGAGCTCTCCCCGGACCAACGGCAGCAGGTCGGTCAACGCCTTGAACGATGGAAATCGATGACACCGGAACAACGCGCCAACATCCGTGAACGCTACCGCCGCTTCCGTCAACTGCCCCCGGAAAAACAAGAGCGGATCCGGCGGGCCCGTCAGCGTTTTCAGCGTCTCGATCCCGACCGGCGGCGGCAACTGCGGGAGCGCTGGCAGCGCCTGTCGCCCCAGGAGCGGCAGCAGCAGCGCCGTCGCTGGCGGCAGAACCAAACCTTCCATGATCGACATGAAGAGCAAAGGCGCCCCGCCAGACGAAACAAGGTTCCGTGAACGGGCAGGCTCCCGTCGGGCAATGCCGCTAATGGCAGCAATCGGCCGGGAGCGCCGTCCTACGGCTTCAACTTCAACTGCTTGAGCACCGCCAACCGCGGATCGACGGTCTCCGCGGAGCAGCCACAGTCGCCCTGATTGAGATTGGCGCCGCAGCGGGCGCAGAGTCCATGGCAGTCGGGGCGGCAGATGGGCTGCATGGGAAGGGCCAGAATAACTTGCTCCTGCAGTGTGTCCCGCAAATCGATTTCATCGCCTTTAAAAAGAACGAGCCCCATCTCCTCGGCGGTCAATTCGTGCGCTTCCGCCGCCGGGTCATCGACCTCGGGTAATTGCCGGGTGAAGGTGACGTGGAACCGGCTGGCCAGCGCATCCTCAAATTCCGCGAGGCAACGGCTGCAGGTCAAGCCGACCAGGGTTTGCAGCTTCCCTTCGACGCGGAACATCCCGGCCACCGGTATAATGTTGAGCGTCACGTCGAGCGGGGTCTGAAGGCGGCCCATCCCTTCAGCGGCAAGCCTCTCCAGATCCGGCAAGTGATCGGCCGCGATACGATCCTGCAAACGCAGGCCCTCCGCTGGCATGTCAACGATGCGAATCTGCATGGATGATCTCCCGCGGCGAGGCCGGCCGGCGAGGCCCGCTCGCGTTTCGGTAATTCAGGCCTTGTCGCCGTAGGAAGTTATGTGGGCAGGCAGGGCCTCGTCGTCCCCGTACATGAAATGCTTGCGCATATTGGGCGCATAGCGGCTGGCGGCCGGACGCCGGCCCATGGCCTCGGCGACTTCGCGGATATGAATGGGGGCGGCCCCGCAGCACACACCCAGGTATTGAACCCCCAGGGCGTAGGCTTCTTCGGCGAATGCACGGATTTCGTAACGATTGCAATAAAGCGGATCCAGTGCTGTCGGGAACGCGCGGTCGTGCGGGGCCGGGCTGGTGCAGCCGTTGCGGTCCTCCAGATTGAAAAAGGTGGTTTGGGCCTCCGTCGTGCGGTACGGAACCGGCAGACCGGCCACATGACAACGGACAGCCTCGCGGATGTCACGCAGATAGGGCAGCATCGTGTTCGGGCCCCGAAAACAGTTCATCCCGACCACCTCGGCGCCACGCTGTTCGAGTTCCTTGCAGGTATCGACAATCGACCAGCCGTCGCGCATGACGTTCTCGCCCATGGGGGCGATGGTGACGACAGCCGGGCGCCCACTCTGCTTGAGGACGTCCAGGGCACAAAAAGCCTCCTCGGCAAAATAAAACGTTTCACCAATAAAGAAGTCGACGCCCTCGTCCAGCGCCCACTCGACCATCTCGGAAAACATGCCGCGCACCTGGTCCTGCGATGATGGATCTTCCGGATTCCAGATGTTGGAATTGGATATATTGCCCGCCACCAGGTTGGCTTCCTGCCCGGCCGGAACATCGGCGGCCACTTCGCGTGCGATGCGCAGGGCCGCCCGATTGAGTTTTTCGAGGAGGTCTTCCTTGCCGATGATGCGCAGTTTTTCTCGATGGGCATTGTAAGTGAAGGCCTGCATCACGTCGGATCCCGCGTGCTGGAAATCCTTGTGCAGGCGCATGAGCGTCTCCGGGTGGTCGAGGGCCACCTCCGGGACGAATTCTCCGGCCGTGAGATAGCCGCGGCGCTCCATTTCGAACAGGTAACCCTCGGCGCAGATGACACCGCCGTCGTTTAAACGTGCCGTCAGTCCCCGCTTATCCATCGGGTCGCTCCTTGCTGATGGAAACATGTTTTTGCATCGCTTACCCGTGCCCAGAATAGATTATAAATCTAATGCGCCCGCGCCGAGTGGCAATACCTGACTTCCGGAGCGACAGCCAGCGTTCGGGGGACGCCATAGAACGAGCGCGCCGGCGACGATAAGGGCATCGTTCCATAGGCGGCGGTGGTTCGCTGCGACCGGTCGAATCGCCGGATCATGGCCGTCAGGATCGCGCCGAGCACCCGCAGGGTGATGTTTGGGCGGTTGAAACGGCCCTTGGCGCAAACGATCGTTTCCTGGCCGGTCCCGTGGGGCCGGCCTTGGGGATTTCAACTTCTCCCGGGCATGAGATCTTCCGGTACCTGGACGGCCACCACCTCCCCGGTGGCACAGACCTGGCCTTGGACCAGGAGCCGCGAGGCGATCACCACCTTGCGGCCTTTGACTTCCTTGACGGTGGCCCGGATTTCAAGGGGCCCATCGATCGGCGTCGGCTTGAGGTAGTTGACATGCAGGGCGGCCGTCAGGAAACGCAGGGGCGGATCGGTTCCCATCTCACGGCCGGCCTCGCGGTGGGCCGCCGCCGAGGCGGTGCCCGTGCTGTGGCAATCGATCAGGGAAGCAATCAGACCGCCGTAGACATACCCCGGGATGGCCGTGTGATAGGGACGCGGCGTGTAGGTACAGACCGCCTCGTCGTCTTCCCAGCGGCTTTTGATTTGAAGTCCGTCGGGATTGAGTCGCCCGCATCCATAGCAATGGCTCAAATCGTCCGGGTAGAAATCCTGAAATGCTTTCGAACTCATGGGCGTTTCCTTTCAAGGCGTGGCGTTAATGGCGTTGCAGGGGGTCGCGACGGCATGCGGCTTATCCGCAACACCTAGCGGAGTCCGTTTCGAAAGTCAACGTCCAAAGTTCGAGCGGCAGGCAATGGTCTCACCGGTAGCTTGCACCGATTTTCGGCTGAATGCTTTGCATGTAATGGATGGATTTGGCTGAGGTAAAGATGTTTGATCTGGCGGCTTGGTTGCGGGCGGGTGGGCAGAGAAGACACGGAGAGCTTTAATTGAAAAGCTCTCCGTGCGCGATTCCGGACGGATCAGTGCCGCGACGCCGAAGGGGCGTCAGGCATCGGTACGGGGCCGCGGTATTTCGTAACCGTCAGCCTCTTCCGTGGACAAAAGATCGCTTTCGAGATCTTTGCCCTTCAGATCCACGTAGGCATTGGCGGAACCCTCGGCCGTCGTGCGAATGGGAAACTTGAAACGCTTGATGGTCCCGTTGCGAAACTTACAGGTCCACATGACGTCCTCGGTTCCCATCATGGGCATGATACTGCTGCCCAGCGGCACAAAGTCCGCATACCCTCTAACCTCGATCGCTTGCGTCGGGCAGATCTTGACGCACGAAAAGCACTCCCAACACTGGTCAGGTTCCTGATTGTAAGCCTTCATTTGATCAGGGTCCAAAACCATCAGATCGTTGGGACAAATGTACATGCACGCCGTCTTGTCTCCGCCCTTACAACCATCGCATTTTTCAGCGATAACATAACTAGGCATAACGCCTCCCAGTTAAAGGGTTGTTGAAAACGCCGCAATATCGAAACCATCGCGGCGCGTGTCACAGTGCCGTGCCGTCACG
>CAYMAR010000189.1:0-7611 GCA_964388465.1 uncultured Desulfobacteraceae bacterium
GATGCGCGCCGAACAGGCTGTGGCGCGCGAGTCCGAGCAGGCCAAGTCCAGTGGCTTCCAGACGGCGATATCTTTCGGCAGCGCCGTTCTGGGGGCATTTCTGGGACGCAAGGCGGTGAGTGCGCGCTCGGCGTCCCGGATGGGGTCGGCCATGAAATCGGCCAGCCGCATGCGCAAAGAAAAAATGGACGTCGCCCGCGCTCAAGAGCGGGCCGAAGCGGTGCGGCAGCAGCTAGACGAACTTGACGCCCGGCTGCAGGCGGATATCGACACCTTGGAGGCAGGGCTCGATCCGGAAGCGATCGAACTTGGGACGGTGACCGTCAAACCCAAGAGCAGCGATATCACCCTGACACTCTTCGGCCTGGGGTGGCTGCCCTACCGGCGCAATGCCGGCGGCGGCCTGGGCGCCGACTGGCGCTGAGGGCCGCGGGCGCCGATAATCGCCCTTGCTGCCCTGTGGCCGGTGCTATTTTTTGATGAAACGGTAGAGTATCAGCAGCAGCACGGCTCCACCGGTGGCGATGGCGAAGCTGCCCAGGTTGAAGCCGGTGAAACTCCCCAGCCCCAGCCGGGAGCCGATGAAGCCGCCCACGAAGGCGCCGGCGATCCCCAGCCCGATCGTGACGATCATTCCGCCCGGATCCTTGCCCGGCATGATGAGTTTGGCCACGGCGCCGACGATAAGCCCCATGACGATCCATGAAATGATTCCCATCGCCCCTCCCCGTCTGTAGTTGACGCCGGCCGAACAGGCGGACGGCCGCGCCGGCGGATTGAAATAACAATGGACACCGGTATCAGACCGAAGGGATGCGGTCAATGGGCGGGCCGCTTGGGGACCCACACAACGGTGACGGTCGACCCCACCATGATGGCGGCATCCCGAGCCCTTGACGTGACGGTTCGATCCCGCTACATACGATCTCAGCGACCCGCACGTGCCTGTTCTCCAAGGGCACGACCCTCTGTATCCAAGTTGTATTCCCGGCTGATTCGGACGCCCGTTTGATCCGACGGCCCCCATACCTCTCGGCCGCCGGCACGACGACTCACAAACGCTTAACAGCAGCCTGCGAAGCTCCGTATCGCTTTGTTGGATATTCCACCATCACACCAAAGGAGGAGCGCGACATGAAAAAAATGTTCGGTATGCTCACGGCTGTTTGCTTTATCCTGACCATGGCCCCCCTCAGCGCCCTGGGTGAACCGGTCTCGATCGACTGGTGGTTTGCCCACGGCGGTCGATTGGGCGAAAAAGTTCAATCCATCGTGGCCGACTTCAACGCCTCCCAGAGCGACTACAAGGTCGTGGCCACTTACAAAGGCAATTATGCAGATACTATGACGGCCGGTATTGCTGCATTCCGAGCTAAAAACCCGCCCCACATCCTGCAGGTCTTTGAAGTCGGCACCGCGACAATGATGGCTGCCAAGGGAGCAATCAAACCGGTCTACGAGGTCATGGCCGAGTCGGGCCTGCCCTGGTCGCCCGATGTCTATCTGCCCACCGTCACCGGCTATTACACGACGCCCGACGGCAAGATGCTATCCCTGCCCTTCAACAGTTCGACGCCGGTCTTGTACTACAACGTCGAGGCTTTTAATAAAGCAGGACTGGATCCGGACAAGCCCCCGAAGACGTGGGAAGAAGTGGCCGCCTATGCCCGCAAGCTGGTCGCCGCCGGCTACCCGGGCGGCTTCTCCACGGCCTGGATCTCCTGGATTCACCTCGAAAACTTCAGCGCCTGGCACAATGTGCCCTTCGGCACGCAGGCCAATGGCTTCGGGGGGATGGACACCGAGTTCGTGTTCAACAAAGGCCCACAGGTCAAACACGTCCAGCATCTGGCCGACTGGCAGAAAGAGAAGATTTTCGTCTACGGCGGTCGTCGCAACAAGGGCAATGCCAAATTCGCCTCAGGCGAGGTCGCCATGTACACCGAGTCATCGGCGGGGTATGCCGGCTTTAAAAAGACCTGTAAATTCCCCTTCCGCACGGCCATGCTGCCCTACTGGTCGGATGTCAAGGGCGCCCCGCAGAACACGATTATCGGCGGTGCCAGCCTGTGGGTCATGCAGGGGCACTCGGCCGCCGAATACAAAGCCGTGGCCGCCTTCTTCAACTATCTTTCCAAACCGGAAGTCCAGGCGGACTGGCACCAGTTTACCGGCTATCTGCCCATCACCACCGCCGCTTACGATTACACTGAAAAACAGGGCTTCTACAAACAGAACCCGGATATGGAAACGGCGTTGAAGCAGATGACCCTCAACACACCCACCGAGAATTCGCGCGGCCTGCGCTTCGGCAATTTTGTCCAGATGCGGGCCATCATGTACGACACCCTGGAGGCCATCTTCGCGGGCGACAAAACCGCCCAGGCCGGTCTGGACGATGCCGCCGCCAAGGGCAACCGTCTGCTGCGCAAGTTCGAGAAGGCCAACCAATAACCCATCATGCCGGGGCGTCCGGTAGCCTTACGGACGACCCGGCCCCATCCTTGATCCAGCGGCGGTCCGCGGCGGGCCGTCCCGGCGCGCGAGGGCCGAATCCATGCAGAAACGGGTCGTCTTCAACAACCGGGTGCTGCCCTACGTCCTTGTGGCGCCCCAGATCGCCGTAACGCTCGTATTCTTCATCTGGCCGGCCTCCCAGGCCCTCTACCAATCCGTTCTGCAGGAGGACGCCTTCGGGCTCTCGACGGTTTTCGTGGGCCTGGACAATTTCGCCTATATCTTCACGGACGCCATCTATCTCAACTCGATCCGGGTGACCCTGATCTTCAGTTTCTCGGTGGCGGCCATCGCCATGACCAGCGCCCTGCTGTTGGCGGTCATGGCCAACCGGGCCATCCGCGGGGCCACGGCCCACAAGACGCTGATCATCTGGCCCTATGCCGTCGCCCCCGTAGCGGCAGCCGTGGTCTGGTATTTTCTGTTCAACCCCACGGTGGGCATGATCTCGTTCTTTCTCAAAGCCGTGGGGATCGACTGGGATTTCACCCTCAACGGGGGGCAGGCCATGCTGCTGGTGATCATCGCGGCCGCCTGGCGGCAGATCTCCTATAATTTCCTTTTCTTCCTGGCGGGCCTGCAGGCCATCCCCAAATCATTGATCGAAGCAGCGGCCATCGACGGGGCCTCCCCGGCGAGGCGCTTCTGGACCATCACCTTTCCCCTGCTTTCGCCCACGGCTTTTTTTCTGGTGGTGATGAACATCGTCTATGCCTTTTTCGACACCTTCGGGGTGATCCATGCCATCACCGAGGGCGGTCCCAACGAGGCCACCAACATCATGGTCTTCAAGATCTACCACGACAGCTTCGAGAGCCTCGATTTGGGCGGCTCGGCGGCCCAGTCCGTCATTCTGATGGCCGCGGTGATCGCCCTGACCGTCATCCAGTTCCGGTACATCGAACGCCGTGTGCATTACTGAGCGCGATCACGATCAAGGAGAAACCGATGGTTGAAAGCCGCCCCTGGCTCACCTTTCTCACCCACGCCATCCTGATTGCGGGCGTCGTGGTCATCGCCTTTCCGATTTATGTGACCTTCGTGGCCTCGACCCACACGCTGGAGAACATCACCACCTCGTTTCCCTACCTGCCGGGCGATCAGCTCATCGCCAACTACACCAAGGCCCTGACCCTCGGACCGCGTGACGTCGGCGCCACGGTGGGCACCATGATGCTCAACAGCCTGATCATGGCCCTGGGCATTACGTTCGGCAAGATATCCATTTCCCTGCTGGCGGCCTTCGCCATCGTCTACTTCAAATTCCGGTTCCGCATGTTCTTCTTCTGGATGATCTTCATCACCCTGATGCTGCCGGTGGAGGTCCGTATCCTGCCGACCTACGAAGTCGCGGCCAATCTGAAGCTGCTGGATTCCTATCCCGGTTTGATCCTGCCGCTGATCGCCTCGGCCACGGCCACGTTTTTATTCCGGCAGTTCTTCCTGATCGTCCCGGACGAGCTGTGCGAATCCGTGCGCATCGACGGCGGCGGCCCGTTGCGGTTTTTCTGGGACATCCTGCTGCCCATGTCGCGCACGTCCATCGCCGCCTTGTTCGTGATCCTCTTCATTTACGGATGGAACCAGTATCTGTGGCCGCTGCTGATCACCAGCGACGAGAGCTACTACACGCTGCTGATCGGCATCAAGCGCATGCTCGATGTCGGCGAGGGCCAGGCCGAGTGGCAGATCATCATGGCCTCCACCATGCTGGCCATGATCCCCCCCGTGCTCATCGTGATTTTCATGCAGAAACAGTTCGTGCGCGGTATGACCGAAACCGAAAAATAGGAGCCCTTGAATGGCGGATGTAAGCCTCCGGGACGTCACCAAATCGTTCGGTAAAAACGAAGTCATCCACGGTATCAGTTGTGACATCCATGACGGCGAGTTCATCGTTATTCTGGGGCCGTCGGGCTGTGGCAAATCGACCCTGCTGCGCATGATTGCCGGTCTGGAAAAAATCTCCAGCGGGGAGGTGGCCATCGACGGTCGCGTCGTCAACGCCATGGAGCCGGCCGCGCGCGATGTGGCCATGGTGTTCCAGAACTATGCCCTCTACCCCCACATGAGCGTCTTCAACAACATGGCCTACGGCCTCAAAATCCGGGGGATGGCCAAAGATGAAATTAGAAGCAGGGTCCTCCACGCGGCCGGCATCCTTGAACTGACCGACTTTTTGGAACGCAAGCCTCGACAACTCTCCGGGGGCCAGCGCCAGCGTGTGGCCATGGGGCGCTGCATCGTCCGGGAGCCCAAAGTGTTCCTGTTTGACGAGCCCTTGAGCAACCTCGATGCCAAGCTGCGTGTCCAGATGCGCCTGGAGATCCGCAAGCTGCACGAGGATCTTAGGATAACCAGCGTTTATGTGACGCATGACCAGGTGGAGGCCATGACGCTGGGAGACCGCCTGATCGTGATGGACGACGGCCGGGCGGTCCAGATCGGCTCGCCCCTGGAGGTCTATGCCCGGCCGGCCACACGCTTCGTGGCCGGATTTATCGGCTCCCCGGCGATGAATTTTCTGGAGGCCCGCGTCAGTGCCGACGGCCGCCAGGTTGCGCTCGCCGACAGCAAACACCTGCCCCTGGCCGGGCCGGCTCCGGCCGAATGCCGCAACCGCGACGCCATTCTGGGCATCCGGCCCGAACACTTCGAGGTGGTTGAGGCCGGGGACGTGGTGATCAACCTCATCGTCGACCACGTGGAAATCCTGGGTGCCGATACGCTGGTCTACGGCCGCATGGACGACACACCAACCGCGTTGACCGTCCGCCTTCCCGACGTCCATGATTTCAAGACCGCCACGACACTCGCGCTCGCGGTGACGCCCGACCGGCTGCACCTGTTCGACCCGCACAACGGCCGCCGGCTCGACGTCTGAAGCCGACGCGCCGGCGGACGCCCATTGGCGTAGGCGGTCAAAATGTTGGCCGCGCCGGTCGAGCCGCATCCCCGCCCCTGCCGTAAGTTGCCCCCCAACCGGCAAGCCATACCCCATTGGGATTTGGTACGAGGAACAAATTCCAGCGGCCCCTGGAGTGTGGCTTGCCGTTTCTCGATTGAAACGCAAGGCCCCTCCGGGACCTTGAGAACACACCCCCGGGGTCGCCATCGGCCGGATTCGGCCGACCGACGCCGCGACCGTCGAGATTTACAGGGGTCGTTTCTTCAGCAGGCGGCCCGGCGCATGTCACTGGGCGTCTGCCCGGTCCAGCGCTTGAACGCCCGCGAAAAGGCGCTGTGCTCGGAGAATCCCAGCAGGAAGGCGATCTCCGTGAGATCGACGCCCTGGTCGCAGATGTACTGCCGCGCCAATTCTTCGCGGGTGCGGTCCAGCAGTTTGCGAAACGAGGTTCCGCTCTGCTGGAGTTTGCGCTGGAGGCTGCGCACGCTCATGAAAAGGCGCCCGGCCACCTTTTCGTCCGAAACCATGCCGGAAGGCAAAAGATCGATGATGGCCGTCTGGACGCGGTTAACGATATCATCGTTGGTCAGGGTCGCCAGATAGCGAATGATGATGCGGTCGTTGATTTCCGCGAGGTGGGGGTTGCCCCCCGGCAGGCGCTGATCGACATCCTTTGTCGCCAGGGTCAGACTGTCGCTGTCGGCATCGAAGTAAACCGGCCCCTTGAAAAAAGCAAAATATTTGTCGCCGCAGAAGGGTTCGGGATGGATAAAACGCACGGCCACCGGTTTCAGGTTGGGTCCGAAATTGATCCGGCACATGGCCATCACGGTGGCCATGGCGTAGTCCATGCGCACGGAATGCTCCAGTGAATCGGACAGCGTAAAGGTCAGCCCTTCAGCGGTATCTTCAAGACGGACGTCGATAGCCTGAGAGAGCACATGGATGTAACGGCCCAAGCGGTTCAGGGCTTCGCGCAGGGTGGAACTGGCCAGCCAGGCATACCCCAGGGCATTGAAATGCGACGGGTGCCAGAATTCGGCCGCGCGCAGTCCCAGGCAGGGGTCCTTGATCAGGGCCGTGGCCTCCTCCCACAGGTCGTCGAGGGTTTTGAGCGGAACGCGGGCCCCCTGCTTCAGCAGCATGTCATGGGTCAACCCCACACGCGCAAAGACATCCTCGGGATCGTGTCCGTAGCTTTCGATGATTTTCCACAGAATGCCTTTGGTGGCCAGTAGATTGGTGGGCGTCATGGTGTTCCTTCCGGGGCGATGATCGGCGGTTTATGCATGGCGGCCGAATCAGAAGGCCGGCCGCCAGAATCACTCCGGGGGTCGGGTGGCAAAGGCCGGTCGACCCGTATCCCGAGAATCAAATAATTGGCGCGAATTGTCAAGCAATACGCCCCAACAGTTCTTAAGTTTATGCTTAAACACGGACGGCCAACACCGGCTCGTCTCGATCCCGGCTCAAACGGCGATCCAGCCAAGCGATATTCTTTACAGCTGCATCTGGAATCCGGCAAGCCGGGTCCCCAAGCCGCATCGCCATCAAACGCAACGCCCGGCGGCTTTCACGGATCGTCGTTACGAGGGACCACCATGAACAACCGCCAGAGACGCATACTGGCCCAGCACATCGGCCAGGCCCTGACCCACCGCCGACGGGTTATATCCATCCCGTTGACCGCCGCCATGCTCGAAATGGAGGAGAACCACGTCAAGCGCCTCGAACGCGATGGACTCTTCCCCGCTCAGGTTACGCGTTCCGACGGCAGCCCCGGCTACGACTTGGGCGCAATCTATGAATGGCTGAAGGATTTTTCGCATGAACCACGATAAGGCGTTGCAACATTTGCTGGTTGCCGTTCTGGTCGGTCTGACGGCCCTGGCGATGTGGCAGTTTCCTTGACACATCGTCCAAGCCGTGTATTGGGGGGGGTAAACCCGCGTCCTGTCCGTGGCCGTGACATCAGGGGCGACCAGGCGGTAAAACGTCGGCCTTTGGCGCCATCATGCCCGAGGACGACACGGCCCCCCGGTGTCACGAGGCCGCACGTCTGTCATCGCCGGTCGTGTCGCAGAGCGCTGGCGGGCTGCTCAAAGGGATATCTTCATCCATGACCGGCCGTTATAGGTCCACAGACCGTGAACGCCGAAATCGATGGCCAGGTTACCGTCCCCCCA
>CAYMAR010000190.1:0-7606 GCA_964388465.1 uncultured Desulfobacteraceae bacterium
GGCCTTCAACCCATTTTGCCGATGGTTCAAGGCCTGCAAAGCGGCATCCGGTTAATGCGCCCATGACGCCCCTCAATTTTAGCGTGCGTTGGAACGCGGCCTGGAGGAGGATTTACCACGATGAATCTGTATCTGAGGTTGTTCTGGCGGTTTTTGACCGCCCGGTTCAAACCGCGGCTGTCGATCAGGGATGAATTCCGCTCCCGCCATCGGGTCTGGCCCAACGATCTGGATCTGCTGGGGCACATGAACAACGGGCGGTTTTTCACGATCACCGACCTGGTCCGCATCGAGATGCTCATCCGCGCGGGTATTTGGCGGGAATTGAAGAACCGGAAACTCCATCCGGTCATGGCCGGGGAGACCGTTCAGTTCCGGCGTCCCCTCATGCCGTTTCAGAAGTACGCGATCGTTACCCGGACCCGCGGCTGGAACGACAAGTTCCTTTATGTCGAACACCGCTTCGTCAGTCGGCGCGGGCTCCACGCCCTGATGCTGGTCAAGGTCCGCGTCATCGGACGGAAAGGCGTGCGCGTCTCGCCGGTCGATGTCTTTCGGTGGGTGCATGATGAACCGGTCGAGGCGCAGAAGGTCGATGAGCAGATCGACCAATGGGACCAAAGCACCCGCATCCACTGGTGTCGGGATGCGGGCCGGCCAGGCTGTGGTCCGGACGGGGTGGCCCGGGCCGCCTGAAGCGATGTTTGCTTTGCGGTGGGGAACTATAAATCATCGGCTTCGACACCGAACCCGGTTTTCACGGGTGGTGCGTCGCCCAATGTTACATTCTGCGCGGCGTCGATCCTGGTTTTAAAGGTATTGCTATCAATTTCAATCTGAAGCGGCCGCGGCTTTCGGTTTGACTTTCGCTTGGGCCTTGGGCTTGGCCTTCATTTTGGCTTTGGGCTTGGGTTTGGTTTTGGCTTTCTTTGGATTAGGGGGCTGGGAAGGAATAAACAGCGGCTTGATTTCCTTCAGACGCTGCTGCGCTTTGTGACTCAAAGGACCCGACGCCGCGGCAATCCGTTCAATCATCGCGAACAACGCGGGCCCTTCATCCTGGTGGCCTTTAAGCAGACTCGCCATCGCCTCCCGCGCCCGTTGCTCATCCAGAAGAACCATGAAGAACTGTTCTCGAACGATCGCCTTGAATGTGGACAGCGAAAGATCGGGGTCGTGTTCATCGCGGATGCGGCGGATCATTTCGAATCCCCGCTCATCGGCGGCCCCCTCCGGCATACGGACATAAATCAATCCCCGGATGACGGCTTCACGTGTTCCCCCCCGGTCCATGGCGCCCAACAGCTCCGCTTTGCGGCGTTCGATGAGTTCCAAATGGTCCGGCTCCAGGCCGGGACTCCGGCGGGGCGGATCGTCGGAAGCCTTCAAACCCAGCATGGCCTGCAGCCAGGGATTGCCGTAAATGCCGAAGAAGGTCTGCTCGATCATCATGTCCCGCCAGTCACGAAAGGCATTCAGACATTGGGTGATACCTTCCGCGAACAGCGTTTGCCATTGCAGGAAGAGATTGTCGCTTGCCGCCGGCGCGCGATGGTCCTTGACCCATTGCGCCGCTTCGGCGACAGGCGCCATCAAGGGGTTGCGATCGGAAAGGAGTTCATACCCCAATCGCAGGGGGTGGCTGCGACGGAGCCATTCGGCTGTTTGCTCGTTGGCCAGCGCGCGCACCAACGGCTGGGCGGTGGTGCGGTAGATGCCGTGCGTCATTTCCGACAGGCGTTCCACCGCCGCGAAGCAGCGCTCGTCCGCGAGGTCGTTGCCGCCCAGGGCGCGAATGTCGTCCAGGGTGCGCCGCTCGAAGCGGGAGATGTATGCTCCGCCCACCAGCTCGATGTTGGCCGTGTCCGGCGATGTCTTTTCCATGACGGCCTCATACAGGCCCGGCGGCAGGCAGTCGATGAAGTCGATGTTGCTCGCAAACTCGCTGTGTTCTTTCTGGGCGACGCTGCCGGAGACAAATATCCCTAAATGGCCGACACTTTCGTGCACGGCATAAATGATCGTCTGGCCGGAGGCGCGAATGTCGTCGACATCGTTGTAGAGATCGAGAATCCAACCGAGCGCCTGCTGCGGCGGTGTGATGTTGTCGCCCTTGGAACAGAAGCAGACGATGGGCGCGCGGATATTTCTCAGATCCACGCGCATGCCGTCCGAGGTCACGATATTGGCGCTGCTCAGCTTGTTGCCCACAAAGAGTTGATCGACGATGGTTTGAATTTCTTCAGCGTTTAAAATGACGTGTCCGCCCCACCAGCGCTCGAAGCCCAGGTAGCGCGGCGTCTCCGTGTCGATCTTGGCATATAGGTTGTATTGCTTCGACCACAGTGTATTGGCCGGGTTGAGCCCTTCGAAATTCTGGACCAGCCAGGCGCCGTCGAATTTCCCGTTGCCCAGATCGCTGGTCAGAGCGGTCAGCCAACTGCCCCCCAGCAGGCCGCCGGTGTAGCGCATGGGATTGTCGCCGCGCACACCGGCCCAGTAAGACAGGGGCGCCCCGGCGGCGATGATCGGGCCGCACAGATCCGGAAAGGTCGCCGCCAGCATCATCACGGCCCAACCTGCCTGACAATTGCCGATCACGACCGGCCTGCCGGCGGCTTCAGGATGCAAGTCGCGGACGCGTTCCAAAAACCGGGCCTGGGCACGCATAATCTTTTCGAGGGTCTGCCCGGGTTCGGGTTCCGGCGTAAAACCGATGAAATAGCAGGGATGCCCCTGCGCCATGATCACGCCGATTTCACTGTCGGCCTTGAAGCCGCCGATGCCGGGTCCGTGACCGGCGCGCGGATCGACCACGACGAAGGGACGTTTGCGATCGTCGATGGCGACCCCATCCGGCGGTTTTATCTTTACGAGCCCGTAGTTCACCGGTTCACTGAGCGTGTGGCCATCGACGACCAGATCGAAATCGTATTGCAGCACATGAGGAACTTCGCTGGCCATGTGCGCCAGATACTGGTTGCCGCGCTGACGGAGCGTGTCCCAAAACAGAGTGGTACGTTGCCCGGCGTCCACGATGTATTCGGCCAGTTGGCCGAAGCCGAAATTTCTATTTTCGTTCGCTGCTGCCTTCATGAGCTTTTTCCTCGCTGGTTGTCGATTGAACCCGTGGGGCTAATGGCGATACCTGCGCGGTCAACGCTGACCCGGTCAATGTCCCCCACGGCCGTTAGATTCGGATTAGAATATAGCGGGCATTCCATTTCAGTCCGCCATGATGTCGACACCGGCATCGATGGGGTAGATCAATCCGGTAAGGGAGGGGTTTTCCAGGATGCTCACGGCCAGGCTGGCGATGGCTTCCTTGGTCACATTGGTTTTGAGGGGTGATTTAGCCTTGGCCTGGGCCAGAATGTCCAGGCGGTTGCCGATCTTGGAGAGGGAATGGGTGCTCACGAACCCCGGCGAGATGCCGTTGACGCGGATTTTTTTGGCACGGCCCAATGACTGCGCCAGCCCTCTGATGATGGATTCCAGCGCCGCTTTGGTGGCGCCGACCACATTGAAACGCGGTACCGCGACCTTGCTCCAGCGCAAGCTGACCGCCAGAATGGACGCTTCATCCTTGAACACATCCAGCAGCCGGCCTGAAATTTCAACAAGTGAAAAAGCGCCCACGCGGATTGCATCCGTGAACTCTTCCCAGCTCACCGCCGTCAATGGCAAATCGAGCTTGGCGCCTTCGGCCGTCGAATACGATATCCCGTGCACCAGCAGATCCAGGGCAATTCCCTCTTGCTTCACCGCCGTGGTGAAGGCCTCCAAATCCTCGTCCCGTCGGGCGTCGTAGGGGAAGAGCTTGCGAATGCCCATGGCTTCAGCCACCCGGCGGACCCCGGGGTAGGTGGTCTCGTCCTGATAAGTCGCATAGATATTGTAGCCGGCGCGTTTGATCTCGCCGGCAATCGCATGGCAGATGCTCTCTTCGTCTCGAATGCCCACAATCAGAGCGTTCTTGTCTTTCATCGTCGTTCTCCCGCTAAGTGGTTTCCGTCCGCAAACAGCATCCCTGCTGCCCGGGACGGGGTTTTTACGCTTAGAATCGATGGGCGCCGCCGGTCTGCCCCTGCGGTGGCAACCGCGCTGCGGTTGGTTGAACACCGACCGGTAAAAGAACCGGCGTGAAATCCCGCGGCAAAGCGGGAGCCGAAACCGCAAGCAACCCCTTGCGGGGGGCACAGGTCAGCTCTCCACCCGGATCATGGCGCTGGAGCCGCAGTCCACCAGATACACCGCCCCGGTGATCGCCGGGTTGGTGATCACCTCAAAGGCCAACTTGCCGATGTCCTCCAGACTGGCCGTTCGATCCAGGGGACTGGCCTGGCGCGCCACCTTGAGCAGGTTGGAAAATCCCTTGATGCCACTGGCCGCGCGCGTCATGACCGGCCCGGGCGATATGGCGTTGACGCGGATGCCTTTTGCACCGAGTTCGCTGGCCAGCCCCCGAACCAGGGCTTCCAGAATGCTCTTCACGGGTCCCATCATATTGTAGCCCTCGACGGCCATATGCGAACCGATGTAGGACAAGGTCAAAATGGAGCCGCCCGGGTTGAAGACGTCGGCCGCGATGAGTTTGTTGGTGATTTCAACCATGGAAAAAGCCGAGACCCGCGTGGAGTCCTTGAAGCTTTGCCAGGAAACCGCATGCAGATCCTTTTTGATCTCCGAGGCAAAGGCAATCCCATGCACGAACGCATCGAGCCGGAGTCCTTCGGCTTGAAGATAGGCGACAACGGCCTCCAACTGATCGTCGTTGCCGACCTTGAAGGGAAGAAGATCGTTCACTTTCATCGGATCGGTGACCTCTTTGACGAAGGGCAGGGCCTTGTCATTCAGGTAGGTGGGAATAATATTGTAGCCGTTGGCATGCAGTTCCATGGCGATGCTGGCACTGATACTCTCCTGGTTGGCAATTCCCACCACCAGCGCATTTTTACGGCGCATCTCTTCCATCCTTTCCGGATCGAACGTTTTGTGGGGCGGCGCAATTCCGACGCCGCGCAATAGGACCGCCATCCATCCGGCGATTAAAGCAGGATATCCCGCGTATGAGTGGCGATCATCAATTCCTCGTTGGTCGGGATGACCCAGGCCTCGACCGGGCTGTCCGTGCGGCTGATCTTCGCGCGACCATCGCGATTCGCCGCCGGGTCCAACCGCAGACCAAGCCAGCGCGCCGCCTCGCACACGCGCGCGCGAATGGCCGGGGCGTTTTCCCCGACGCCGGCGGTGAACACCAGCGCATCCAAGCCTCCCAGGGCGGCGGTTAGGGAGCCGAGCTCACGCTGAATCCGGTAGACAAACAGATCGATGGCCTCGGCGGCATGCGGGTCTTCGCTTTCCAGAAGCACCCGCATGTCATTGCTGATCCCGGAGACGCCCAGCAGGCCGGAACGCCTGTAGAACAAATCCGCGAGCTCATCCGGCGGGAGGCCCTTTTGTTGCATCAGGTAGAGCACGACGCCCGGGTCCAGGTTGCCGGGGCGGGTTCCCATGGGAAGGCCGTCCATGGCCGAAAATCCCATCGTGCTGGCGATGCTCTGGCCGTTGTGCAGAGCGCACATGCTGGCGCCGCTGCCCAGATGGGCCGCCACCACGCGTCCCTTGGCCGTCTCCGGGGCCAGCACCCGCAGCTGTCGCGCGATGTACTCGTACGACAGGCCATGGAATCCATAGCGCCGAATGCCTTCTGCCGTCATGCGGCGCGGCAGGGCGAACAGCTGTGCCACGGGGGGATTGGTGCGGTGAAAGGCCGTGTCGAAGCATGCGACCTGAGGGATTTCCGGGTTCAATTGCGCTAACGCACGGATGGGGCGCAAATTGTGCGGCTGGTGCAACGGGGCCAACGGAATGAACGTCTCCAGGGCCGCCAGAACGCCCTCATCCACACGGACCGGACTTGTATAGGCCTCACCGCCGTGAACCACCCGATGGCCGACCCCCATCAAAGACAGCCCGAGACGCTGCCGGTTTTCTCTGATCCATTCGATGAGGAAGCCCATCAGGCTTTCGTGGTCGACGTCGGGCGTGTTCTCCCAGTCCTGTGCCCCGATCGTTTCGCCCCGATCGTTTTTGGCCCTGAAGCGCGGCGCCACACCGATTCCCTCCACCTGGCCGCCAAACACCAGCCTGGGCGTCTCGGTTTCCACGTGGTCGAAAACGGAAAACTTGATGCTGGAAGATCCGCTGTTGACAACGGAGATGCAGGTCTTCATGGGGTCCATCCCGGGTTACACGGTGGCTTGAACGCCGCGGGCCTGCCTTCGTCGGGCATCGGCCACGGCGGCGGCGACGGCACATGAAGTCAATCGTCCCCGGGGCGAGTCGGCCCGGCTGGTCAGGATGATCGGAACACGCGCCCCGGCCACGATACCGGCTGCGTCGGCATCGATCAGGTAGGTCAATTGTTTGGCCAGCATATTGCCGGCCTCCAGGTCGGGGACGATAAAAATATCCGCCTGACCGGCGACCTCGGATTGGATGCCCTTGATCATGGCGGCTTCCTTGCTGATGGCATTGTCGAAGGCCAGGGGGCCGTCCAGAATCGCGCCGGTGATCTGCCCGCGATCGGCCATTTTGCAGAGGGAGGCCGCTTCCATGGTGGAGGGGATCTTGGGATTGATGGTTTCCACGGCCGACAGGATGGCCACCTTGGGCGTTTCGATCCCCAGGGCATGGGCCAGTCCCACGGCATTGTTCACGATATGGATTTTGTCTTCCAGGTCGGGGTAGATATTGATAGCCGCGTCGCTCAGGAACAGGGGGCGCGGGTAGGTCGGCACATCGAGGATGAAGACATGGCTGATGCGGGATGCCGTCCGCAGGCCGGTCTCCTTTTGGACGACCGCGGACAAGAACTCGTCCGTGTGCAGGCTGCCTTTCATCAGCGCTTCGCTGCGTCCGCCGCGACACAAGGCCACGGCCTCCGCGGCCGAGGCATGGCTGTGCCGGGTGTCCACCAGTTCATAGGGGGCCAGGTCGATTTCAAGCTCATCGGCCAGACGCCGGATGCGGTCCTGGGGACCCACGAGCACCGGTTCGATGATGTTGGCCTGGGCCGCATCGACAGCCCCTTGAAGCGCGTTTCGGCTGCAGGGGTGGGCCACCGCCACTGAAATCGGATCCATCGTCTGCACCTTGGCGATAAGATCGCGAAAGGCGTGGCGTGCGCGGTAGGTCAGGTCGTGGGCGGCCACACCCTGGCCGGTGACTTTTTTTCGAGGGGCCTGGACCTCGGCGGTTCCCGTGATGATTTCCTCGTCACGCTGGTTAACCGCCCGGCACGCAAAGATGACCGATTGGTCTTCGGCGCGCTTTTCCTTGACCGTGATGCTGACGGTCACGGTATCCTCCAGTTCGAGCGCCCCATGAAACTCGAGGTGCTGTGAGCGGTAGACCGTTCCCGGGCCCGGCAGGTCATTACCCAGCAGACTCGAAATCAGCGCGCCGCCCCACATGCTGTGACCGCTGACCTTCTCGCTTTCGAGCAGCATCTGCGCGTACTCGTCGCTGAGATGCGTGGGATTCATGTCCCCGCTGATAACCGCGAACATGTCCACGTCGCGTTTGGTCAGTGTGCGTTCCA
>CAYMAR010000191.1:0-3447 GCA_964388465.1 uncultured Desulfobacteraceae bacterium
ATCGCTGTCTGGATCTATTTCAGCTGTGCGTTGCTGCTGGTGCTCTACGGTGTCAACTGTCACCTGCTGATCCATTTGTTCAAACGCCGCTATCCCGGGCGTCTGAACGAAGACCGCCGCCTGTTGGCCCGATTCTACGAGCAGGGCATCGGCGCCGCCGATCAGCTGGACCGGGATCCGCGCCTGCCGGTGGTGACGACCCAACTGCCCATTTTCAATGAGATGAACGTGGCCGAGCGGCTTATCGATGCCGTGGCCGCCATGATCTATCCGGCCGGACGCCACGAAATTCAGGTGCTTGACGATTCCACCGACGAGACCCGCCAGATCGTGGCCCGCAAGGTGGCGCAACTTCGACGCCGGGGGGTCGATATCCACCACATCACCCGCCGTGAGCGCACGGGCTTCAAGGCCGGGGCCCTGAAAAACGGCCTGGCCCGGGCCCGGGGGGAATTTGTGGCCATCTTCGATGCCGATTTTGTCCCACCGCAAGATTTTCTCCTCAAGGCCATGCCTTTTTTTCATCACCAACCCGCCCTGGGGTTCGTCCAGGCCCGCTGGGGACATTTAAACGAAACCGACAGCCTGGTGACACGGCTTCAGGCCATCGGCATCGACGGGCACTTCATGGTGGAACAGTGGGCCCGCAACGCCAACCGGCTTTTCATGAACTTCAACGGCACGGCCGGTGTTTTCCGCAAGGCCGCCATCATCGAAGCGGGCAACTGGCAGGGCGACACCCTCACGGAGGACATGGATCTTTCCTACCGTATCCAACTAACGGGCTGGCAGTGCCGCTATCTGATCGACCTGGTGGCGCCCGCGGAAATTCCCGAGGACTTGAACGCGTTTAAAAGCCAGCAGTTTCGCTGGGCCAAGGGCTCGACCCAGACGGCCATCAAGCTGATGCCCCGGATCCTGCGTTCCCGGGCCGATGGGTTTGCCAAGTTCCAGGCCTTTATGCACATGTCCCATTATATCATCCATCCGCTCATGCTGATCCTGGCCCTTTTGGCCCCGGTCCTCCTGCTGCGCCCGAACACATTTTTCCCTGGGGCGCTCTTTTTCATTTTCGGTGCCCTGTTGTTGTTGAGCTGCACCGGCCCTTCGCGCATGTACCTCGTGGCGGAAAAGGCCATCGGGCGCAGCAGCTGGCGAACGCTCTTGCTGCTGCCGGCGATGATCTGTTTCGGGTGCGGCCTGGCGGTCAACAACTCGCGGGCGGTGCTCGAAGCGCTGCTGGGCGTCCCAAGTTCTTTTATCCGTACGCCCAAAAGCGGCAACCGCCACCGCAAGCATTACCGGGTGGGCCACCGCGGCACGATCGGGCTGGAGCTGGCGGCGGGGCTGTGGTGTTTGACGGGTATGGCCCTCTACTTTCAATCCCAGCACTACCTTATCGGGCATTTCATGCTGATCTACGCCGTGGGTTTTCTTTTTATCGGCGGCCTGTCCTGGCATCATCGCCGCAAGGCGTCGCGCTCATGATAAAATGGGGCCTGTCGTCCGCCGGCTGGCTGACGGCAACCTTTCTGCTCTCGCGCCTGGGGCCGATCGGCAGCGCGCCTTGGATCAATGCCGGACTTTACCTGGGGGCTTTTGCGGCCATGTTCGCGATCATGCGCTTCTGGCCGCGGACGTGGTCCTTTCAAACCGGTATCGGAGTGATTCTGCTGCTGGTTCTGGCCAGCCGGTCGTTCTTCTGGGCCTATCCGGTCAGCAACGACGTCTACCGCTACATCTGGGAGGGTTACATCCAGCTCGAGGGCTTCAATCCCTACCGGCTGCCGCCGGACAGCCCTGAGCTGTCGCGTCTTGTTCGCGTGCCCATCGAGGATGTCTGGACCCAAATCAATCATAAGGATCTGACAGCGGCCTATCCCCCCCTGGCACTCCTGCTGTTCCGTTTTCTGGCCGCGCTGGGGCCCACAGCCGCCGCTTTCAAGGGCGCCATGATCGGCTTTGACCTGCTTCTTGCGGCGACACTGGCACTGATGTTGAAAAAACGCCGACTGCCGGTCCAGCGCCTGCTTCTGTATGCGGCCAACCCGCTGGTCCTGGTCTACGTGGCCGGCGAGGCGCACGTGGACGTGATCATGGCGGCCTTGATGATGCTGGGGCTCCTCCTGCTGCAGCGTGAAAGCGAGCCGCTTGGCTTTTTTTTGTGCGGTATGGCCGTGATGGCCAAATACCTATCCCTGGCCGTATTCCCTTTCATCGCCACCCTGAAGAACCGTCGGGCCTGGCCTTGGGCGTTGCTTCCGCTCGTCTGCTTCGTGCCCTTCGCCGATGCCGGCACGCAAATTTTTCAGAGCCTGTTTATCTTCGGCGGCCAAATGCACTACAACGAGGGCCTCCCCGTCATTATTCGGTTTCTTTTCGATAGCCACGCCGTCTGGGTTTCGATCCTGATGATGTTGGCGGCTTGGGGACTCATCTATCTGACGGTTCCCGACCGTCTCCGCAGCATTTACCTGGCCATCGGCGCCTTGCTGGTTTTTCTACCGACGCTGCATCCCTGGTATCTCCTTCTGATCGTCCCCTTCATGCCCTTCTTTCCATCACGGCCATGGCTGTTCCTGTGCGTGGCCATGGTACTGACGTTCCCGGTGCTGGCCGTCGAGTACGACACAGGCGTGTTTCAGGAAATTTACGTGGTAAAGCCTTTGATTTATCTGCCGTTTGCATTTTTACTGCTCCAGGCCTGGCGGCGTCCGGACGAGGATTGGTCGAACATCGCCTACGACACCCCCGGGCGTGTGGCGGTGGTGATCCCGACCCTCAACGAGGCCGATAACGTGGCGGCGGCGATCGCTTCCGCGCGCGCTCACGACGAGGTCGCCGACATCGTCGTGGCCGACGGCGGTTCGACGGATCATACGGCCGAGCAGGCCCGCCGGGCCGGGGCCCGCGTGGTGGCGGCCCCGCAGGGCCGTGGCTTCCAGGTGCGTGTCGGGATCGACCATACGGATGCCGATGTCGTCATCGTGCTGCACGCCGACTCCCGGCTGGCGCCCGGAGCGGTGCGGCGCATGCTGGATGCCCTGAGCGCTTTCGAGCGTGCACCGGGAGGGGCCTTCGGCATGCGTTTCGAGGGCCGCGCGCACGCCGTGCGCTGGATCGCCGGACTCAACCACCTCAGGACCCGCTGGACCGGCATTGCCTTCGGCGATCAGGGGCAGTTCATGCGCCGGGAGGCCTTGAACGCCATCGGCGGTTATCCGGATTGCATGCTCATGGAGGATGTGGAACTGGCGCTGCGGCTGAAACGGATCGGGCGGCCGCTGTATATCCCGGAAGGGGTCGTGGTTTCGGACCGGCGCTGGGCCCGGGGAGGGACGCGTATCAACGTGCTCACCGTTATCCGCCTCTTCGTCCGCTACCTGCTGCTGCGCCGGCTGGGCGTCGACCTGGGAGACAACCGACGTTTCTACCGGCGCTATTATC
>CAYMAR010000191.1:3547-7579 GCA_964388465.1 uncultured Desulfobacteraceae bacterium
AGGCCGACGAGCGCTGAATCGAATACAGAAAGTTACCAGTGGATGGCGTTCAGGGGCCATCCGCGGCCATGCGCGCCAGGGCCTCCAAGGCCAGCAGGTAGCCGTTTTTCCCCAAGCCCGTGATCTGACCGGTGGCCGCGGCGGCTGTCATCGAGCGATGGCGGAAGGCCTCGCGTCGGTAGATATTGGACAGGTGGACTTCGATCACGGGGATGGCGAGCATCTGGAGCGCGTCCCGCAGGGCCACGCTGGTATGGGTGTAGGCCGCCGGGTTGATGACGAGGCCATCGACTTCTCCGGCCGCCTGCTGGATGCGGTCCACCAGCTCACCCTCGGCGTTGGACTGGAAGGTCTGCACCGCGATCCCCGAATCCTTCCCGGCCTGAACGATCTCCGCGTCGATGGTTTCCAGGGTGTCACGGCCATAGATGTCGGGCTCACGGCGGCCGAGCCGGTTCAGGTTCGGACCGTGGATCACGAGGACTTTTTTCATTGGCGTCGTGGGCATCGTCTCAATCTCCTATCAGGCGACGAAATTCAGCGATGGTGGCCCGGTAGTCCGGGCTGCCGAAGACGGCCGATCCGGCCACGAAGACGTCGGCCCCGGCCGCGGCAATGTCGGCAATCGTGGCGGCATTGACCCCGCCGTCGATTTCGATCAGGGGGGCGAGGCCGCGGTCGTTCAGCATCTCCCGCAGCTGCCGGACACGGGCCAGCGTGTTGGGGATGAATTTCTGCCCGCCGAAACCGGGATTCACGCTCATCAGCATGATAAAATCGACATCCTCCAATACCCAGGTCAGGCTCTCGAGCGGCGTGGCCGGGTTGAGGACGACCCCGGGGCGGGCGCCGCATTCGCGGATCAGCTGGACACTGCGGTTCAAGTGAACGCAGGCTTCCGCTTGAACGGCCACTAGATCGGCGCCGGCCTTGACGAAATCGGGAATGTAGCGGTCGGCGTTTTCGATCATCAGATGGACATCCAGGGGCAGTCGGGTCGAGCGGCGCACGGCTTCCACCACCAGCGGGCCCATGGTGATATTGGGCACGAAGTGTCCGTCCATGACGTCGATGTGAATCCAGTCGGCGCCGGCATCCTCAACGTCGCGAATGTCTTCTCCCAGCCGGGTGAAATCGGCGGAGAGAATGGAGGGCGCGATCAGCTTCATCGGCAGCATGCTCCTGTGATGGGATCGGTTGCGTTCAGTTTCGCCGTTTCAGGCGCACGGCGAAAAAACCGTCGGTGCCCTGGCGGTGGACTTCCGTCCACAGACAGCCGTCAGGGGTGATCAGTGCCTTCATGGCGGGCGGCAATGATGACGGTGGCCTGTCTATAGCAAATTGCGGATGATTCTTCAAAAACCATCTAAGGACGCCCTGGGTCTCCTCGAGCTCGGTGCTGCACACGGCGTAAACCAGAACCCCGCCGGCGTCCAGCAGGGGGGCCAGGGCGGCGAGCAGTCGACGCTGGACCGCCTGATAGCGTTTGAAATCCTTGGCCCGACGCTTCCATTTGGCGTCTGGATTGCGGCGCAGAACGCCCATGCCGGAACAGGGGGCGTCCAGAAGAATTTTGGCGAAACGCTTGGTCGGCAAGGAGGCTTGGTCGGATTTCAGCCAGTTCAATGACCGGGTGTGTACGATGGCGATGCCCAATCGTCGCATTTCCGTTTCCAGCCGATCGAGCTTGCGGCGGTCCTGGTCGACGGCCGTTATCCGCCCGCGGTTCTGCATGCACTCGGCCAGATGGGCGGTTTTCCCGCCCAGCCCGGCGCAGGCGTCGAGGACCATTTCACCGGGCCGGGCATCGAGCAGATAACCCACGGCCTGAGCCGCCTCGTCCTGCACCTGGAACCATCCGGAAGCATACGGGGCACTTTCGAAAAGGCCCGCATCCATGCGATCGATCAGCAGTGCCGCGGGCACATATGTCGACGGGCGAATCTCGGGCGCTTGCGGTTTCAGGGCTTCGGCGAGTTCTGCGGTTGTCGTCCGCAGCAAATTGGTGCGCAATACCAGCGGCGGGATGCGATTGATCGTCCGGCAGAGCGCTTCAACCTCGTCCCGCCCGAAACGCTCCAACCAGCGAGCGACCATCCAGGGGGGAAAAGAATGGACGGCGGCCAGATACTGGATCGGATCATCCGTGACCTCAGGGGAAGCCAGGGTGTGCGGTTCACGCAATGCCCGCCTTAGCACCGCGTTGATGTAGCCCGCCGCCCAGGGGCAGTCGGCGTCCCGGGTCAGTTCGACAGACGTGTGGACGACGGCGGCCTCCGGGACGCGGTCCATTTCCATGATCTGAAAAAGCCCCAGGCGCAGGATGTTGACGACCCGGGGATCCGCTTTGCGGGGCGGTTGGGTCGAAAGGCGGCGCAGGACCATGTCCAGCCGGTAGCGCCAGCGCTGGACGCCGAAGACCAGGGCATTGACGAAACGCGCATCCCGTCGTGAAAAAGCCGCTGCGGCATGGAAGGATTCCATCAGGCGGTCCAGCGTGGCGGCGGACGCGTCCAGGCGCACAAGGATATCGAGCGCCGCCCGCCGGGGATCGGATGCCATGGGCGGCTATTCCAGGCGAGTGCCGGGCGGTATGGCGCGCCCTTTGAGAAATTCGGCCACCGACATGCGCCGTCCGCCCGGTCCCTGGATTTCCTCGATGGTGACGGCGCCGTCGCCCGTGGCCACGCGCAGCTCGTTTTGAAAGCCGGGCAGCACCGTCCCCGGCGCGGCCGTGTGCGGCGCCTGCGCCGGTTTGATCTGAAAGACCTTCAGGCGTTGATCCCCGCAAAAGGTGTGCGCCCCGGGCCAGGGCGTCACGCCGCGAACGAGGGCGTCGATCTCGCGGCCGGTCTGCGCCCATTGGATGCGGCCGTCGGATTTGCTCAACATGGGGGCGTAAGTGGCGGCGGCGTGATCCTGGGTTTCGGGTTGAATCCGGTCCGCGGCCAGGGCGTCCAGCGTCTCTACAAGAAGTTCGGCGCCCATGACCGCCAGACGGTCGTGGAGCGAAGCCGCCGTATCGTGCGGCGCAATGGCCGTCCGAGATTTGAGCAGCATATCGCCGCTGTCCATCCCCTCGTCCATCAGCATGGTGGTGACCCCGGTCTCCCGGTCCCCTTTGATAATTGACCAATGGATGGGGGCCGGGCCGCGGTGTTTGGGCAGAAGTGAAGCATGGACGTTCAGCGCTCCCCGCCGGGGCATGTCCAGGTGGCGCTTTTTTAGGATGTGGCCAAAGGCGATGACGATGAACCAGTCGGGCACGTGCTGCCTCACCGCCGCGAGGAACAGTGGGTCGTCATAATTCTGAGGCTGGATGACGGGATAGCCAAGCTCCAGGGCCTGGGTTTTGACCGGTGGCGGTGCCATCTTGCGTCCGCGCCCCTTGGGGCGGTCCGGTTGGGTCACCACGGCCGCCACTTCATGTGCGGAGGCGGCCAATGTCTTCAGGGCCGGGACCGCGAACGCCGGGGTGCCCATGAACATGAGACGGTAGGGCTTCATGACGCCTGGCGCAGTTGCTTTTTGCGTTTGCGCTTGTACATCTCTCTTTTCAGCGCGGAGATGCGATCGATGAACAAAACGCCGTTGAGATGGTCGATTTCATGCTGCAGGAGGATGGCCAGGAAACCGTCGGCCTCGAAGTCGAGCGGCTGGCCCGTGCGGTCAAGTCCCGTGACCCGCACCCGGGCGGCGCGCTTCACGTCGGCGCGGAAGTCGGGCACGCTCAGACAGCCTTCGTTCTCGGAAAGCTGCTGGCCTTCGCTGGTTACGATTTTGGGGTTGATCAGGACCTGGGCCTGGCGTTCCTCCTCGGAGGGCGACGCATCGTAGACGATGATGCTCTGGTCCGAACCGACCTGGATGGCTGCCAGGCCGACGCCGGGCTCATCGTACATGGTTTCGATCATGTCATCGATCAGCGTGTGAACGCTGTCCGATATCGCCGTCACCGGCTTGGTCGGCTGCCGCAGGAAATTGTTGGGATAGGTTAGAATTTCACGTATGGCCACGACGCATGCTCCCGTC
>CAYMAR010000192.1:0-7577 GCA_964388465.1 uncultured Desulfobacteraceae bacterium
CCGCCTGACCATGAGATCTCATCCAGTCCCTCTCGGATTGTGTATGACAACTCGCTCGAGAATTGATTAAGATAAACGGAGGAAAACATCGGAGGAGATGCGTAAAACATGGCGTCACGCTGGTCATCCACGATGAGGTTGTCTAATTCGATGGTAAGTGCATCTATATTCGCCTGAGTAGTGGCCGCTTTTTCTTGTAAAGACAGCAACGTATCCAGCTTTGGTATGAGGAGATTAAGGGCTGTTTCGATGGTGGCATTCGCCTTTGCAAAGGTCGATTTGAGTTGATCGAAGTCCGCATCTTCGAGCACGGCCGATTGCCATTTGTTCCAACGTTGCTTCTCGGTTAGCCACTCCGTTCTCCACGCCCCGAGCTGACGGATTGACTGGTTAAGAGGCTTGCCGGTTTGCTCGAACAATTTATTTTCTTTCCCGATTGCCTCCCTGAGGTCCACAAGATGACGGTACCGGTACTCTCTCGTTTCCTTAAGCCGTTGTACTTTGCCTGTTAGATCTTTCAGACTGGACTCGACTTCGGTATAGCCCTCCTGAACTGCAGAAACATCCCGTAGATCGGCAATCTGATTTTCGAGGACCGCCAGGCGGCCGGACAGTTTTGTCGCTAAAGGTATAATGTCTGCCAAATCCGGGACTTCAAGGGTAGATTCTTCTCTAACCTCGGGGCCTTGATCGCTCGGGGATGGTTCCTGGGCCAGTACAAGACCTGATGTCAGAAATACGGCCATCAGCTTTACGACACAAAGGATTTTGGTTGTAGAAAGTTTCACAAGCAATCTCCAGTCAGGGAAAAATCGCAATCTTTAAATGATTCTCTAATTTTATTTTATCTATCCTTTTTATTTCGATTTTTGCGAGACGTGCATACCCACCAGCCAGGCGACGACGACCACCAGGTAAATTTGCCCAATGAAGGACTCCAGCGTACTCAATGCGGTGGCCATTTCTGTTATCGGGGTGATGTCGCCATAGCCCAGAGTCGTAATCGTGACCAAGCTGAAATACAAAAAAACCTGCTGGTGACCCTCGATCAGACGATCCGGAATATTGAACGAGCCGGGTTGTAAAAGCTCCAAAAGCAAGTAGATCAGTTCCCACATAACGGCCATCAGCAGATAGACAACAATGGCGGCAAAGATAACGTCCTTGGTGACGGCCTCCGATCGATAAATAAACTTTGAAACTTGAACGATGACAAAACCCAAAAAGGCGATCCCGCAGAACCTGCCCAGAACAACGACGACATCGCTGACCAGAAAATACTTGGCCCACAGCGATAAAATCATGGGCAAAGCCAGGATAACGGCCAGCGCAATGTGGTGCTTTTTACGGCTGGCCGCAAACATGGCGATGATGATGGTGATGGATGAAAAAATATCCAATAAAATACGAAGTCGGATGTATGGCTGTAGAAGAGGAGCCACCAAAATCTGCAATAAGATGGCAGCAATCAGGTAAAAGAAAACGCTTTTGAACCAGGGCTGGGTATCATCTATGCTGGTGTTTTCATTCATGTGTATGCCTCATCACGTGTTATCATTCACCGGACCGGACCAGGGGGAAACGGAAATTTTCGACGAACAGGGCCATCAAGGCCGGCAGCACGAACAGCGTAATGGCGCTGCCCGCAATCAGCCCCACGGCGAAGACCGTCGCCAATCCTTTGAACAGCGGCCCGCCGCCGAACATCAGCGATGTGAGCCCGGCCACCGTGGTGGCAGTGGTCATAAAGATTGGCAGCAGCCGTGCTTGCGTCGCCTGGGTCAAGGTTGCACGAAAGGCCTCGCGCGTCAGACCGCAGTAGGCGCGCTCGCCCTCGGCGGCCAGCCCTTCGCCGGTCGTCAGTTTTTCGGTAATAAGTTGCTGGGTGTAGTCGATCAGCAAAATGGCCGCATTTAGCACGGTCCCGAACAGGGCTAAGAATCCCAGGGTTTCCATGAATCCCAAAGGGATACCGCGCAGCCACAGGCCAAGCATGCCGCCAATCACCGACAGGGGCACCGTCAGCAGGATCAGCAGTGGTTTGACGGCCGAATTGTACTGCACCACCAAACACAGAATGACCAGGGCCATGCCGATACCCAGCGCAACATTATTGGCGCGTTCGCCGCGCACCGCTTCTTCGTCGATACCGCCGTTTTGGATATGGTAGCCGGCCGGCATCTCCTTTTCTATTTCCCGTACCTTGGGTTCCAGGGCCGCAATAACTTCGCGGGCTTGGATTCCGGGCTCCGGGCGGGCCTGAATCCAGATGGAACGTTCACGCTGGTAGCGCGTCAAAAGGGTCGGTTCGTGCCGCACTTCGAATTTGGCGATGGCATCCAGCGGGACCTTGCGATCGTAACCCTCGACAAAGGCCGCGTAGACCGTTTCCAGAGATTGACGCTGGTCTTTGGGCAGGCGCAGGATGACCGGAATCTCACGGTCACCCTCGCGGTAGCGGGTCAGGTGCAGACCGCTGAAATAGGTATTGAGGGTGTGCGCGATAGTGTTGTTGGTGATCCCGGCCAAATTGGCATCCACCGCGTTGACATTGATATCGAGCTGCAGCCCGTAGACTCCCCAGCTGTCGTGGACATCCCAGGCCATACCGCTGTCCTTGAGGGCGTTTGTCAGCTTGAGACCGATATGCCTCAGGGCGGTCTCGTCGGCCAGACGCGGGCCGGACAAACGGTACTGGATTGGCGACGGAACGGGTGTTCCCAGCACAAGGGCGCTGGGGACCACCCGGGCGCCCACAACGGGGGGCAAGTAGTCGGACTCACCGGGCGTGCCGATGCCGGCCCAGGCGGCGCGGCGGATATCGGCGATGAAATCATAAACGCCTTCCGGATCGGTGGCGTTGATGGCCAGAAGGGCAGAGTGCGGTGCGTCCGGCTTGGGATCGAGGCCGGCGTAAAAACGCGGTCCGCCCGCACCGACGTAAGTCACCATATTATCGAGCCTTTCAAATGGATTACCCTGTTCATCGACCGTGCCCACCCAGGCGCCGTCCTGCCAGGTTACGCGGCTCAAACGGCGCACGAGTGTCTCAACCTGCCGGGTGGCATCATCGGTGCGGTGAATCGAGGCTGTTTCGGGCAGCCAGATGTCCACCACGAACTGGGGGCGATCTGAATCCGGAAAAAACGAAGACGGCACCGGCAGCATCAGCGCTGCAAACAACAGGGCGAAGGGGACAATGATGGTTGCAATCCGAAACCGGATCGCCAGTCTTGAAAGTGTGGTAAAGAGGCTTTCCTTGCGGTCATCGGCCGCAGTCGCCGGCCGGGCAGCCTTGATGCCCAGCTTGCCGGCAATCCATTTGAACAGGAGGACAATGGGCAGACCGGCCGTCGGTTTTAGTACATAGTAATTTAAAATGGGTGTCACGGTCATGGCGCACAGCCAGCTGACCAGAAGGGTCAGGGTTACCACCACGGGCAGACTGAAGATATACTCACCCATATCCCCGGGCAGGGCAAAGGCCATGGGGATGAAGACGCCGATGGTGGTAAACGAAGACCACAACAGGGACTGCCCGACCGAGTTGCAGCCTTCGGTGACAGCTTCTTCACGCGACATGCCCTGGCTTAAGAAGCGGGTGGAATTTTCACAGGTCACGATGGCATTGTCCACGAGCAGCCCCAGGGAAACGATCAGGGCCGCCAGCGAAATCTGCTCGATTTCCACATTCCAGATGCGCATCAGGGCCATAGCCGTCAACATGATCAGCGGAATCGAACAGGCCGTCACAACAGCCACCCGCCAGCCGGCCAGAAGGCCGAGAATAATTAAAACCTGAACGACAGCCGACACCAGATTGCCAACCACGGCACTGATCTTCTTCTCCACAAAGAGCGGGGGATCGGATACCTTGGTCACCACGATATCCGGGGGCAGGAAGGTTTCGTTGGCACTTGCAAGCAGCCAATCCACAGACGCCCCCAGCCAGGAAATATTCTGACCGGGTTTCATACTAAATGACAGCACAATCGCGGGCACCGACCGCTGCGGATCACCGTAACGAACAATGGAGGCCGGTGGATCCTGGTAATCGCGTTTGACGACGATATTCAAATCTTTGAGGTTGACAGGCAGGTCAAAGGCGGCCGGCGTTCGGCGCGATACCCGGGTGTCGCCGATCGCTTCGTCCTGCTCGGCAATCCGATCCACCACCACGCTGTTGATCTCGCGCACGGCATCGAAGTTGCCGGAAATACCAGCATTGATCCGGTATTTCTTGGTGTTCAGGATACCGGCCGGAGCGATCACGTTGCGTTCACTCAGAATCCGCTGCAGCAGTTCGCTCTTGATCTGCAACTGGCTCCACAAACCAGCATCGGTTTCCAGATAAATAACTTCCGGCTGCACACCGTAGATATCCAGCCGGGCCACATAGGCGGGGTCGGTTGTAATGGGCACCATGCGGCCGTCGGACCGCTCGACCATGGGCCGCAGGTCCATGAGGCGGTCACGCAGGCGCTGGGCAAAGATCTCCATCTGGCGTAGCGTATAGGGTTGGGTCGCGGCCTTTTCCGGATCCTGGTAGATCGCCAGAATGAGGGCGGCCGTATCGCCGAAATTGTCGTCGACCTGGGGCGGCATCGCTGTCTCGGGCAGTTCCGGTTCGAGCAGCTTCATTTCGGCCCGCAATTTGGTCCATACGGGCGCGACTTCGTCCAGATCGTTGAGCGTTGACACCTGCACCACCGAGCGCCCGAAATAACTGCGGGACTGGACCCGCCGGACCTGTTTGATATTGGCCGCAGCTTTCTCCACCTTGTCGGTGATCAGCTCTTCGACCTGGCGGACGCTGGCCCCGGGCCATTCCGTCACGACGATGGCTTCGCGAATCTGAAATTCGGGGTCTTCCCGGCGTGGCGCATTAAAAAATGTGTAGAGCCCCGCACAGAACAGCAGCAACGCAATGCCAAGCACGATCGGTTTATGCTGCAAAGCAAATTTCGGAAGATTCATAGCGTGTCCTCGACTTCGCTAAAGGCATTAATCGGGTCGCCGTCCCGCAGATAGGCGGCGCCGTCGACAACGATACGGGCACCGTCAGGCAACTCTTGCGGTTGAGCGGGTATAATCTCTATTTGGGTGCCGATCGTCTGTCCGGTGGCCACCCCCACCCGGACGGCCGTCTGTCGGGTTTCGTCCTGCTTTTCGACCTTAAATACGTGGAACCCGCCGCCTTCCCTAATGACGGCCTCGACCGGGACGTAAAAGCCGGCATTCATGCGGCCATACTGAAAATCCGCCCGCACGATTTGCCCCGGGCGCAGCAGCCAGCGCTTGCGCGACAGCGCGACGGTATCACCCTCTTCAACTTCTCCGGACAGGTCGCCGGTGATCAGATCGCGGCCGGGATCGAGGTCGCCGATATCCAGCATTTCGCGATAGGAAAACAATTGCACATATTCGTGATATCGATCCCCGGGCTTGACCCGGACCTTGGTCACCTTGAATACCGGGTTGTAGGCCTTTGCCAGATCCTGTACTTGGAGCCCCTGGGCTTTCCATACGTAGTAGCCCTTCTGATCTTTGAACAGGGAGTCCACACTTGCCATGTAAGGCGGCTTGCCGTCATTGTTCAGGGACTCCAAATAAGACAAAATCGGCGTTGTGACGACCTCGGCAGGATCGACATCCGGGGGCAAGCCCACATCGACCAGCCGGTTACGCACCAATAACTCGACCCGAAACGTGCGCGTGGCGGAGTCGGCCGTGGGGGCTTTAGTGTACACATGGCCCTGGATGGGCGTCTGGCTGTCGGCAAGATAAATATTGACCAGATCATTGTAGTTGAGTCTCTGCTCAACCGCCGGTGATACGGCAAATTCAATCGTGATCGGATCCATCATTTGAATGGTGGCCACCGGGTTGCCCCGCTCCACATAAGCACCACGATTGGCCTGCACGCGGGAAATCAGGCCACTAAAGGGGGCAAACAGGAAGGTGTCGGCCGCATCGATCTGAGTCTGGCGCAAATTGGCCTGGACCGCCTGGAGCTTGGCCTGGGCCGCCTTGAAATCCGCCTCGGCCCGGTCCACATAGCTCTTGGCCCCGGCACCCTTCTCGTAGACTTCGACCTGTCGATTGTAATCGGCCTGTGTCTGCATCAACCGGGCGCGGGCATCCTGGATGGCGGCCTCGGACTCGCTGATCGCCACCTGATAGCGAAGGTCTACCAAGCGGGCAACCACCGTTCCAGGGGTTACCACCCGACCACGACCATCGCTGACCGGTCCATCGACATTTGCTCCCTCCTCCATTACAAATTCGATACGCCCGTTGACGTCAAACCCGATGGCTTCCTTTTTCCAGGCCACAACCGATCCGGCGGCCAGCAATTGACGCATCGGATTTCGCTTTTTAAGCGCCATGAAGGAAACGGGCCGCGCCATAATTTGATCGGTTTGGTCTGAATTCTTATTTTGGCACCCGATAGCAAGAAAACTCGCTAGCAACAGAAGAATGCAAAGTGATATGGCCGGATGTCTAAATTTAGGGTAATTCATGTTTGCTCCTTTTATTCGCGTCCTGGATTTCGTCGTTACTTGCGACGATGGACACAGCCAAGATCGGCAGGTGCAGTTCGTAAAGACCGTTCAGCACCCCCGATAACTCCGCTTGATCCCTAAGCAGTCCGGTTAGCGTCGTCACCGTCGATTGATCGGCTCTTTTGCGTATGCTGAGGCGCATGCCCGCAAGACTGTCTGCCCAAACTTCGTCGAGAACGCCTTCGACCTCGATACGATAAGTAGCCGGCGTCCCAAGTTTGAGGTGATTCCCATCGTATTCACCAGGCATAATCCATAATCCTTTCTGCATTCATATATATTAATTAACCGCCCTCTCGCTTCGCTCGTTCGACAGACGCAGACGGACACAGACATTTTTCCTGGGCAGTCTGACAAGACAAAAAAAATATTTTCGGCGTGGGTCTGTGTGTGTCTGCGGTTAATATATTTGGTCGGATAACTTAATAGCTTTTTGAGGGCACCACATCCCCCAAAAAGGAGGAGAAATTGATGAGAAATGGCGTATTTTTAGAATTTACTGAGAGAAATGAGGTGGGAGGGAGCCAAGGAGATCACGGGATGAACTGATGGGAAGAGGAGGGGATGGAAAAATGAACGTCGAACATCGAACGCCCAACATTGGACTTTGAATGGGAAAAGAATGGAAAAACAATTGGCTTTTGCTTTATGCCTTTTGATCAATTGCTCCGTCAAACCGCTGTTTTATAATTCCATTCAAAGAATCCCAATTTTCTTCGCCCTCTCAACCGCCTCAAGGCGCTTGCTGACATTGAGCTTCTGGTAGATGTTCTTCAGGTGTGTTTTTACAGTTGTCGGTGAAATGAATAGTTTTTGAGCAATCTCCTTATTCTGGAGTCGTTGCGCAAGCAGTTCGAGGATATCAAGCTCGCGATGGGTTAGAGGCTCAATGAGTGAATTTTGGTTTTTTGATTCGGGACTTTGGGCGACGGTCTCAGCTTCAAATTCGCGTTTGTCGTTTGTGGATCGTAAATCGGGTAAGGGAGTTGTTGACGCTGTATCCGGGAAAGC
>CAYMAR010000193.1:0-7567 GCA_964388465.1 uncultured Desulfobacteraceae bacterium
AACCTTCTCCGCACCACAAGCCTTCCAAACGCAAGGCCATCGCCGCCAAACGAACCGCACAGGAAAAAAATTTGATCCGCATCCGCAATTTGTCCGTCTAATACAAACAAAGAAGGTTAGGCCCCAATCATGGATGGGCGCCAAAGGGGATAACCTTGAATCCGAAGCATCGCCTGGCACTGGCGATCGGACCGCGGTGCATTTTAGCGGGCCCCAAAACCATCAAGCGAACGATGCCCATCGGTTGCAAACATGTTGGGCCCAGACGCCATGAGGAGGTGGCACATGCCGGAAATGAACAGGGGGAAAATGGGTAGGCATTCGAGGTGGCCACGATTACGGGGCGCGTTGTTCGTCCTGCCGCTTGTGGCCCTGGCGGCGTTGCAATCACCGGTGCTGGCCAAGACATCACCCACCTTGAGACTGTTTCCAACGAACGTGGTCGAAAGCATCAAGCATACCAGTGAAACGGCAAAAGCGATGGAGGCGGATCTCCAAAGCATGATTGAACAGTTGAACCAACAGGAAGAGCTTTATAGCGCCAGCCAATGCGAAGGCGCTGAATCGGAACCCGGCTGCCAACAGATCGCCGAACAACTGAGCCAGGTTTATCTGTCGATGCTCAATATCATGGAATCTCAACTGCCGCGGATGGAGGCGTCGGTCCGTGCGACGAATATGAGTCTCGAGCGACGCATTCGCAAAGAATTGGGGCGTAAGACAACACCCAGGGGGCTGCAAAAACTGCTGGCCAAGACACCCCTTCAATCGGCGGAACCCGCACGCTACAAACGCCGATCGGGGAGACTCAGTGAAAAGTTCAAACAATACTACAAGCTGGTGGCAACCGCCCCCCGAACAGGATCGGGGGGTTCGCTCGCCGCCGTCGCCGCCGAGATATACCTTGACACGCAGGAGGTGCAGGACCTTATCGCCCTGACACAGGATGAAATCAGCCGCGCCAAACTCATGATCGATCTCGACCAGATGTACGGCATCATCACCCCGGAAATGTTCGAGATGGTCGGCCGGGTAAAAACCATCCTCTTTGGGGAAGCTGACGATTTGGAAGGTATTCCCGATCCTCCCCAAGGCAACCTGGAATCCGCGTATGAGAGCCCTCTCGGCATGTAGCCGGCGGCAACCGTCATCAAACGGAGGACAACCCATCATGGAGCAATCAAGCCTTGTAAGCAACGCCAAGTTCAGAGGACTCTTGATCATCTGTGTCGTGGCCACGTTGGTCGGTGCCTGCACGAACAAGCGCTACTTCAAACCATCCTGCACGCTGCCATCCGGGGTGAATCTCGAAGAGGCCTTGGATCATTCGCGCGCCGATCTCGGTCGTCTGGAATGCGAGCCGATGTTCGACGGCTACTATGACCGCCTTTTGGACGTTGCCAAACGCGACCCCGATATTGAGAACCGGCGCCGTTTCAGTGAATTCCTGGTTTGGGCCAATGACGAAGGCATTATCGATAAAATCCAGGCCCGAAGCTACTATAACCGCTATTTCAACACCACGTTCATGTCCCTGCCGGATGATTTCAACGTCTGTTCATCCTGCACCGATGTCGCCCGCAGCGATCTTGAACTGGCGCTGCGGAAAGAGCTCGGTCAAAAAGAGGAGGGGCTGTTGAGAGCCTGCCAGGACAAACAGGCGTATTATGCGGCGGCGGATCAGTATAACTCGATTCTGCTGCTGTTGGACGCCACTTGCACGGCCTGCCGAAACAAGTAGCACGGGAGGCTTGTGATGCGAATGAAATCCAATGTGGTCGCTGTTTTTTCGGCCGGATTGATCACCGGATCTCTGGGCGTCGTCCTGATCGCAACGACCCTGCTGTATCTTCTGAATATGTCGGAGGTTATCGCCATATCCGTTCTGGACGTCCCCTCGGTGCAACGCGTGCTGGCGTGGACCTATGCAAACCTGCGCCTGTCGGTAATCCCGTTTGGTGCGACGCTTCTGCTCTATACCCATTCGCTCCTGCGCTTGAAAAGATTTCTTCGCGATGCGCAGAGCCCCGTAGACAAAATCGCCCAGATGGATCACCTGGTCGATATCTGGATCAATCTGTTCTTCGGTATCGGCGTTATCTGGACCGCGATTGGCATGCGAGGGGCCCTGCTGGACGGGCTCGGCGATCTGAATGCCCAAAGCGCCGCCAAGCTGGGGGCCTTCTCGATCCTACAGCGGCTGGTTGACGGCGGCATATTGCTGGCCCTGTCCACGACCATATTTGGAGCGGTGGGCGGCTATTTGTTGCGGCTGGTTAAATCGCTGGCGGTGGGTGCGCAAGTGCAGGCCTATTATAGCCGGCTGGCGGAGCAGCAGAAGGATGCGGTCCAAGGCACACTGCAATCCATCGATGCGCGCCTCGGCCAGTTGGTCACGACGGCGACCCAGACATCCCCGGGTCGTCCCTGAAAGTTTACTTGCCATTGAGGAGACGCCGATGAATCCCCTGTTGTCATCGCCGCCGTTGGCATGGCACCGCAGCCCGCCGCCATCGAACGATGTTGAAATGCTGCAGACCGATGTCATGCGGTTTTTTGCAATCCTGTGTTTGTGCCTGATGGCCATTTTCGCCCTGGTGAAAGCCTTGCCGATGTCGCCCCCGTCGGATCGCCCCACGATGACCACGCCCCCGAACTCAAAAAACGAAGCGGCGGCCCTGGAAAAGCAATTGGCGGCCCTCAAAGAAAGGGTCGCCCGGCTCCAGGCCCGGTTGGCCGTTGCAACCGAGACGCTTGAGGACGCGCAAGCGCAGGCGGCGGATGCGACCGCGCGCGCCCAGGAAGCCTTGTCCCGGCTGGCAGACACACGCGAGGAGCTGACGGCGGTTTCGCAAACCCTGAAAACGGTGCGCCGCGAGATCAAAACCCGGGAGGCGGTGTTGGCCGGGATTGTGCAGGATATCGAAGCTAAACGAGGGATCCGGGAAGAACTGAATACGGTCATGGCGCGCGAAGAACAGCAATATCAAACCCTCCAGACCCGTCTTGACCAGGTCGCGGTCAAACTTCGCCGAGCCAGCCGACCCGAACAGCCCCTGCCGAAGCCATCGCCGCCGGCACCAGTGCCGCCCCCGCCGGCCGGCAAGGGCTTTATGCTTCGCTTCGCCTCGGACAAGGCATTGGATACGCTGGTCAAGCGCGGGATCGTGCAATTTTATGCCCTCGCCGGCCAAAAAGCCTGGAAATTGAACCTGGCTGGTGAACCGCCCGTTTACACCGCGGTTCAAATGCCGGCTGAAATTTATGAGATGGAAACCGCTACGGTTCCCCCGGACTATATCGCCCGTTTCAGCAGAGAAATCGCCGCATTTGGCCAGGGGAAGGTCACTTGGGGCGTAACGTTGCCGGAAAACACGGCGAACGCCATCGTGCGGCTCATCCAGAACCGTGAAAGGGGTGACTTGATCATCATGCCGAGTGGAGAGGTGATATTGAAGTGAATCGGCCGGACCGCATAAAACGCATGAAGGCGCTGTCAGCCCTGTTGTGCGGGTTGGTGATGTTATCCGCCTGTGCCGGATATTCGGCCAATCGCAGGGCGGACAGCAGCAATGACGGGGCTTCGCTCGACGCCTGGCTGGACGAAAACCTTATTCCCTATCTCGTGCAGCAATTGGGTCAACATCCACGCTTCAAGAGGCAACCCATTTTGCTGGTCCGCATGCATAACGATAATGTCCGGCCGCATATCGACGGACTGACGGGCCACATCCGCACCAAAATTGTCGATGCGCTCGTCCAGGAACCCGGCCTCGATCTGTATTGGCGGCCGGCCGCCCGTCCGCATAAACACCACCAGAGCCTGGCGGACCTATCCTGCGGCGATCACCGGAGGGTCAATTATTATATCGGTATCGATTGCCGGCTGACCCGCCTCGAACACAAACTCGAGGTCCGGGTGCGGGCCCTGAATCTTGCCGAGCACAAATGGGTTGCCGGGTTCGGGCGGTCCTGGCAGGGGCGGCCAACGGCGGCGCAATTGGCCGCCTTGAAGCATGAACATCCGGACGCGTATCTGCGCGGCCTGCGGCCCCTGCCCTTCTCCGACGACCAACCGGACTTGTTGGCCAACTATCTGGCGCACAATTTGAGTTGTCTGCTTCAGCAAGGGGATGCCGACGATCTTCTGGTCCACGTCGAGGACCCTGCCGTCGAATCGCCGGTCTTCTTCCGAACCACCCTGAAGCTGGTGGGTCAATACCTGGCACGTTTCAGGGAAGTCGCGGTGACCGACGATCCCGGTCGGGCCAATGTGTCGGTGATCGCCACCATTCATTCCATCCATCAAAATTTGCATCAAATCTGGGTATCGGCCCGTAACCGCGGTGAAAAAAAGTATCTGCGCGGTGCGGAAACAGAGGCCTATGTATTGGTAGATCCTCCCGAACAGCGGTTGATGGGCGACATCCCGCCAACCCAAGCGCCGGCATTCGTTCCACGCGACCCACCCGCCGAACGCCCCCTGCCGCTGATTTCAGCGTTCAATTTGATCACCTCCGGCGATCCGAAGGTCTGTGCCATCGATTCGCCGTGGCCGGTCGGTACCCGCCGGGTGGCGTCCCATGAGCGACTTCCCACCGGGAGTTGCCTGGCCGTTGAAATACGCCTGGCACGACCCGCCCATCTTTTTCTGATCGCTCAGGATGCCACGGGAGAACTGACACGGCTGATCCCTTCCCGCTGCCAGGAATTCCAAACGATTGCGCCGGTCCTCGAATCCGGGCGACGATTTCGGTTTCCACCGCGCTTTGGGTCCGGGAAGCAGGTTCTGGTACTGCGAGGAACGCCGGGCAGGGAGCGAATTTATGCGATTGCGGTCACGACACCGCATCTGGCCGACCGGTTCGAATCCCAGCTCGACCAGCTTCAGGGCTTGTGTGCACCCGGCCGAGGTTTTCCCGAAGAACTCTCCGCCCACGGCCACCGGCCATCGGATGAACGCATCGATCGTTGGCAACAATATTTGAGACATCTCGCCGCTCGCTATCCCGAAGAACTGCAGTGGCGCGAATTTCGCTTCTGGCATGCCCGGTCCTGAACAGGGATGGGCCAGGAAAGCGTTTGGCGACCATGAAACGTGTCCGGAATTTGGTAGAAGCGATCTCAAAAATGCCTTTTAGACCCAGGGCGGTGTGGGGCGATCAAATAGAATCCTGGAAATACCGGCGTGTGCCGCCGGTTCAATTCTCGCGGCCGCCCGGCCCTGAACCCCAAATCCGATTTTTGAGACGCCTTCTAATAATCATCCCCTGTCTTCTCCTGTTGAGCGATGGCCCGGCCGCCATCGGTGCTGTCAGGAGCCATGCGACGGATCTCAATGCGATGTGGCAGCGCTACCAGGCGGCGGATACCCGCCAAACCCCGACCAGGCCGTTTCCCTTTGGACACTGTTTCCGGTCAGCGGCCGGGAGGCACGATCTTCCCCTCTCGCTTCTCCTGGCTGTCGCCCGCGGGGAGTCGAACTTCAATCCCAAGGCCCAATCAGATCGCAACTGCCATGGCCTGATGCAGATTCAATGGCCCGAGACCGCCAGGCATCTTGGCATCTATCGTCTGGCAGCCCTCTACGATCCCTGTGTCAACGTCAACGCCGGCGCCAGATATCTTCGCGAACTGCTGGACCGTTATGACCAGAACCTGCATCTGGCGCTGGCCGCCTACAACTATGGGCCATCCCGTATCGACCGGTCGCTGCGGTCCGGTGACATCCCCAAAGGCGCGAAGTGGTACAGCGGCTATATTTACCATCATCTGCAAAAATTCCTGCAAGGCGCAACCGCCACGCCGGCAACCGTCGTCGCCGGCCAACGCTCACCCGAGATACCGTCGCAGCATATCCCGATCATTACCTTTTCCCAGCCCTATCGCGCCGCCGGGTTTTACGACCACCTCCGGAAACAGGCACCCGACCTGAATATTGAATGGTACCGCACCGGCCGGCGCCGCTATCAGGTGGTGCTGCTCTATTCTGACCAACAATCACTGAAGGTCGGCAAAACCCGCCTGAGGCGTTTGGGAATGGCGGTTGAATGATTTGTAAACTTTTTTCAATGGGCACGCGTCAATCAAACACAAGGCGCGGCATGATTCAAAGGGCCAATCAGGGAAAAAGCGCACAAGCGTCTGATAACCCATCAATTGTGATAAATCGGCGCGGTTACCGCGGGCCTGGGGGAAGGGTCAGGGACGTCGTGGTCCTAAACATTCAAACTAGAAACCGGATCCTATCGTTTTTCGTGTGGCCGGTCGTCCTGGTCATCGCCATGGCCACCGGCGCCCAGGGTGCGGATCGGGCATTGCTGGTCGGTGTCGGCCGCTATGCTAATTTGGCTGAAAAGCTTAGCGGTGTCCGCCTGGATATCCAGATGATGACGGAATTCGCCCGGATATTGGGCTTTGAAAGAAACGCCATCAAGGTATTGGCGGATGAAGACGCGACAACCCAGCGGGTTATCGCGACCGTTGAAGACTGGCTCATCCAAGGGGTCGGTCCGCAAGACCGCGTGCTGTTTTATTTCAGCGGACATGGCTCCCAGATTCCGGATGAGAGCAAGGATGAAGACGATGATTTCGATGAGGTCTTGTTGATGTACGACGCCGCCATCCAGCGGCAGGCGCGACACCCGACGCTGACGGGCGTGTTGGTCGATGACGATTTTAGCGCCATGCTGGCGCGAATGAAGAGCCGCAATGTCTTTGTAATTCTGGATGCCTGCCACAGCGGAAGCGCCACGCGCAGTCTTCGGCTGAATCCCCGCTCCTTTTCGTTAAATCGCGCTCAGGTGAAGTTCTTTGCCTATTCAGCGACCATGGAGGCCGGCGGCGGCCGGGGTCGTTTCGATGGGGTCGAACCCCGTCATCCCGGCGCAGCTCACGCCAACTACGTGCTTCTGACGGCCTGCCGCGACGATGAAAAAACGGTGGCCACGGCCCAGGGCAGTATTTTCACCCTGGGTTTGCGGCAGGTGGCCAGATCCGCCGCCCGGGCCGGCGAACAAATGACACCCGAAGAGTTAAAGCAACGCGCCACACGATTTATCCGCGAGCAGATCCGACACGACGATATCCGATTTCACCCGCAGATCGCCGGGAATGCCGACCTTCAGAAACGCCCGCTGCATCTGGTCTCCTTGGGGGAGGGCCGCGGTTTCGTCCGTCAGGAAATGGAAACGCTGGTCAAAAAAAGCAATGCCACGGTCTGGATCGAATTGAACAAGCGTTGTTTCGAAATTGGCGAAAGCTTGGAAATCTCCCTCTGGACGCCTGAACCGGGATACCTCAACATCATCAGCGTCGATTCGGATGATCAGGGGACGGTATTGTTTCCGAATCAATATCACCCCCGCAATCATGTGAAGCGGGGCCGAATAGTCATACCGGGCGGTCACAAGCATTATGAATTGACAGCGGATGGCAAAACCGGCCCCTACCAGATCGCAGCCTTTGTAACCCAATCCCCCCTGAATACCTATGCGGACGGTTTTAGAACCCCAACGGATGTTCTGGCGAGGTTGTCGCCGCATTCGTCGCGGTCGCTGGCCTTGCG
>CAYMAR010000194.1:0-7520 GCA_964388465.1 uncultured Desulfobacteraceae bacterium
GGTCAGGGTGCAGTGGGCCTGGATGAAGAACTCGGTGACCAGACTCATGAAGGCCCGCCACTTCTCCGGCTCCATGAGCGGGGCGATAAATGCATCATCGCCCAGCACCATATGGGCGATGTTGAACGGCCCCTGCATGTCGGGCAATGCGATCTTTATCCACTCAGGCGTCAGAGCCTTGGTGGCCTCGATGTCCTCGCGCATCTCCGGGAAGATGCCGCTGGTCTCCGGGTCCGGCAGGCCGTCTTTGAGCACATCGTCCAGCGGGCGCGCGCCATCCGGGGTGAAGCCCAGTTCCGGATTGAGGTGAATGCCGAAAGAGGCCGGAAGCGTGCCCGTACCCTTGCCCAGCCCCCGGACCGGGGAGATGGGATTAAGCATCTCCAGCGGGCCTGCAGCACCTTTCAGCCATTCCAAAAGGCGTTTCTCCGGACTGCGCAGGGGTGGTGGCGGGGCGGGCTT
This sequence comes from uncultured Desulfobacteraceae bacterium, assembly GCA_964388465.1. Taxonomy (GTDB): domain Bacteria; phylum Desulfobacterota; class Desulfobacteria; order Desulfobacterales; family UBA5852; genus JABZFP01. The sequence goes on from CAYMAR010000194.1 coordinate 463, forward strand.
GCCTTCACCCTGTTCTATATCAGGAAATCGTCCCAAATAGAAGGCCGCATGCCTGCGAGGCTTGCCGGCCAGGGCCGCTTCCGCCGCCAGATCGCCGCGACACTCGGGATGAGTTTCCAATTGTTCCTCAAACGCGGCAACGGCCGCTATTACTTCATTATGCAAGGTATGAATCATAGTCTCCTCATTTCTCAGCAGTAGTCCCTGGCGTTCTGGAAGACTGCGGGCATTTCATCGGCGTGGATGGTCAGCAGTTCTTTCCACAGCGCCCGCGTCTCGGGCTCATCCTGATGGATCGGATAGGCGTATAGCGCCTGAGCGAAGAGGCGCGGGTCTTCGGTGGCGATGGCGTCACCGAGCAGGGTCTGATGGGTGGCGAGCGCGCTCATCAGGCCGTGGAAGCAATCGGGCACCTCCAGGTCGGCATCGGGGTGGACGCCGTCCTGGTCGAGGGTGAAGGAATATTCCAGGACCGTCCGGTCCTTGAACCCCTTGACCGCGCCATGGTTGGGCAGACTGGCCGCCAGCCATTCGCGCGACTGACCGCTGAGCGCCCGCAGCACAACGCAGGCGGCATCATCGGGATTGGCGGCGAAGTGCGGGTTCTGAAGGCTATCCTGCGCCCAGAACGATGCCGGCAGATCCTGGTCGAGGTGCTCGCGGAAGGTCTGATCCAGCTTGTCCCGCGCCGCCGCCTGGTCCTTGGCTCGCTGCTCGATTTCCGGCACGGTCAGGGGCTTCTGCCGGCCGCCGGTCGGCTCGAGATACAGCTCGGGGCAGATGTGGCTGAAGCCGTCGCCCTCGGTGGAGAAGACCACGTAGCCGAAGCGCCGCCGCATTTCGGCCAGCAATGCGAGCTGACGCCGGATGTAGGTTTCCGAGTTCGGGTGTTTTGTGATGCGACACGGCTCCCAGCCCTCGACATTGATCGCCTCGTCGATTCGCTCGTAGATGTCTTTGCCATGCAGCGTACCGCGCAGGAGGATGCTACAATGGTTGATTCCGGCTGCGGCGACACCTTCGAATTCGTTGCAGTACTCGTCCCGGCCGAAGATCAGGCGGGCGATATCCCAGCGGTGGTTGGTAAAGCCGCCGCAGATGCCGAGCGCGCGGATCCTGGTGTGGTTGTTGACAATGCCGCTGTAGACGGCCACTGGATTGGCGTAGTCAAAGAGCCAGGCATTCGGACAGTGCTTTTCCATCAGGCGGGCAATGCCCAGGACCACGGTGCCGCCGGTGACGGCGCGGAAGGCGCCGCTGGCGGAAATCTGGTCGGACCCGAAAAGCCCGTGCGCGGCACAGGCCTGGTCGCTGAGGGTGTTGACCTTGTGCGAACCAACCGGGAAGCTGATGCTCACCACGTCGGCCCCTGGCAACGCTTCCTCCAGCTTGTCGGTCCAAGTCACCTTGCAACCTGCCGCCGCGAATTCGGGTGTCGCCATAATCAGCCGCCCCACGGTCTCGACCCGCGGCAGGTTAAAGTCCACCAGGCGAATTTCACCGCCGTCCATCACTTTGGGATTCTGCAAGACCCCGCGGACAATCGGCAGTGTCCGAAACGATCCGCCGCCAACAAATACTACGTTCATGTCATAACTCCTTTTTTTTGCGTTTTGTTGAGAACAATCTATTTTTCTTGACCTAAACATCTCACTAGTCCGAATGGTGGGGCATACCAAGAGTCATTGATGCCGATCCAGTGCCTGAACTTAATGCTCCCCATAAATTCCCTCACGCCGCCAGATATCGAGAATCAGCTCATAGCGAGCCAACCGCATCCCGGTATAGACGCAGTTGCTGGTGGAGAAGATGTAGCCGCCGCCCGGCATGCCGTGTTTCAGTGCGTAGCGAGCGGACTCAGCCACCTGCTCGTCAGTGCCGGTGTCCATGAGGCCGCAGTTCACGTTGCCGATCAGGCAGATCCGGTTGCCGTACAACCGTTTGATTTCGGCGATATCCACCCCGCCTTGCGGATCGAGCGAATGCAGGGCGTGCGGCCCGGCCTGGACAATCTGATCCACGATGGGCATGATGTTCCCGTCGGTGTGCTTGATCGTGTAGAAGCCCATATCGCGGTAGCCCCGGGTCTGCCGAGCGAGGTAGGGCGCGACGAACTCGGAGAAATGGTTCGGGCTCAGGAACGGCCCCTGGTTCATGCAGTAGTCGCGGCACATGGTGAACCCGTCGAGGCCGCCGTGCGCCTGAATTTGGGCGGCAAAGTCAAGTACCTTGTCCACCTCGGCGTCGGCCTCGGCCTTGACCTTCTTCGGCTCGTCGGCCAGCCGCATCGAGAACTCGACCATCCGATCGCCGCCAGGCACATCAAAGGTGCCGTCGCTATTGATCAACAGGCAGTAGCGGTCGCCGCTGCGCTCGCGGATCAGATCAATCAGATGGAACAGTTCCGTGGCGTTCTCCCAGAAGTAGGCCGGCGCGGGAATGACAATGGCGTCGTGCTCGAAGCGCTCCGCCGTTTGAATCAGGACATCGACGATGTCGGCGCGGTGCAGGCGCCGCTCCTTTTCCTCCATCTGGTCCCACTGCGAATAGTTGCGCTGGCAGGGGTGCAGCTTGCCGAACGCCTCCATGGTCAGGAAGAAGACCAGCTCGAAGTGGGGCACGCGCCCGGTCGGGGGCTTGCGTTCGAGCGCGGCGATGAATCGTTGACGAGGCGTTCGAACGTCACTGTTGGAATCGCTGTTCATGGGGTCTTTTCTCCTGAATTAACTTTTGTTGTCATGTGTTTTACTGTAACCCCTGATGTCAGGACATGACTCTCTATCGTTGGCTCTGAATACTCCGTGCCGTCGACGAATACTTTGTGCTCGCCCTTTCTCTCGGGGGCATCACACTCGATGTCCAACTCGTAATGTCCGGGAACCGTTATCCTGGCTTTTTCGAACAAAGGTTGCGACAGCACCATCTGCGATGTACCCGGACAAACACTGAAGATTCCCAAAGACGCCAACACATACCAGGCGGACATTTCTCCATTGTCTTCATCGCCGGGGAGCCCGTCGGGTTCCGGGCGGTATAATTCCTTTAACACCCTATGAACCCAATAGTTTGTCAAATCAGGCCGGCCCGCCAGTGCGAACAGAAACAGAATATGGTGGGAGGGTTGGTTGCAATGCGCATATTGACCAAAGTCAACGGCGGCCATTTCGCTCATCTCATGCACTTCGCAGGGGAACTGACCGACTTCGAACACGGGGTCCATCGCCAACATGTCCTCAATACTCTTCACAAACGCTTCTTTTCCTCCCATCAACGCCATAAGCCCTTCGACATCATGCGGCACCATGTATGAATATTGGATTGAGGCCGCCTCGCAAAACGCTTCACTCCATTCGGTTGGGCTAAAGTTAGGCTCCCAAGAACCATCGTCTCGTCTCCCCCGCATCAAGCCATGCTCGGGATCAAAGACGTTTCTGTAACTTTGGGCATACTCTCTGAATCGCGTCTCGTTCTCATCGTCCCCCATTATCGCCGCGCACCGCGACACACAGAAATCATTGTAGGAGAACTCCAATGTCCTGGCCGTCGCATGAGGAATTTTGTCGCTTGGCACATACCCTTTTTCACGCATGTATGCCAATCCCAGCCGGCCCCACAGTCGATGTTCCGGACCCGTTTCCATTCCGTTCTTCAGAACGTAGCGATAAGCATCAGCATAATTGAAGCCTTTGATTCCTTTTGACATCGCGTCCGCAATCACGGCATCGATATGTGTGCCAATCATACACGCACAGTATCCGGGACTGGCCCATTTGGGGAAGAAACCGCCTTCCTTCGCGGCACTCACCCATCCATCGATAATGCCCCCGAGGACATCCGGATAGATCAATGCCAACATCGGATAGACCGTCCTGAAGGTGTCCCAAAAGCCATTGGCCGTACTCAATCGACCCGTTTCAAGCGTATTTGTATAGGGGCTGTAATGTATCCATTCGCCGTCTTCGTTTCTTTCATGGGCAACCCTGGGAAACAGAAGGCTTCTGTACAACGCGCTGTAAAAGGTTCTCTTTTTCAGCTCATCGGCTTCATACAGCTCAACTCGTGACAGATACTGATTCCAGACCTCTTGGCAATTTTGCCTGGTTTTCTCAAAGGAATCATCGCCAATTTCATGTGCCAGATTCAGCCTGGCCTGCTCAACACTGACGAAGGATGTGCCGATCGCGATCTCGACACGATGTGTCCCCTTTTCAAAAATGAGTTCCAGACCGGCTTGTTCACCGCCCACCTCGGATGCCTGCAGACGCTCTTGCCCTTTAAGCACCTGCTGTTTGGTAAGCTTTTGGTTGACCCTCACATAGAAATAGCATCTGAAATCATCCGCTATCGTCACGCGCTCAGCCTTATCTTCGCCAAAGCCTCTGACGGCTCCCCAAACCGAAAGACCATCATCTCCAAACGCCATCTCCGAAGGGCCAAGTACGGATTGCAGCAACACTCTGGGATCTTCGCAATGGTCTGGAAAACGAATCTTCAGATGGGAACAGCGTTCGGTCGAAGTCATTTCCAGCTGAATCCGGTAGCGCAACAGGAAAATCGACAAGTAGTCCGGCCGCATGACCAGATCGTCATACTTGAAGGAACTCGACCGCAAATCAGCCGTTGCATTGACCTCCCCAACGACGGGCATGACAGTGAAATTCCCGTAGTCCATCAACCAGGGCGATGCCTGGTGAGTGGCCCTGATTCCCTGGCACTTTCGGTCCCCATACTGAAATTGCCATGACCATATCCCCAACTCCTCCCTGGTCTGCAATGTCCAGTGGGTCATGCCCCATGGCATAGCCACGATAGGATTGGTGTTTCCATTGGAAAACTGCTGGCAAGTGTCTGTCCCCTGAAAGACATTCACGTAGTTTAATAGATCCGTAGTCATACTATAAATCCTCTCCAACCCTTCAGGGCGCGATCCTTTCCAGGACGGCTTGTCCTTCGTCCCGATCCCGATGCAAGTTGGCGTCGCCGTCGGGGGTGATTTCCAGGCCAATGCAGGTGCCGCCATGGAGGCGCAGGCGCCAGCCGGCGAATTCCACAATCCCGGCGAGTTCCTCGTCCTCGGCCGCCACCAGCATCAACAGTTGCCGGTCGCCATCGCGGTAGAGACGCCAGAGCACGGTGGCCGAGTGGCAGGCAACCGGCGGCGGCACGCTTCGGCGGAGTTCCGCCAGCACCGGCTCGGAGGCCTCGTAGCCACTGAACCAGACCGCGTTGCCGCATGGCGAGTGCACGCCATGGATATCGCCCTCGGTGGACGCGATGGCCCGGTCCCCTTCCACCGGGATCGGATAGGCCAGATCGAAGCGGTCCGGCCGAGCCTGCGGCAGCGATACGCCGGTCTGGCGGAACCAGGCATCGTACGCATCGGCATGCAACGGTTCGATCCCCATGAGTGCGGCGAAGTCGGCCGTCAGGTCATTTCCCTTCTCGTCCACACTCGGCGGCGGCCCGCAGAACACGACCTTGCCGCCGGCGCCGACGAAGGCCGCGATTCGCGTCCAGGACGCACGGTCGAGCACCGAGGCGCCGGGCACCACCAGCACGCGGTAGCGTCCGAGATCATTGACGAGCTGATCGTTCTCGACGGTTGAGCCGGCCAGAAGACGCGCATCGATGAAATCAAAGGCAACGCTGCGCCCCTGCGCCCGCCAGGAGAGATTCATGCAGAACGCCTTGTGCAGATTCGCGGTATGGACGAGGTTGGCGCCGCAGACCGCTTGCCAATCGTGCAGTACCGCGATTTCGACGGCCGGTTTGGCGCCGCCCAGCCACTGCTGCCACTGTCGGTGGCGCTGCATGCATTCGACCTGGGCGGGCCAGGCGTAGTGCGCCGGATAAAGCACGGTGTCGCAGTCGTCGCCGTACCAGATATTGAACCAGGTGATGTGCATCAGGCTCATGAGCCGGGCGTTCCAGAGTGTGGAACGCACCGTCGGCTTCCAGTGCCAGGTATTGCATTCGCACTCGCCCGAAGGAGTGAGCCGGCCGAGGGAGGAACCGAGGACATAGGAGTAGGCGACCGAACGCGGGTCCCACCAGCAGCAGTCGGTGTAGCCGGCATCCATCTGATCATTGAGCCGGAAGTAATCGACCGCACCGGAACGGTAGTCGTTGATCCCGCCCTCTCCCTGCCAGGTGTGATGCGTGCCGGTCAGAATATCCGGACCAAAGGCGGTACGCGCAGCGGCGAGAAAGTCAGCCTGCGCCTCGAACAGCGTTTCGTTCAGGGTACGGTAGTAGTCCAGCCGAACCTGCACTGCCGCCGGTGTCTGTCCCGGGGTGTCCAGCAGGTGTATCCGAGTGGCCAGCTCGTAGCCGTTCTTTTCGGCAAAGGTGCGGGCAAAGGCGCGCCCGTAACGGTAACTTTTCCAATCGCAGTAGGCCGCGGGTTCGTCCCAGCAGACACCGTCGAGCGGGATATGAGTAAAGTCCTCGATCAGGCCGCGGTACCAGGCACGAGCGCCGGGCGCGGCAAAATCGACCAGCTCCCGGTCCAGGGCGGCGAAATAGAGTACGATCCGGCCGTCGCGCGCGCCCTCGATCCGACCGCTCAAGCGGACGTGCCGCCCCAGGCCGAGCGGCTTGCCTTCGGCGTATTCCTGACGGTCGTCGGCAATCCCCAGCGGGCTCATGTTCGTCTCCCACACCAGTGAACAGTCCGGAACCGGAACCGGCTTGAGGCCGTCGCCATCGTCTACCAGCGCCTGGACTACATGGTCGAAGGTCAGGCCTCCGTGCTCCGGCAGATGCAGATCCACCCGGAAGGCGCCATCGCGCAACGGCCCCTCGCCACGGAATACTTTTTGCCCCAACGCACCGGGATCGGCCTGGCCGATCTGCCGGGCAACCATGGCGTGCGGCTCGCAGTCGTAGACGACGCGCAGGCCGTGACGGTGCCCGTGTTCAACGGCTGTGGCAACCGCGGCGACAACCTCGGGCGAGCGGTGGTGAAAACAGGTCTGGCGGGTCATGATCCGCACAGTCCCGAACCCCGAGCGGCCAAGGTCGGCCATTGCCGCGGCAATGCGGTCATGATCTGAAAT
>CAYMAR010000195.1:0-7465 GCA_964388465.1 uncultured Desulfobacteraceae bacterium
CACCATGCTCAACGTCTGGTATTTCTGGCAGGAGCGTTTTCAGCAGATGGTCGGAAGCGGAACATCCCCCTGGTTTGACGACATTCGAACCGCCGATACCGAGGAAACGTTAGACGATATGATTTACCTTGCAGGGCAGGATGCCTATGCCATGCTATTCGATCGGTTCGGAAGCGATCCGGACCGCTGGCGCTGGGGCCGGGCCCACACGATCGAATTCGTCAACCCGGTCCGGCGGGAGGGTTTCGGCAAGGGGTTGCTGGGCGGCGGACGCCATCCGGCCGCCGGGTCGGTGGAGACGCTGCACCGCGGCATCTATCATTTCGAGACCCCTTTCGATGTGAGCATTTCCGCCACCCTGCGAATGGTGGCCGACCTCGGCGATGCGGACAAGGTTCTGGCCGTGATAGGCGGGGGCGTGACCGGGCGGGTCTTCCATCCTCACGCCGACGACCAGATCGAGGCTTTCTTGAAGGGGGAAAAACGATTCTGGTGGTTCAGCGATGCGCAGATCAAAGCCCACGCCGCCAGCGAGCTAAAACTGGTGCCCTGAGCCCGGCAACGCGCCGGTAACGGGCGCTCCAAGCCAAGTGAGGGTTGTGAGACCATGTCATCCCCCAGGCCCCAAACCGGGCGGGTCTGCCCGCATCAGGGCGCTTTTCTTCTCGACAACTGGCTGCGCCGACGGCTTCAGCCCCCGCACGCGATCCTTCGAGGATTTCTCGAACCAGGGGACACGGCCATCGACCTCGGCTGCGGACCGGGCTTTTTCACCATTCCCATGGCGCGGCTGGTGGGTCCGGGCGGCTGCATTGTGGCCGTGGATCTGCAGGCCCCGATGCTGGATCGCGTGCGCCGCAAAGCACGGCAGCACGGCCTGGCCGATCGCATTCGCTGCCATCGCTGCGTGCCGGAGAAAATCGGGTTGAGCCTCGCGGCCGATTTTGTCCTCGCCTGGTACATGGTCCACGAAACGCCTGATCCCGCCGGCTTCTTCCGGGAAGTGCGCACGCTGCTTAAAGACGGCGGCCGTCTGCTCGTGGTGGAGCCCAAGATGCATGTCCGCCGATCGGCGTTCGCGGCCCTGAAGAATGCGGCGGCGGCCGCCGGTTTGTTGCCGCTGGCACCGTTCGGCGGCCTGGTGAGCCGGGGCGTCTTGCTGGGCCGGGCCTGAAGGTTGATAGCTTCAGGGTTCTGGGTGCGGTGTCATGTAAGATGGGTTCAGGTGTCGGGTTTCAGGAAAAACCCGGGAAGGTCACCGACACCTTGAATACTGAAACCTGAGCCCCGGAACCTGGAACCCGTTACCTCTAAACCCTGCTGGATCGACTGACAAGGGGGTCACATGGATCGAGAAGCATTTGTTCGAAGCGTGGCGGCGGACGACCGCCCGCCCACCGGTCTGGCTGAAATCCTGCAAGCGCTGTGGTGGGATAAAAAGGGGGACTGGGACCGGGCGCACGCCATCGCCCAGGCGATACCTACCGTGCAGGGCAGCGCGGTCCATGCCTATCTTCATCGCGAGGAGGGCGTTCTCTGGAATGCCGACTACTGGTATCGCCGGGCCGGGAGGCCACGGCCGGATGTCCCGCTCGAAGACGAGTGGCGGGCGCTGGTCGACGAAATCCTGGCCGGTTGAAGACCACGGAAGCGACCGATCCGTTGACTGCCGCGGTCGGCCCCGGAAAACAAAGGGAGTGCACCTTGACCGACGACCCTTATCGCGGGTGGGCCAAACGCTACGACGCCTGCACCGAGCCTTTCAACGCCGGACTGCGCCACATGGGGCTCAAGCTGGCGCCCCCGCGGCCGGGCCAGCGCGTGCTGGAAGTGGGCTGCGGCACCGGCACCAACCTGTTGAAACACCAGGAGGCCGGCAGCGAGGTCTTCGGCATCGACCTTTCGCCGCGGATGCTGGCCGAGGCCCGTCGCAAGCTGGGGCCGCAAGCCCGGCTGTGCCGGGGGGATGCCGTCCGGCTGCCCTACAGCGATGCGGTCTTCGACCTGGCGGTGGCCATGCTGACGCTGCACGAGATGCCCCGATTCAAGCGGGCCGGCGCCATGGAGGAGATGGCGCGTGTCGTCAAGGCCGACGGCCAATTGCTGCTGATCGACTTTCATCCGGGACCATTGCAGTTTCCCCGGGGGCACGGATTCAAACCTTTCATTCTGATGGTCGAACGCCTGGCCGGGCGCGAGCATTTCAAGAACTACCGCGATTTCATCGCGCGGGGCGGGCTTCCGCCCCTGCTCGAAGCGACCCGTCTGAGAATCGACCACCAGCGAATCGTCAGCGGCGGCAATCTGGCGCTCCTGCGGCTTCACCAAACCTCGGCCGGGTTATAGGCCTTTCGCTGGTAGACGGCGGGCGGCACAGCGCCGGACATCTTCAGGTGTTCGCCCGCGGCGGCCGGATAACCGCCACTCAGAACCAGCGACCATTTTGGGGTTGCCAAACACCCTTTGCGGCCGCTACATTTCAGGCGTTCCGGCGTGCGCGCCTCCCAGGCCTGTCCAGAGGGGCATGGCCCGCCAACCCCCCTCCCGGGTCTTTGCGAGGCCCCGCCACAGGGGCAACCGAACCGCAGTCCATCGAGGCCATGCCGCGACTCTACATCGAAGAATACACCCGGATCCTTAAAGGCCGCCAGGTGGGCATCGCCTGCCGGGAAGGCATCCTGCGCGATCATTTTGCGGCCGTCGTCAGCGACATCAAGTTTTTAAGCCGCCGGGGTGTCGTTACCACCCTCTATCACAACCTGCCCAACCGCTTCGCCAACCAGAAGCATTTCCGCACGCTGGCCGATCGTCTGCCCGAGACCCATATTGTGCGTGTCGATCCGGATGCGGATTTTTACGCCACGGTGCTCGAAAGGCGGCCGGTGCTCAAACTCATCTTCCTGGAGCGCAAGTACCTGACCGATCCCAAGGGGCGGCGCCTCAACACCCTGAACACGCATGCCGCGCGCCATACCGTGCAGAGCTACGGTCACCTGATCGCCAATCCCAGCTTCCGCTCGGCGCTGGTGAAAATCTGCAATCGCATCGATGCGGGGTATTTGGACCGGGTTCATATCCTGCCGGCCCGCAAACACGCGATCAAGCATGAACTATTCGCCGTCGAAGGCAGCGGCACCCTGATTGCCAACAATTTTGAGGAAGCCTTCGTTCCCGTTGTGAGCGATGAAGACGTGCACCTCGTGGGCGCCATCCTGGATCTCTACAAAGCCAAGGGCTACCTGAAACCGCGCGGGCGCGACTACATTGCCGCCCATCGGGAGAACTTCTTCATGACCAAAATCGACGGCATTGCCGTCGGCTGTGCCGAGCTGATCGCCATCGATGCGTGCACGGCGGAGTTGGGCGCCCTGGCCATATCGACCCGGTTCCGCGGGCAGCGCGTCGGTGTCTTTACGGTCGACGCCTTCATCGCCGAGGCGCGTCGCCGGGGGTATGCCCGGATCATCTCCCTGACACGCAACCCGCGCCTCAAGACGCTCTATCACACGCTGGGATTTGTCGAGCGCTCGCCGCGCGCGTATGCCGGCCGGCAGGCACAATCGGCGGGAACGCCCATGTTCGTTCTCGATGACCTGACACCGTCCGCCGATTCTCTCGCTGTGGGCCGCACCGTACCCTGAACGTCATCTGACAAGCCCACCGGAACGCGCCTCCCGGCAGCTTGTCCCCCCGTTTCGCCACCCGGCACGGCGGACAGGGGTCCACGACCCTTAACGTTCAAGTCGCCCTGCGCCACCACGGGTTCGCGATTGTGGGATGGACCCGTGACTTTCAGGATAGATGCGCATGCATGCAACGACCGGCCGCTCGCCGCCAAGGCGCCGCGGTCCTCGCCGGTGGCTCAAGCCTTGGCCGAATGCACGCGCGGGCTCCCGGTTACAGCCTTGGCAGGGGCCGCGATGGCCGCCAAACGCTTCGCTTGATCGAGGCCCGCCGGACCTTCGCAATCACGAGGACGATCGCCATCGGGGCCAGGGCATGTGCTTCCGTCCGCCGTATCCCCATCGGGTGCGTTCCCGCCTTTGCTGAGCGCATCGTTGGTAACGGTCGTCCTGGTTGACCGCTTGAAATACTTGCCACGAAACCCGAAATTCTAAGAATTTACCCCCCGGAAAGCTTGACCGCTGCCACGATTAGCGAAATTTCTGCGCCTGAGACCCTTCAAATAAAGGTTTTTCGTTGCATTTCTGGATTTTTTATTTTAAAGCGAACTTAATGTGCAGGGATTCAGCCCCATTTAAACCCCAACCCCGCGAAGGAGGCAAAGTGACCAAAGCAGATTTGATCGAAAAAATGGCTAAAGATGCCGGGATTTCAAAGGTGGCGGCCAAGGCGGCGCTCGAATCGTTTATCGACGGCGTAACCAAAGGGCTCAAAAAGCGCAACAGCCGTGTCACCCTGGTGGGCTTCGGAACCTTCAAGAAGGTTTATCGCAAGACCCGCATGGGGCGTAATCCCCAGACCGGCGAAAAGATCAAAATCAAAGGCCGGAACGCCGTCACTTTTAAAGCCGGCAAAAACCTGATCTAATTTAAGCCGCACAATTTCTGCTCCATCGGACGGGATGAATCGAAACCATCGATTCATCCCGTTCGCGTTTGAATCCCGTCGATCGTCGCAACCCGCCGCCTTCGGAAGCCCGGCCCGAAGGCGAACGGCGCGCATCACCCATTTACATCAGCGTTTTCGGCCCTACCTTGAATCAACGCCGTTCCGCCGGGACGGTTCTGAATCCATGCCACTATCAAGATCGAAAAAGTGTCCGCCGGGGGCGCCTTGAACCCAATGCCTGGCGGGATTGAGGAGGATGAGACGATGAAATATTTCATTGCGCTTTTTTCGGTGCTGCTGGTTGCGACCACGGCGGCTGCAGCCGGCCAGAACATCACCTATGAAGTCGAGGGGCAGGCGTACGAAGGCTACTATACGGGTTCCGCCGCCGGGGCGCCGCTGGTGCTCCTCATCCACGACTGGGACGGGCTTACCGACTACGAGGTCAAACGGGCGGACATGCTGGCCAAGATGGGCTATGCGGTGTTTGCCGCGGATTTGTTCGGGGCCGGTGTCAGACCCACCGAAGTCAAGGACAAACGGCAGCACACGGGAGAATTGTACAAGGATCGCGACAAGATGCGCGCCCTGCTCAACGGTGCCCTGGAGCAGGCCGGCAAGCTGGGGGCGGACACGACCAATGCCGTGGCCATGGGGTACTGCTTCGGCGGCGCGGCCGTTCTCGAAATGGCCCGGTCCGGCGCCGATATGAAAGGATTCGTCACTTTCCACGGCGGCCTGAAAACGCCGGAAGGCCAGGATTACAGCCGGACCAAGGGCCGGGTGCTGATCCTGCACGGTACCGCGGATAAGGCCATCACCATGGACCAGTTTGCGGCTCTGGCCAACGAACTCGAAGTCCAGGGAGTGGCCCACGAAATGATCACCTACGGCGGCGCGCCGCATGCTTTCACGGTCTTCGGCGCGGAGCGCTACCGGGAAGATGCGGACAAGAAATCCTGGCAACGTTTCACCGAATTTCTGGCGGCCACCCTCAACTAAAATTCAACGACGGCTGCCTTGCAGAAGCCGGCCGCCACATCGTTGACTTGGCGTGCATCTAATCGATAGAATTCGACCGCTTGCTAACGGGTGTCGGTTTGCCAATATCGTCCCGACGCTCTCGGCTCGTCGCGGGGTCTCTTCATGCTTGACCTATTCGGCACGCTTCCGGCCGTGGTCCGGATCATTTTCGTCTTCTTCCTAATTCTGTTTCTGATCAAGCGCCAGTGGTCGTTGGGCAATGCCTTCCTGACCGGATCGGTCGTTCTGGGGCTCGTATTCGGCATGTCTCCCGTGGCAATTCTCAAGGCGCTCGCCATGGCGCTCGCGCACCCCAAGACCTTCAGCCTGGCCGTGGTCGTCAGTCTGATCCTGGTGCTCAGCCACAGCCTGGAGAAGTCCGGCCAGATGGTGCGCCTGCTCGAAAGTTACAAGGGGCTGGTGCGTCGACCGCGATTGAACCTGGTGATCTTTCCGGCTCTGATCGGGCTGCTGCCCATGCCCGGGGGGGCCATTTTCTCCGCGCCCATGGTCAAGAACCTGGGGGCCGCGCACCGATTGTCCGGGGCCATCATGAGTTATACCAACTACTGGTTCCGCCATATCTGGGAGTACTGGTGGCCGCTCTACCCCGGCATCCTGCTCACCACGGCCCTGGCCGGGATCGACCTCTGGCGCCTGGTCGCGTATTCCATGCCCCTGACCGTGGTGGCCGTGGCCGCAGGCTACTGGCCCCTGCGCGGCAACACGATCAGCGCTGCGGAAACACCCGTTGTCAAGCCGCTGGGGCCCTTCTTAAAGGAACTGGCTCCGATCGTCTTCGTCATCGTCTGCGGGGTGGGGTTGGGCGTCCTGCTCTCGGCCCTGATGCCGGCTGCCGGTCGCGCTGTGGCCAAAGAGCTGGGGCTGATCCTGGCCCTGATGGCGGCCATCGTCTGGGTCTGGCGGCTGAACCGTATGCCGGCTAAAACCTGTGCGGCCATCGTGACCCAGCCGGCCATGATCAAGATGATTTATATGGTGGCCGGCATCCTGATCTTCAAGGGCATCCTGGAAGACAGCGGGGCCGTGAGCCGCCTCAGCCGGGAGATGCTGGACTGGCAGATTCCGCTGGTGCCCATCGCCATGATCCTGCCCTTCATCGTGGGTCTGGTGGGCGGCATCACCATCGCCTTTGTGGGCGCGACGTTTCCGATCCTGGTCTCCCTGGTCAATACCCTGGGCCAGTCCAGTCTCATGCTGCCCTACATGATGCTGGCGCTGGTGTGCGGCTTCGCCGGCGTGCTCGTCTCGCCGCTCCACCTGTGTCTGCTGCTCTCCAACGAATACTTCGAGACCGATCTCCTCGCAGTCTACCGCTGCCTGCGCCTGCCCGTGGTGGCGCTGGTGGCGGGGGGCTTCTTGTATTTCGGGGCGTTGCGCTGGTGGATGGGGTAGTATCTGAAGCTTCAGAATGCAGGATAGGATGGACGGAGGATTCACGCCTTCGGCCGGGAAGCGTGGACTTTACCGGGTGGACTTCGGCCGACAACTTTCCGGGTTGAGCCCGTTGTGAAACGCCTGGGGCGTCTCGATCGCAATTGGTTGCCAACACCGGCATCCGGGATTAGATTTCCAAATTGGTTAACTGGTATTCCTAACACCCGCCTCGCGATGACCATCTTGGCGATCGCCGCCTCGCGGTGCTAGGTCTTTTTTGTCTGCTATCCAACCCAATCAAGAAAGGAAAAAACATGTCGAAGCCAACCAAATCCATCGCTCTGATGGCCGTCATCGCGGCGCTATTATTCGCTGCCCCGGCGGTCGCTTTTGAGATTATCACCGAGGAAGACATTGCCCAGAACATCATTACCCGCGAGATGCTCGTGCGCACGGCGGACAACTTCATCAT